>MFJL01000019.1 GCA_001779195.1 Candidatus Gottesmanbacteria bacterium RIFCSPHIGHO2_02_FULL_39_11
TAAATCGCGAGAATATGACCGTTAATGAAGCTAAATTTCATATCAAAAAAAGAGAAGAGGAAAATATAGAAAAATGGAAACGTCTCTATGGAAGCCACAATTTCTGGCAGCCCAAATATTACTCCCTTATTATTGACACCTTTAAAAACTCACCTCAAGAAACCCTTAAACAAGTTCTTTTAGCTTTAAATATGCCCGTTTAGGAAGAATTATTGGAGTTTACTCAATACAATCGGCCTAAATCTGGTCATGGACTCAAGCGTATAACTAATTCCCTGCACTCCAACTCCGCTTCCTTTTACTCCTAAAAACGGAAAGTGGTCAGGACCCCTCTGGGGTTTACTGTTTATCTGAATGGTACCTACATTTAATTGACGTGCAACAGATATGCCGGCTCCCTCATCCTTTGTAAATATGGATGCCTGAAGACCATAGGTAGATTTATTAACGATCTCAATTGCCTCTTCAATCCGGGACACGCGAATAAAGCAGACAATGGGTCCGAATGTTTCTGTTTTTATAATATCCATATCGGAGCTTACATTCTCCAAAATGGTCGGTTCAATCATCTTGCCTTGAATTTTTCCTCCGTAAACAATGCGCGCGCCACCTTTAACTGCCTCATCTATTCTTCTTTGAATATCCGCTACCGAAGCTTCTGAAATAACCGGACCCATTGTTACTGTTTTATCTCTCGGATCCCCCATTTTTATATATTCCTGTGTTTTTTTAACAACTGATAGAATAATCTGATCAATTGTGGGCTTAAGTCCCAGGACATATTTTATTGCCGTACACCTCTGTCCTGCGTATGAACAAAATCCCTTCACTATTTCTCCGATTGTCGTTTCAGGGTCATAATCGGTTAGTACTATAGCCGGATTATTTCCTCCGCACTCAAACTGAAGGGGGATCATTCCCGCTTTTTCCGCAATCGCTTTTCCTACCTGAGATGAGCCCGTAAAGGTAATCATGTCAATACCAGGATGGGTGACCAGATAGTCTCCGATTTCACTTCCTGCGCCTGTCAATGTAGAGATAAGCCCTTCAGGAATTCCAATACGCCTGATAATTTCCGTCAGATACAAATCAGAAATTGCTCCCTGGGTGGGAGGTTTAAATATAACCGCGTCTCCCGTAACCAGAGCTGGTGCTATTTTTGAAACGGAGAGATTTATGGGATAATTAAAGGGAGCAATTGCCAGAATAACCCCTACCGGAACCCGTTCAATAAGGGCGAGTTTACTTTGATCATATCCGGGAAACTGCTCACCGGATAACTCCTGACCTTTAATATTTAACGCCTCATTGGCAAAGTAGTCAATCATATCCGCACTCCGAAGTATTTCATCTTTTGCATCCGCGTATGTTTTTCCAATTTCTACTATCAAAAGTTCAGTTAAGGACACCTCATGCTGTCTGATCCAATCGGCGATAAGGTGTACCATCTGAGATCTTTTTACGATCGGTACTTTTTGCCACTCTTTTTGGGCTTTTTTTGCCTTCGCTATGGACTCGTCTATCTCCTCATGGGTTACCTGATAGACCCGTCCTAGGATCGAATTATCGATGGGGGAAATTACATCAATTGTCTTACTACTTGTTGAATCCTTCCAAATACCTCCTACACAGCATTTATAGGTAGGGGGAATTCCCGGATTTTGCATTTCTTTGAAAAAATCATCCATATAAATAATAATAAGCCAATAAGTACCAATTATCCAATTAAAAACTTATTTAATTAATAAATTAATCGGTAAATTCCTGAACAAACCCTTCGACTCGCTACGCTCGTTCAGGGCAGACATCTTTCAATTTGTAAATTCTTGTACAAACATTTGCCCATACACCCCTCCGTCAATTATTCCGATTCCGACGTGCCCAAAATCAGAAGATAGTATATTTGCCCGATGCCCAGGAGAGTTCATAAGTCCCTCATGAGCAATAGAAACGTTGGGAGATAAAGCCAGGTTTTCTCCGGCTGCGGTAAATGTAATTCCTTTCTCTTTCATACGGTCAAACGGTGATCTTCCCGCCAAATCCGTATGGGAAAAATACCCTTTTTCAAACATTTCCCGCGCATAGTCCCGTGCTAAATCCCGAAGTGTGATATTTAAAGATAATGGCGCGAGTCCTTTTTTTTCTCTCTCGTTATTTACCAAATTAAGCATAGTTCGCTCGGAACTTTCATCAACCGTATATTCAGGTTGGGTAAATCCTAACTGAATTTTTTCTGGTGAAGAAAAGTCAGGGCTTACCGTCAAAAAGGTTAGCGTCTCAGAAATCGCTCCTCCAAAAACTGTCGTGAGTTCACGCTCAATAAGCCTTGTTTTTGAAATAAGAGGTGAAGCAAGAGTCGAGGAGGTAATATCTTTTTTAAGAACGGGTGAAAGAGGAAGCGCAAGAATAAGGGTGAGAACAAACGAAATAAAAACAGCTCCTTCAAAAACAGAAGGAATAAAACTAAATATCAGATCAAGTCTTTTGGCTTTTGAAATTTCACTGATCGAAAGAGCCGGTTTAATAACAGCATATGCAATAAGACGGATCAAAAGTCTAACGAGAATTGAAAAAATAAGTTCGCTTAAAACCGCAATTGTCAGAAATGAAATGGCCCGCGCAAAAGAAGGAGCAATCGGCCAATTATGGATAAAAAAATCAGATAGTTTAGAGTAAAAGAGAATGGAGGATAAAAATGAAAGGACAAATCCGGTAAGATCAACTACTCCTAAAATAAACCCTCTTTTTCTTCCTTCCCATATATAGGAAAAAAATGTCAGAACGATGGCTATATCAATCCAATTAAATGCTGACACAATTGAGTTTATCATATAGTATAATAATGCACATTATGCCAAAGAGAGTACCCCTTATACATGAAGAGCCGGTAGATTCTGTAAAGCCTAAAAGGGCTTTTTTTTATAAATCGCGCCTTAAGATATTAGCCTCTCTTTTATTTGCTCTTCTTTTTTTTGCGGGAGCGTTCTGGTTTCTTATTTTAAAGGATTTACCCTCTCCTGCCAAACTAGCCTCGTCAGATGTCGCCCAAACCACTAAAATATATGACCGTAATGATACCCTTTTGTATGAAATTTATGCAGATCAAAACAGAACGTTTGTAAAACTTTCCGATTTGCCTCCCTTTATTAAACAGGGAACCGTATCAATTGAAGATAAAGACTTTTATAAGCACGGGGGAATAAATCTTATCGGAGGGATACTTCGGGGTCTAAGGGATACGATCGTGCGTAAAGAGCTTCAGGGAGGATCGACCATCACTCAGCAGCTTGTCAAAAAAACTCTTCTATCAGATGAACGTACCCTGCAGAGAAAAATAAAGGAAATTATTTTGTCTTTCTGGACAGAACAACTTTACAGCAAAGATCACATTTTGGAGATGTATTTAAATAATGTCCCCTATGGAGGAACTGCCTGGGGAATTGAAGCTGCCGCCCAAACTTATTTTGGAAAATCAGCAAAAGATTTAAGCCTTCCGGAAAGCGCATTACTGGTAGGCCTTCCTGCCGCTCCCACCCGTTACAGCCCCTTTGGAGCACATCCTGAATATGCCAAAGACAGACAGCGTGCCGTTTTAACCCGCATGGAGGAGGATAAATACATAACCAAGGCTCAAAAAGAAGAAGCTCTCGCTACTCCCTTAACCTATAAAAAAATTACGACAAATATCAAAGCGCCTCATTTTGTCATGTACGTCAAACAAAAGTTAGCAGAGCAGTTCGGTGAAAAAGTTGTAGAAAAAGGAGGACTTCACGTAAAAACTACACTGGATTTCCCACTTCAGGAATTTGCAGAAAATACGGTTGCCTCAGAAGTTGCAAAATTGAAAAACCTGCATGTCGGAAATGGAGCTGCTTTGGTTATCCGCCCTCCAACCGGTGAAATGTTAGCAATGGTTGGATCAACAGATTATTTCTCAACAGAATCGGGCAATTTTAATGTTACAACTGCTCTTCGCCAGCCCGGATCATCGATAAAACCCATTAATTATGCAATCGGACTTGAGCTTAAAAAGGTTACTCCGGCAACGGTATTTTTGGATACCCCAACATGCTTCTCCGTTGCTTTCCAAAAACCATACTGCCCGGTAAACTACGATGGGAAATTTCATGGCGCCACTCAGCTTCGGTTTGCCCTGGGAAATTCATTCAACATTCCTGCCGTTAAAATGCTCGCCCTAAATAGCGTTAACACATTTGTTGCTTCCTCATCTGCATTTGGAATTGATTCTATCTCTGACCCTTCTAAATACGGACTCTCGTTAACCTTGGGAGGAGGCGAGGTTCCTATGACTGAAATGGCAACTGCATTCGGAGTTTTTGCCAATACTGGGCTTCGCAAAGACCTTACTTCTATCCTGTTAGTAACCGATAGCAAAGGAAATAAACTTTATGAATTTTCAGATCCCAATTTTGTTCAAAATGTGACAGACTCACTACTTGCACCCTCCTCTCTTCTTATAAATGGTCCCAGGGCTGTAAGCTCTGAAACATCATTTCTTATTTCTCACATACTTCTGGATAACAACGCACGAAGTTTGGAATTTGGTGCAGGTTCAGCCTTGGTTATTCCAAACAAAGGAGTATCGGTTAAAACGGGGACAACAGATGATAAACGGGATAACTGGACTATCGGATATACTCCCAATTTCCTAACCGCAGTATGGGTTGGAAATAATGACAATTCCCCTATGAATCCGTACTTAACCTCAGGAATAACCGGAGCGGCACCCATATGGAATAAAATCATGACACATGTACTTAAATCTCAGCCGGATCTCTGGCCTAAACAGCCGGCTAATATAATAGGTGCTAATATCTGTTCTCTTTCCGGTAATGCGCCTCCGAATGCCGATCCAAACGCGTCTGATAAAGGATGCCCCACCAGATACGAATATTTTATCAAAGGCACACTGCCTTATGAAAGGGAGGTTTTAAAAACTTCCGTTCCGGTTGATAAAACCACGGATAAATTGGCTCCTTCCTCTCAAAAAGACAATATCGAAGTAAAAGAAAAACAAATTGTTAAGGATATGTTCGGAATGTACTGTATAGACTGCAACCACGACGGAGGAGACCCCTATACAACAATAAAATTGTAAGCTCGAAAGCATAAAGTATGTTTTTTGATATCTTGAAATGAGAGGTGGGAAATGAGAAATTGATTTTCTTGAGTATTTGGATTCTTGATCAAAGTATCAAATAATCAAAAATTTCAATATCAAAGATATCTCACGTCTCACTTCAAAATATCTTGGTATTGTTTGACATGTCGAATTTTTTTAATTTTCCCTCTTTTTTCTTCTTTTATTATTTTTTAAAATATATTAGTTCCCATTTTATAATTACTTCTGCCTTCACAAAACCTATAACATATGGTAAAGTTTCGCGGTATGCAAACCATGCGTTTTTTGTATGTTTTAGCCACTCTTATGCTTCTTATTTTTAAAAGTGTAGGCGATACTACACTCGGATTGATTCAGCTCATTTTCAGTCTCTTAAAAATAACCTATAAGATAATAGTTTGGTTGACACGACTCTTGATAAAGATAATAAAAAGAATTGAACATACCGGTAGTCTGTTTATCAGAAGTGTACTATTTATACTTCTCTCTAAGTATAAAGAAAGCAAAGAGAATTTTCGCATTTCTAGCTCTAAAGTATCAACTGATGTTCTTACTTACCTGTTAGGGCACATAAACCTCCCCAGGGTTCATTTTAAACTAGAGATGAAATTACCGGTTATTTCATTCTTTTCGAGGGTAATAACTGCAGTTAAGTTTTTTCTGTTAGGTGCCTCAATTGCCGGGATGATTTTTCTTTATTTTTACCTGAAGTACTTGGTAACTTCACTTCCCAATCCTACCTATCTTACACAGCGTGATATTGCAACCAGCACCAAAATTTTTGATAGAAAGGGTATCTTACTTTATGAGATTTATGCCGATGAAAACCGCACTCCTTTATCATTTACCGATATTCCAAAAGATGTCAAAAACGCAACAATTGCAATTGAAGATCGTAACTTTTATACCAATAAAGGATTTTCTCTTCGAGGGATTATACGGGCTTTGTATCATAACTATGAAACATCAGAAACGGTTGAAGGCGGATCCACAATTACTCAGCAGTTAGTCAGAAGTGCTCTTCTAACTCCGGAAAAGACTATTGCGCGAAAAGCAAAAGAAATTGTTATTTCTTTCTGGGCAGAGCAAATATATTCTAAAGATCATATTTTGGAGATGTATTTAAATCAGGTTCCCTATGGAGGAACTGCCTGGGGAATTGAAGCTGCTGCCCAAACTTATTTTGGAAAATCGGCAAAAGATTTAAAGCTTTCAGAAGCTGCTCTTCTTGCCGGTTTGCCTGCCGCACCCAGTCTATATAGCCCCACAGGAGCTCATCCTGAGCTTGCAAAAGAAAGACAAAAAGAAGTATTGCACCAGATGAAAGAACAGGGATACATTACCCAAGAAGAAGAAAATAAAGCAAAAGAAGACTCTCTGATATATAGACATCCTACCGTCCCAATTGCCGCTCCCCATTTTGTAATGTACGTAAAAGATTACTTAGAAAAACTCTATGGCACCCGGAAGGTAGAGAAGGGCGGACTCCGGGTGGTAACAACTCTTGATTTGTCTATCCAGCAGATGGCGGAAAAAGTGGTATCTGAGGAAGTAGGAAAGCTTGGCAGCCTCTCAGTCGGGAACGGTGCGGCGGTGGTTGTAAATCCTCAGAATGGTGAGATTCTTGCCATGGTTGGCTCAAAAGACTATTTTGAATTGCAATGGGGAAGTGTAAATCTTACAACTGCTCTTCGCCAACCGGGATCATCTATAAAAGTAGTTACTTATGCAGCAGCGCTTTCTCATGGCTTTACCCCCGCATCCATTCTTGAGGATACTCCCATTACTTACCACATGGAGGGACAACCGGATTATTCTCCGGTAAACTACGACGGAAGGTTTCACGGTCTTATTCCCCTTAGAACCGCTCTTGCTTCTTCTTATAATATTCCTGCAGTTAAAGTTTTAAATAAAATAGGCATAGATACCATGCTTGACACCGGAAAAGCTATGGGGATTACTACCTGGCCGGATAGAAGCAAGTATGGATTATCCCTAACTTTAGGGGGAGGAGATATCACCATGTTTGATATGGCTACTGTCTATTCAACCCTGGCAAGAGGGGGCGAGAAAAAAGAGTTAAATCCCATTCTTAAGCTTACTACCTGGAAAGAAGAGAATCTTATTATTCCCTCCCCTGTCGTCCAACAAGCTATTTCCCCTGAGGTTTCCTATCTATTATCCAATATTTTATCTGATAACATTGCCCGCACACCTGCTTTTGGGCCTAATTCCTCACTGGTTATTCCCGGACATACGGTTTCGGTAAAAACAGGAACAACAGATAATAAACGGGATAACTGGACAATCGGATATACGAATGATTTCGTTGTAGCAACATGGGTTGGAAATAACGATAATTCTCCTATGAATCCTTCGTTAACATCAGGAGTCACAGGAGCAGCCCCCATCTGGAATCAGATTATGTCCAGTCTTCTCAAGGATAAGCCCGATCATCCATTTGACATTCCCCCAGGAATTGTAAGTGTCCCCTGCTATGGAAGAGTGGAATATTTTATATCCGGAACTGAACCTAAAGGAAGATGCTCTCCTCTTCCAACCTTTCCTACTTATACCCCAGCGCCCCGTTAGTAATAGGATATTAGGATACTAAGATACTAGAAGAAAGAAAAAGGAATTTTGATATTGCGTAATATCCTAGTATCCTCTTCACCTAGTATCTTTTACGTATACCGATCCGCAATTGTTGAGGCTGCGTAGGAGTAGGGCTTCATCCGGACCGGGAATCCGCTTCCCCGGACCATTCCAATCACTTCATTTATCATTTCCTTTGTCTTTCCTACGTTACCAATATCTACATGGATCTCAAGCTCATAGGAGGCTATATCGTCACTTTTAAAAATTTCCTTAATCTCCTGAGCACAAAGAATTGAAAAAGTTGCCTCCTGATAAATTCTGCTCTTCATAGCTAAGGATTTTGACTCGTGAATTCTTTTCCAGAAATAAATACCTCCAAACCCCAATCTATGGATAACAATTGCCGTCACAAAATCAATTCCCTCACTGTTTTTATCTTGAGAGTCAGAGCCAATAATCATCTTATAACGACTGTCCGGATCTTCACCCATAAAAGATAGAATTCTATTTCGAAGCTCCCCTGTAGTTACCTCACCAAGAGTAGGACTGATAAATATATTTTTTCTCTTCATATAATGTTTTGATAGTAAAAAACTAGAGATCTCTAAAAGTTTTTCACCATATACCCATCTAACCCGATTTTCGAACTCGACAGTTGCAAATCGGAGTAAGATGGGTAGAATTTTACCATGTTTTTCCTATTCTTGACAAAATATCCAAATTATTATATTATAGGATGTTTTCCTTTTATTATGTCATCCAGCAAACTCGTACTTATATTCTTGGGAATTATACTTGTTGTTATTGTTATTTTGACAAGCAACCGCATCGCGGCATTTTTAAAAAGCCGTTTTGGCAATTTGGTTCCTCCAGTCAAGTTTTCTGCTGTTGAAACTACTCCTACTCCTACCCTTTCCCTTACTCCGACCATTTATCCGACAGGAACAACGACTAAAGGGGGACTTGCTCCTTCTCCAACTACTAAAAGCACACCGGCGGCACAAATTCCATCAACCGGACCTATGGAATTGGCTTATGTACTGATAGGAGGAAGTGCTGCGGCGGGATTTATCCTTACACGAATTTCTTCAAAATAGACCCTTTTAACGGATATCCAAAGAAGCCGGATCCATCTGATTGAAATCATTTTCAATATCAGTGACGGTATCGGAGGGAACTTGCGTAGGAACAACTGAAACAGAAGCTGCAGCTGATGGCGTTCTTTGTATAAAAGAGGCAATAGTGGGACTTACGTTTACCGGAGAGGGAGTCACTAGTATTTCATCCGTAAGATTTTTATTTTGAGCCTGTTTTAATAAAAGAAAAGTAACTCCTATAAAAACTCCCAACATGATAATAAAAAGAGGGATAAGGATAATTGGAAATCCTTTTTTTTCACTTACCGCTACTACTTCATGGCTGGACTCATATAAAGGAGGTGGAGGAGGTGAAGAATCTAGTAATGTTGCATTTTTATATGAAGAATTTTCGGTATTTACATTAGGAGGGGAAACTACCCCATTATTTGGATTATTTGCATATTCACTCATAGGTTAGAAGCAGAGGTGCTTGCCTCTGTAGGAATTATTTTTTTAACAACAGGAGTCAATTTCTTCATAGTTACAATTATTTGCTTTTGAAGTAAATAAATAGATTTTAAATTAGAAATTACGCTTCGAAGTTTAGTATCTATGGATTTCGTAGAAATACCCGTCGGATTTGCAAAATTAATCTGGGTATCCAGATCTGCAACCGCTTGCTTAATCACGGAAATTTGTATGTTATTTTTAGCTAAATCTGAATCGATTTTTGAAGTTTTCTGCCCTTCATCCTTTAATTTAGATGCCCGGCTTTCCAAACGTGTGTGAATTTCTTCAATTTTCGGGAAAAACTTCTGAATTGCATACAGTTGTCTTTGCTGTCGTGTTTGTACAGGAGTAACCAAAATAAGGGGACTTGAAGTTGTAGGCAACGATACTGCCAGAATGGGCTGTCGCATCTGGAGAAATGAAATAAGTAAAAAAAGTACTAGAATAATCATAGGCAGTAGTAATTCTTATTTTGCCTAAATTATATCTTTTAGTCAATAGTCGTATAATAACCATATGAAACAGAAGTCTTTTTATTTCCCGCATTTTAAACGAACAATTGCGGCGGCGGGTTCTCATCTCAAAAACCTGATTTATAAATTTACCCCAGTCTTATTTGTTAGCCTGATTTCGTTCAATCTCCTCTACCCTTTTTTTCAAGAAAAAACGGATGAAAAAAAGATTGCAGATAAAATTTTGTTGGACCCTAACAATCCATTATTTCATGAAAATTTGGGCAAAAAATATATCACCTTTAACCTATACGCAGCTAAAAGAGAGTATGCCCTCGCAGATCGGCTCGACCATTTTGAGCAAATTAAAAGATACGATGCGCAGTTAATGCAAGAATACTCCTACTGGCAAAATATTTATTCATCTTTCCCGACTTACGATTATGCACAACTAAAGCTAGCTGAGATTTCTTATTTTAAAGGGGATACTATAAAAACAAATAATTTGATAAATTCGATTCTTAAAAAGAATCCGTATGATTTTTGGGGATTAAAGTTGAAAAATAAAATCCTGACGGTTTCGGATGAAAATAACTAAGTGTGCCCGAATTTAAGGGGAGTTTTTACCTCAAAATTACTTCGATATTTCAGACTCCTGAGCGTTCTGAGTAGTAGGTGCAGGAACTCCTTCTGTAGGTGTTGCTGCGGCTGCTGCGGCAGTTGCGGCGGCGGCCTCTTCAGCTACCATTTTCTCAGCTTCTTTAGAAACAAGAGGAGCAACCTTCACCAAGTCACTCTCAAGGAGAGTCAGAACTTTCACTTTTTCTGAAACTTTCAAATCTGAAATTTTAATGACATCTCCGATTTTTGCAAGATGAGAAACATCCACTTCAATTTTCTCGGGTAAATCCATAGGTAAAGCTTCCACTTCAAGCTCATTTAACAGGGTCAGGACGACCCCTACCTTATCCTTAACTGCAAGTGCCTCCCCTACCAACTTAACAGGAACTTTGGTAGTAACTTTCTCTTTAAGGTTTACTTCCAGAAAATCTATATGAAGAGTTTTTGAGGTAACCGGGTGATAAGAAACATTATGGACAAGAACCGGATGTACATGGTCGTGAACGGTCAATTCAAGAAGTCCTGTCTCCCCTACTTTTTGAAATATTGCCAAAAATTCTTTTGTGTTTACCTCAACAGGAAATGATTTTACATGTTTTCCAAAAACATTACCCGGCGTAATACCCTTTTTTCTAAGCTGACTTACTTTTCTTCCTGTAACCGTTCTTTTACTAACTTTTAAAGTATGTTTTTCCATAGAGTCCTATTGTACCGGAACACGGAAGTGGAAGTCAATCGGAATGTATGTATTAGATTGTTATAACAAGAAGATATAAAAAAATAGCTATCAGTGTGGTTTTTAACTATTGAATCTTATTTCAACTACTTAATTGTTTCATTGTTAAATGGTTACATTGTCAAATTATCTTTATCTCTCCCCTATTTCCTAGAAGCAGTCTCGAAACCTCCGCGTCTGCGTCATGCTGAATTCATTTCAGCATCTTCAGAAGATTCCTGAACCGAATTCAGGACAGGCTCTAAAACAAGTTCAGGATGACAGTTTAGAGATGAGTTCTAGTCTATACCTTGAAACTCCAATTATTGTACTATAACTGTATGTCTCTTAAAACCATTTTTCTTTTATCGGTGTCTTTTTTAATTTCCTCATCTGTTTTACTTATTGGAGTAACCTATTTGTATGATCCAAAACCAATTTCTATTATAGCAGCTGTAGAGACGAACAGAAAGACAGACTCAAGTACACATTTACTGGGAGTTTCTTCCTCATCCGAAAATGTCATCCCCTCTTCCAAAACCTTTTCAAAAATGACCGTAACTATTTTGCTTATTGGGATAGACAGCAGGCGGGGTAATCAAACTCCCCGGTGCGATGCAATACACTTAATTACCTTTAATCGGAAAGAAAAGTCTCTTCATCTTATTAATATTCCCCGGGGCACTCCCACCCGCATACCAGGGTTTGATGAAAGTTTCTCAATTATCAGTAATGCCTGCTCTGTTTTAGGAATAGATAGCGTAAAGACTCGTATTGAAAAAATGACAAATCTAAAAATCGACTACACGATAAAAATGGGTTTTTCACAGGCAATCGGATTTGCCCGTCTTTTTTCCCTCCCTTCTATAGATACTTTAACTAGTCTTCGCAGCCGTGCCTACCCAGCAGGTGATAATCAAAGAAGCTACAATCAGGCACTTTTTATACGGGATCTGATCGGAAAATATTTATCCTCTTATCCCTCTTTTCCAAAACCCTTTAAATATATCGCATTTAATATGCTTGAGGCGGATGTTGATTTTGAAACTGCAGATAATCTTTTGACAGAGGCGGCCAGTAGTCCTTTTGCAACTGATTCTTCATTAATTCCTATAACGAATTATTCTCCAAAAGGCACTAAATTAAAAGATATTCACTTATTAGAAAAAATGGGAAATGCTTCAAAGAGCGCGAATGGTTACGATAAAGAATTTGTTGAGTACCAACAGAATTTAACTGCGTATCTGCAGAATAAAATTGACACATCCCAAAATTTTATCAAGGCCAGCCGAAAGGATCAGGCGTTTAAAAACATTCAACCGTCCTATTCACAACAGCTTTGGCTTCAAATAGAGGATGAAATCAGAAGAGATGCTCTGCATTTTGATATAGTGAAAAATTTTGCACTTAGCAACTTTTCTTCCTCTGAGTCCGCAAAAATAATTTTGGATTTTATCAGCGAAATGGATCAAAAGGGAAATGAAGATTTAAAGGAAAAAGCAGAAGAAGTGTTAAAGAGTTTGTGAAATAATTTTAAATTTTAAAAGTTTCATACTGTCATTCCGGGCTTGTTTACTCGGAAATCCCGATTTAATCGGGATGTTCCCGAGACCGGGAATCCAGTTAGTTAATGCTGGATCCCGCATCAAGTGCGGGATGACGTTTTCTGCGTATGGAGTATTTTAAAATAAAAATTATTTAATCTCAAACGCAAATATCCGATCTACCGAGGTATCTGTTGAATAGTAAATTTCTTTTTCAATTCCCGAGGCATTGGGAAAATTAAGGGGTTTAAAAGAATAAGAAGAATCGGGGAAAGTAACTGAGAAAATAAGAGGAGAAATAGCTTCTCCGCTTTGCTTTTGAAACATAAACTGATAGCTTCCGGTGTTTCCCGGTATAGACAGGGGAGTGGTATACTCAAGTTTAACCCCTGCCTTATTGGATGCTGCAAGACGCAGAAGGAAGCCAACCGATAATTTATCACTTCCATAGGATTCCTGGGTTATTTCCTTATCAGCAATTTTCACGTTATTAATCGACAGTCCGGTTACAATTGACGAGCGGGGGATCATAATGCGTAGATAATTTATATAGGTACTTTTCTGATCTCCGTTTCCTTTTGCTTTGTTCTCATAAGATAAAATTACACTGCTTAATAACTTATTTTCCGGGGTCAATTTTTTGGTAATGGTAACTGTTTTTGTGATTGATCCGTTTATTTTATTTACTCCTAAATTTGCTTCAATTACTCCTAAATAATCAGGAATACATCCCCGCTCGTCTTGAGAAGAACTTAAGGTTACTGTACTTTCTGAACAAACGGTCCGTGAAACTCTGCCTGCCCACCCCCGGTCTTCAAAAAGAGTTTCAATCTCGGGATTTTTATCAAAAACCAAAATCTGTTTCTCTTCAAATCCCTTATATAACGCATTTATCATAGAAAGTGCCGGGATATCATTTTTCGCAGAAACCTCGGTAAAAAGTGTACCGGCAACTGCGGTAAGAAAATCTTTCTTGGCAGTTGAACCCGGAAAAAAAGAGTTTTCGTGAGAGGCAGCCATTTGAATAAAATTATCAGGCGTCACACTCTGTCCGGGAAAATCAGCAAGTTTTAAGGGTCCGGTTATCCTCAAAAGCTTTTCAATAAGATAGAGGTTTATTCCAACGACACCGTCCACTTTTTCTCCTGTCTCTTTTTCTAAGAACCATGCTGCACGATCTGCTGATATCACAAAATCGGGGTCCCAGTTGGAGTCTCTCAGGTACCAGTTGGGTTGGTTGAGATAGTCGCGGATTGGTTTGGGGGGTTCAACATGACCTTTTAGCTGTCCGTCTGCCTGGTATACATCAAATATCCTAAAATCAGATACGTGTCCGTCTTCTATAGTTAGAAGTCCATAAGATCCGATAAATCCTCCCGTCGGTCTAATCTCTAAATTATTTTGAAAGAGAACTAAATATGTTTTTTTTCCGGTATTTTTTGAAAATGCAGAAGCAACAGGTAAAAGAGAGTCTACTGCATCTAAAGAATAGGAAATACTGGATAGGTAAGAAAGAACTGTTTCACGGGGAAATAGGGGGAGCGTCACTTTTTCAAATTTTTTTTGCGAGTTTATGGCAGCACCTTTAAACTGTTTTATTTGAGTGAGGGCGGTATCAACAGAAAAAGTAGGGGAGAGAAATGTAATACGACCGGAGAAGGTGGCAGTATCCTGCATATTTTTAAGTACAGAAAGGGTTTGAGCTGAACCGCCCAGCAGATTTTCACCCTCAGTAAAAACAGTTTCGATATCGGAAAACGGTTTTGCACTTTTCAAAGGAAAAAGGGGAATACTCACTACTTCATATACCATATGAGCTCTTTTTAGCTTATTTAGAACTGTTGAAATATCATTTGCAACTAAATTCCACTTTAATGACTTCCAATCTGCAGTTAATCGGTTGACTGATACTTCCAAATCCTTAAAAAGAAAATAAAAGAGTCCGGATAAAATGACAAACAAGATAAAAAGCCCCAGTATTATTTTTCCAAAAATACTAAAAATCGACATATGGGTTTCTTCAACTACATGATCAGGAGACAGATTTTCTTCTTTTACTCCAATTGGGGTTTCTTTATACGAGAAATCATGCGGGATTTGCACATTTTCCGCTTCGTAATTGACTTCTACTGAGGCAGAATTAGATAGGGAAGTCTCTTTTTCCTGCGGGATATCCGGGGGTATTTGAGTAAAAGATTCTTCCTCCATTCCTTTTTTATAATCCCATCTTTCAGACTTTCCTCGCCTAAACATGATTTTTAAAATAAGAGACAGGGCATCTTTTTCTTCCCACAATCTTAAATCTCCCAGCCGTAAAAAGCGGATCTGTGCATCATCAAAAAGGGGAGGGAGAGTTTCTCCGGTTGTCTCAATAAGAAGAAGTTTTCCCCGGGATTTAAGGTACTTTTTAATTACTTTCTCAACCGTCTGGAACTCTGTGAACTGAAAAATATAATCAAACAGATGGGATGGAGGAGGCAAATCGCTTGCAACCGTCACATCACATTCTTTTTTTAAAAGCTCCAAGGATAAAGAAGGGGATAGGGAAGAGGTGCCCAAAATAAGAACTCGGGGTTTTGGAGCAGGCTCAATTAATAATTTATCCGATTGAGACATAATAAATTGATGTCATCCCGACGAAAGTCGGGATGACAAATAGCTTTTGTTATCCAGCGCCTCATTTACCAATCTATCCGCCTCCCGGTTTTGCTCTCGTCTTACACTGTGGTAAGAAATTGGAATTTTAATCTCACTTTCCAAATCCCAAACTTGTAATGCTAAATCTTTAAGATGAGGCTCTTTAATCCGAAATATCCGGTTCAGCTGCTGAACAACCAAGACTGAGTCAAGATAAAATTCGATACGATCAAACCTTCCCATATCCCACTTCAAGTTCTCACTTCTGACTTCCAACTTCTCACTTCTGTTTAACACAACCCACTTCAACGCCTCAATAACCGCCGTATACTCAGCCACATTATTTGTCGTTTTTCCTATTTTTTTCCCGATTTGAGCCACTACTTTCCCTTTTTCATCCTGTATGTAGACTCCAATTGCGGCCTCTCCCGGATTTCCCCGCGCGCCTCCGTCTGTGTGAATGATAATTTTTGGCATACTAGTTACATTATAAACAAGATTTGAGAATTTATGGAGAGATGACTATTAAGATATGACCTTTTTTTATTCTCTACCGTAGAAAGGTTTCAAATTCCGCTTTAGTCATATCAGCTTGGGATAATATTGAACTGAAAGTTCCTCTGGTATGAAGTTTACCCTCTCGTATCGCTCTCAGTTTAATATGACTTCCTTTTTGAGAAATAACTTGAAATCCGGCTCGATGAGGGGCTTGAAGTACCACACGAGCACTATATAGTTTAGGCATAAGAATGCATATCAGAAAGATTATGAAGTTCTATGTCTGAATATCCTTTTGGAGGAACCACTTTTTCGTCTTCTAAATATAATTCGATTGCTTCTTCTAAATTTTTGAGTGCTTCAGGTTTGGTTTTTCCCTGACTGGCAAGCTGCAATTCTATACATTCGTTGACATACCATCTTTCCTCTCTCCATAAAAGAGCATGAAGATTGGACGATAATATCTGATTAATTTTGTTTCTCATAAATAAAATTATAGCATAGAAATCAATTTGCTGTGATTTCCGCGCCTCGGTCTGTATGAATGATAAGTTTTACCATGATTTTATTATAAAGGATAAAAGAAAGGATAGGGGAGTACTTTTTTGCATTCTGTTGAATTAGGACAAAAGAGATATTAACTTTCCTTGACAGAAGGAAACTTTTATCTTATACTTTCCTTATGCTAGGGAAAGATTTACTCAAAACTATTATTACGGATAATCAATTGCGAGCAATTCCGAAGACATGGAAGAGAACGCTTAAAATACCCTTAGACAGTGGAAAAATTATCACTTTAGCGGGAGTAAGACGAAGCGGTAAAACATATCATCTTTTTAATCTTTTAAATGAGCTTAAGAAATTAGGTTTATCTAAGGAGCAAATTCTCTACATGAACTTTGAAGATGAGCGCTTTTTACTAGAGACAAATGAACTTAATCTGATTTTGCAGTCTTACCAAGAACTATATCCTCAGTTAGACCTTAGGAAATGTTATTTTTTCTTTGATGAGATTCAGGAAGTAAAAGGCTGGGAGAAATTTATTTCACGTCTTTATAGCACGGTAACAAAAAATATCTTTATAACCGGTTCCAATGCCACTTTACTATCAAAAGAAATTGCAACAGCTTTGCGGGGAAGAACTATTACTTTTGAGGTATTTACACTCTCATTTAGGGAATTCATTTCAATCGTATCACCAACTATCAATAGGAATAGCAGCCAGGGTCAAGCGAAACTCATCAACCTTTTTGAGCAGTTTATGCATCAAGGGGGGTTTCCTGAGCTACTTAAACAAAATGATGAGTTAAAAGAAAAAATTCTGCAAGAGTATTTTAATACTATGGTGTTGCGAGACCTGATAGAACGATATCACATCTCTCAGGCGTCAATCCTTAAATATTTTTGTAAACGGGCAGTTGGTAATAGCGCAAGTGAATTTAGTGTACATAAGATTTATAACGAGCTGAAATCACAAGGCTACCGAGTAGGTAAAGATGCGCTGTATTCCTATCAGGAATATGTAGAGGCTATTTATTTGATGAGATTCATTTCGAAGTATTCATCTTCTACCCTCAAATCTGAAATGTCACAGAAAAAAAGCTATGTGATCGATCAAGGTTTAGGAGCAGCTCTTGATTATAAATTTAGCCAGGATAAAGGAAGACTGCTGGAGACAACAGTAGCTCTTGAATTATTAAAACAGGACAAACAGATTTCCTATGCACAGAATGGGAGTGAATGCGATTTTGTGGTGATTGAAAAAGGCCATGTTGTTCAGGCAATTCAGGTGACTTTGGATTTAACTAATCCATCCACTCGGGAGAGAGAAATAAAAGGGTTGGTACAAGCATGTCAAAACTTTAACCTTAAGTCGGGTACTATTCTGACTTTTGATCAAACTGAGCAGTTGGATAATGAGAACATCCAGATAAAAGTTCTTCCTGTCTGGAAGTACTTCCTGTCATAATAATTGCAGCCTCTCCGGGATTTCCCCGCGCCCCGCCGTCTGTGTGGATGATAAGTTTTGGCATAACAGTTACATTATAACCAAAATTGAAGAATTTATGGAGAGAAGTTAATTACAATGTAACCTTTAAAGAAGAAAGGGGTCTGGGGTCAAAATCTGTAATATTTTTTGTGGCATCTAAAATTTCAATTCCTACTATTTTACCCGTTGTAGAAATATCAATCATAATATCCTCCGATACTTTTTTGGTCACTTTATATTTCCCCTTGCCAAGAGTGATATATAATGCATCTATTTTGGAATCGTATTGAATTTTCATAATTTTTTATGATTCAGCTGCTGGATAACGCCTGAAACGATAAGTATCAACAATAAAGAGAGGTTGAGAAATCAATTTATGGGTAAATATCCCACTTTGATGAGCAAAAAACAAGATTTTTTTATGAATCTCGGGGTTGTGAATTTTGCTTCGAAGTAGAATCACTCCGATTTTCTCCACCTGAGACCTACGTCACGGACAGAAATTGCATCATATCCTAGTTCAACTAAAAATTTTGTCAACTGCGGGGAAAGATTTTCATCCAATAAAAATTTAGACATGGATTTTTTCCTCAAAACGAGTGAGGTCAGATGCAAATTGAATCGCTCCGATAATATCCTTTTCAGACAAGTCTGGATAATCTACTTGAATATCTTTTATGCTGTATTCTTGTGCAATGAGTCCCAGAATCATATATACCGGAATTCGCGTATTTTTCACAACCGGCTTTCCCAAGAGCACTTTAGGATCAATGATGATTCGATCACGATAGTCTTTCATATGACAAAAGTATACCACAAACGTGTAAAATCTTCTCAAACCCCAAAATTTCCCCTCGCCCCGCCGTCTGTATGGATAATAAGTTTTGGCATAATAGTTACATTATAAACGAAAAAAAAGAAAGGGGATGCCTATTTTGATTGTAAATTTGAGGGCAACCTAGCTTTTAGATCTGATGAGGACATCATTTGACTCAATTCTGCTCTTACAGATTCAATCGAATTAGCTTCCTCAGCTGATGAAATTTTTCTATGTAACTCTTCCTCTACTTTTTGACGAACTGTTTGATATAAATCCTCTTTAAGTACATCTTTTGTGTTTTCCCAATCTTGAAGCTTTAACTTAATTTCATATGCTGTCTGTTCTTCAATAATCCAAAAGAACATTTTCCAGCAGAATTTATCTATGGTCCACTTTTCATCATCGGAAAAGAAGTCATATTTTGAAAGAAGATTTTTTCTTTCTTCATTATTCATCGGTATAACCAGTAGGATATTTTTAGCGGTAATCATAAATTAAAGCATGTGTTTTGCTTTATCTTCTAAATGTTCCATAATTCCTAAAAATGCTTGTCCCATTAGATCTTGTGTTTTTCTGTGAGTACGAATTGTGGTAAAAACTTGAGTTAAATCACGAGGATTAGCAGGTCTCCGAGTAGGTGGTAATTGATCCAGCTTTAGCGTGTCATACAAAATTTGAGCAAGTTCATCTTTTGGTAATAATCGAACTGCTCGTTGATATACCTTTTTCCCATCATTTATTCCAAGTTTTAGAAAAGGAAATAAATGATCTAACATCCGTTGGTACCCGATCTCTTCGTTACTACCTAATAAATCTTGTTTTAAAGTTGGATCGGTCAAATCGTTAATTTCCAAACCTTTTTGTACAGCTTCGTAAACAACAGAATCAATAATCCGTTTATCATCTAATGCACTCTGAATGGCTTCCAAGTCCTGAATTTTTTTTCTTTTCGCTGCAGGTAGAGTATTGTAATCTTTTTTCTTTGCTTGAAATAATTCTTCTTTTAACTGATTAAGTCTTTCTTGTTCTGCTGTTATTTCGTCTTCTTTTATCCGAATCCTTGCTTCAAATGAACGATTTGTCGAACTCTCAAGTTTGAATGATTCAAAGTTTTTCTTGCGAGTTTTTCTAGCTGTAGAACGTGCTGTCACTTTTCCATAGAGTTCTTCTTCAGCTGCAGAAAGTTTTTCATTGGTTTTATTTAATTCGGTTTCTTCTCCCTGCTTAAGTCTAGTCTCTTCTGTCAAAATTGGTTTTGCTACTAGATCAAATTCTTTCCATCTTTTATTTGCAATATAGAGTTCTGTATTTAAAGCTAGATAATTCTGATTGTTATTCAGAGCTTTTCTTCTTTCTGTCTGTGCTCTTGGACTATCTAAAGGAATACTTGCGGCTTGCAAATCTCGATCAACTTGCTCAATAATATCCTCAGTTAAAGGTGTTATCTCTGTTGTAATTTCTTCAATCGTACGAATTCCCTCTGCTTGAAGTTTTCTTTTTTCTCTCAGATATATTTTATATTCTGGAGTATCGTGAAAAATTTTGACAAGTCTTTTATGTCTTTTCTCAATTCTTTGGATTTCAGTCTTAATCTGCCGAATCCTGCTTTTTACTACCGCTACTGCATCTATTTGAGCTTGTTCTTCGGCCTTTGATGTAGTATAGGCTGCTCGCGATTCATCAAATCGTTTCTTTTGAGATTTTGTTTGTGGAGCTTCTTCTTCTCTCTGTTTTTTCAGCTCTGCAAGTTCTTTCTGAAGCTTCGTAAGTCTTCCTTGACTTGCTGGTCGATTATTTACTTCTACCCTTCCTTCAATTTCTTCAATTTCTTTTTCTAGTTGAGTAATTCGAGCACCTGTTAATTCATTTATTCTCTCATCAATTTTTGTTTTTATACCGCCCTCATTAAGCTTTTTTCTACTAATTTCTTGCACAAAATGATCAGAGAAGCGATGAATTGTACGCGATTGAGCTTCATGGTTAACCCATGCAATATGGCTAGAATCACTCCAATTAATTGGAGTAGTGCCATCTGCAAGTACTCCTTCCTGTTGAATTTCTTTTAAAACTTGATTGCGATAACGTACCCAACGCACGTCAAGATTTTCGCTCATCATATTAATGGTATCTTCTGCTGTATGAACCGAGGGAACCGCAGAGGGAAGAAGAATAGGGTCTCTTCCGTGAGGAGTTCGTGAAAAAGGAGTTGCGGCATCAATTTCTTTTGGATCGTACCCAAGTGCCTGATAAAAACCACTTCGGGCTTCTATTATTTGAAGAATAAACTCTGCACTTTTTGTTTTATTTATCCCCTGACCCAGATATTCTAAATACCTTCGTGTAGATTTAGGCAATTGAGATAAATCTTGATTATAAGAATCGAATTTAAATTCAACTTTATTATGTTTAGCTAAACTTTGACTTATTTTAACGGCCCCCCAAATTGGGGAAACTAACACTCTTACAGTTTTTCTAGCTATTTTACGCGCGGTACCCCGTTCCTCAACTACTATTGTAGATAAGTTTTGCGCAGGTTTTAAGCCTTCCCCTTTATGATCTCTAACTAAATTCAGTGCTAAAGATCCAAGTCGTAGGTCAATTTCTTGTTCCATTACTAAATTTGCAAGCATCCATCCTTCGGGAGTATCAAGTAACTTTGATTTATTTTCATAATACAGCTTAAGAAAGTTGGTTTGCGTTTCTGTTAATGAAACTCCAGTATCCTTCTGAAACTGTTTCATTTGGCTTACAAAAACTTCTAAAACATCTTCAAAGTCTTTCTTCAAATCCTTATTAAGGTTAATTTCTTTTGTAGAACTTCTTCCGAATTCTGCTGCTTCAGATCCTTTAAATGAGACACCTATTTCTGGCTTTTTATCTTCCTCTGTTTTTACCTTATTTTTTGGAGGTTTATTAGTTTGCTCTTGCTGATCAACGGGTGGGGGAACAGCTGCAGTTACAGCCGCTGGAAGTCCTTCTGCTTCCGTTCCTCCGACCATACCTAGAGTACTTGTAAGATCATTCATATACTATTCCACTTTAGCACAAGAAGAAAAAGAGGTGCAATGGCGTTGATAATTTACCTTAAAAGGAGATATAGTAAGAGGTATGACAGGAGAAGGAGAAGGTTCTACACCATCAGAAGCTGTATTTGTACCACCCAAGCCAGTTGAATCTGCTCCGACAGCAGTTCCACCTGTGCAAGGTGAACCAGTAGTCCCTCCAGCTGATACCAGCTCAACATCTCAACCTCCAGCAGATGGTAATAAATCTGAAACAGGGGATATCCCAGAGGATGCATCTTCCGAACCAAAAGCAGATATACCTAGAACATCTGAGCCTCAATCTATATCCACAGACAGCCAAGGAACCACTACAACTAGCGCTTCAGCTCCACCAACTTCAGAACAACGTGCAAATGTTGCTCCTCAGGAAGAAACAGAGATCACCCCAGACCTTTTTAAGGATATTAACCAGATGATTAATATAGTGGTTGAAAAATATAATATACGAAACATTGACGATCCGGATCAATTAAAAGAAGAGTTAAAAACAAGAAATGATCTGTCACCTGCATTAAGAAAAGCTCTACAAATCCGTGCTGACATTTCAAGGACACAAAAAGCCATTGCAACTGCTGTAGAAAAAAATCATCAAGTACCGGACAACCCTAGTGAAACCAATACGCAACCAAATACAAACCAGGAGACGGATGCACAAATCGAATCGCATTATCAAAAAGATAAGGGGTTATTCAGAGTTGACAATGATGGAAACCGAGTCACTACTGAAGTAATATATCTTAATCAAACCTTTAATGTTTTTGTTCGAGAGTTAGGAAAAATCGGAGAAAGTAACCGTGAGGCAAAGGCATTAGGTGAAAAACTTGCATCCCAGCTTACTCGGAGTATAAACCGCCCGGATATTTATGTTTTTGACACTTCGGAAAATAGAGAGCTAAAACGAAATAACGATCTTAATTATAGCGTCTCGGATGCAATCGTGCTTTCTCTTGAAGGTCAGCTTAACGGAGAAACGGATATAAATAAAATTGCTCAAGGAATAAAAGACGGCACTATAACAGCAGATCCTTCAGTTGGAGTACTTGCTAATTTACTTGTATGGTATAACCAAACAGAAGTAGATTCACCAAAAAGGAAATTATTAAGCGGTTTAATGTATGATGAGCTTCGACACTTAGACGCCAAAAAATTAAATGAGTTAGGAAAAAAGAGCCCACAACATAAAGTAGCTGTTGATAAAATCCTTCAATACCGATCAGTCAGTTCAGAAGGTTCGGAACTTGCAAAAACTCAGAAAATGTTTGAAGAATACTTAACAGATTTTGATGATGCAATAGAACTACAGGTTCGTTCTGTTTATGGAAAGGAGTTAGCTGAAACATTAAAACTCAATTTTCGTAACAACAGAAGACATACGATCCCAATGTTCTTATATGCTCACGCAATTGAAAATTCAGAGTTTATGACACGGGATGAAGCCGGACATATCGTCTTAAAACATGAATATGATACCCAACTAACCGAGATAATCCAAACTTTAGGATTTAATCCCGCAGAGAAACAAATGATTATTAATCTTGCGTTGAGTCCTGGAACTCCACTTGCAATATTGAATGCGTCCCTTGGAATTGATGGAAGAATGTTAAATTCAGAAAAAGGGATGGAAGAACAGGCTCATGAAGCAAGTAAAATAATAGTTGGGCGGGCAATAACAGACCCCGAGCCTTTAATAGCCGGGATAGAAGCAAACCAGGATATTGAGACAACACTTAAAAGCGGTATGGGAAAAGTAATTGAAGAAATGACCCGCCTAAATATGGGACCGGGCATGCATATTGATGAAGAGAAACTTAAAAAATTACTTGGAAAAAGCTTCAGCACCGGAGCCATGGCCATTTTAATGCTATGGTCACAAATAATGGATGTTGTAAGCACTGATGAAAATAAACTAGCGGGAGGCGGGGGAGGACAGCAAAGACACTAATAATACATTATAATACTGTTATGACCCAATCAAATCTTATTAAGAGAATCAAACAATATTTTTCTAATAAACCTGAAATAGCGGCGGCATATCTGTATGGCTCCTATGCCCGGGGAGAACAAAAAGAAGACAGTGATATTGACATTGCGATTCTTTTAAATTCTTCAGTCAAAAATACTTTTGATATACAAATCCAGCATCAAAATAACATAGAGAAACTTCTCAAAAAAAAGGTTGAGGTCCAAGCTATAAACTCAAGCCGAGTTGACTTTTCGTATAGAGTCATCTCAGAAGGAATAATTATTCATGGATATAACAACCCTTTTCGTGTAGATTTTGAAGTAAAAACCATGCAGAACTATTTTGATCTAATGCCTTTTTTCAAAGAATATTACGAAGTACTGCGGGAACAATGTCTAAAAGGAGACTTTTATGCTTGATGAGTACCGAATAAAGACAAGGCTTGAAGAAATGCGCAGAAGAGTAAAAATTATCGAGAAAGATTTTAAACCCCTTGATGAAATTTCATTTGTTTCTAATGAAAATGATTATTCTGCGTGCGAGCATCATCTTCAAATAGCGATTCAATGCTGCATCGATATTTCAAATTATCTTATTGCTCGACTTGGGATGGAACGGCCAAAAAAGGAAAGCTCTGAGGGTTTTATTATCCTTGCAAAAGAGGGAATTCTACCAAAAGACTTTGCAGAAAAAATATCAAAGATGACAGGCTATCGAAATATTATTGTCCATGAATATATGGATGTAGACCGTCATGATACCTACGTCAATATCCAGAAAAACCTGGGTGACTTTGCTGAGTTTGCCAAATATATAGAAGAGTTTGTCCAAAAGCATTCATCTTCATCTTAATGGCTATCCAGTGGGTTTTTTTCATTTTTTTCCTTGCTCTTCTCTATTTTTTCTCACGCACCACTATCCAATCTCTATTTTTAATTATTCATATGATTTTTAAAAACACCAAACTTTCCCTCTACCTTCTAGCCTTTCTTTTTCTTCCCGGAACAACCATCCACGAAGTATCTCATTTTATTATGGCAACTCTTTTACATGTACGGACGGGAAAAATATCTGTATGGCCGGAAATTGAGGCAAACGGACATATACGCGCAGGGCATGTCGAGGTTGCCAAAACTGATCCTATCCGGCTCATTTTAATTGGAGTTGCTCCTATGATTTTAGGTCTCACAGCAATATATTTCATTGGAGAGTCGTTTTTCCCGCATATTAACCGTATTTATTCCGCAGACTTTTTACCTTTAACCTTTAACCTTTCCACTTTTTTAGGTCTCTACCTCATTTTTGAGATAACCGGTACTTTCTTTTCAAGTAAACGAGATCTGGCCGCCTCAATTTACGCAGCCCCCATTTTAGGAATTATTTTATTTATGGTGTATATGACAAGACTTCAGGTAAGTTTGGATAAAGATGTGTATGAGGTTATTTTAATGATAATAAATAAAATAAATATATATCTGGCAATCGGTGTAATAATTCAGTTTATTCTTTTTCTACTTTTACGCGGAGTAATTTTTCTTATATATCCTAAGAAGCATTATTCGTAAGCCCTGCCCCCGTTGGAGATGGAGGAGGGGACTGCGGCGGATTGGGGGGTGCAGGTTCTTCATTTCCTCCAAAATAGGAAGACAAGGGGCTACCTGGAGGCGGTACTACACTTGGATTTCCGGGAGATGGTTGTGTGCTTGCTGGCGGAGTACCCGGTTGAGAAGCCTCTGAAAGAGGAATCTCCGTATTGGGTAGGGGAGGATTAATTAAAGATCCTGTTCCGCTTACAGCCTTTCCCATTTGTTCTTGAGCATGTGTGGAAGTTTCCTGAGTAGGTTTAATTCCTTCCATCTTTTGAATATTAAAGCTTAAACCTATTTCATCCCCGTCAATAACCAGCGTATCTCCGGATTTTACTTCTCCTTTTATAAGAAGGGAGGAGATGGGGTTTTCAACCATTCTCTGAATTGTGCGTCTCAAGGGGCGTGCTCCAAATACGGGATCATACCCGGCTTTTGCAAGGAACCTACGTGCACCCTCTGTCACCGTTACTGCAATATTCTGCTCCAAAAGCTGCTTTCCAAGTGTTCTTATTTGAAGATTTACGATTTGCCCCATATGCTCCCGAGTAAGGGGGCGGAATATGACTACCTCATCAAAACGGTTAATAAGCTCGGGTCTGAAAAACTTGCGAAGCTCATCCATAAGAAGATTGGAAAGTCCTAGGAATCTGTCATTTGCGCCGGCTTTTAATGAATTTTCCTCGCTCAGCGAGGTAAAAGGGAGGGGGGAGGCGCTATCATCGACTTTTTGAAGAGTAAAAAGCTCGGAAATGGGTCCGGTCTTCCAGAGTGTACCCTCAGCTTTATCTTTTTTGAAATAGGACTCTCCTGCAATAATAATTTCTTCTCCAGTTGGAGTAAAAATGTGATGATCCCATTTTTCTGTCGGAAACTCAGGAGCTTCACCATTCGGGGAATTTTGGATCATTCCTCCCTGGGATTTAGTTACTCCAACATTTGGTTTCGTAATAGTTGAGGTACCAAAATAATCTTTTAACTTGCCGGTGGTCCACTCAGGTGACTGAAGTGTGTTTCTTTTCCAGAAGTATCCTCCGCGGCTTACTATTTCTTCGTTTATAAGAGTAACTGCATGAGTATCCCATAAATCTGTGGGAAACTGCTCATCGGGTTTATCAGGAAGTGCATTTATTACTTTAAATTCTTTTGCAAAATCCAAAAGGCGTGCAACGACCCATTCTTTACTTGTTGTTGCGGTTCGAGACCATACAATATCATCCCTGCTTATCACTTCTGATCCATCCGGTGCAATAAGATGGGTATCAATCCGATCCGTAGGAAACTGAACATCCACATTTGTTGTTGTGGAGCCTGAAAAGTAGTCTCCCAGCTTGGTTGATTTCCAAGCCATACTGTCTGAGTTTTTCTCCCACACCTTGTCATTTTTAGTAAGTATTTCCCTAGAAGTCGGAGACACCGCGTAAGTACTAAAAGAGGAGGGGGATTCTTCCGATTTTTTATTCGGTTCCGGCTCCGGTTCGACATCCAAATCTTTTTGTTTAAGCATCTCATCTTGGATAATTCTGCTTCCTAAATTTGAAGTACAAATAACAATGGTATTTTTAAACGAGATGGTGTGTCCTTTATTATCCGTAAGGCGCCCGTCATCTAGAAGCTGAATAAGAATATTAAATACATCCGGGTGAGCTTTTTCTATTTCGTCAAAAAGAACAACGGCATAGGGATGACGCCGTACCGCTTCAGTAAGCTGTCCTCCTTCTTCGTATCCTACATATCCGGGAGGGGCTCCAATAAGTTTTGCCACTTCGTGTTTCTCCATATACTCGGTCATATCAAGACGTATCATCATCTCCTCAGATCCGAAAAGTGTCTCTGCTAGCGTCTTTGCCAGTTCTGTTTTACCAACGCCTGTTGGTCCCATAAAAA
Organism: Candidatus Gottesmanbacteria bacterium RIFCSPHIGHO2_02_FULL_39_11; assembly: GCA_001779195.1. Classification (GTDB taxonomy): domain Bacteria; phylum Patescibacteriota; class Microgenomatia; order 2-02-FULL-39-11; family 2-02-FULL-39-11; genus 2-02-FULL-39-11. The sequence continues at coordinate 27,109 of MFJL01000019.1, forward strand.
TAAAGCTTCCGATGGGACGCTTGTTCGACTTTAGTCCAGCCCGACCCCGTCTGACTGCTTCAGAAACAGAAACAACTGCCGGCTGCTGGTTGATAAGCCGTTTATGAATTGTTCCTTCAAGTTCAATTAATTTTGCCGATTCATCTTCTGTGAGACGACTGATGGGAATTCCGGTCCATCTTGAAACAATTTCAGCGATGATATCGGGATTTACCACATTGGTTGTGGTCGACTTCTTCACAGTGTACTGCTCCTGGAGTTTTTTAAGATTTTCCTGACTATCTGACATTTCTTTCTCAAGGGTATCGATTCTTACTTTGTCTCCCAGTTTTTGCGCCTCTGTTTTCTCATTGGTTAAGAGCTTAAGACGTTTTTCAAGACTTTTTATTTCTTCAGGAAGAGAGATCGCGGGAAGTCTCACCGATGCTGCCGCCTCATCAATAAGATCAACTGCCTTATCCGGCAAAAAGCGATCTCCTATGTATCTCTGAGAAAGTCTGACCGCCGCTTCAATTGCCTCATCTGAAATCTTAACCCGATGGAATGCTTCATACTTATCCCGAATTGCCTGAAGCATTTCAATTGCTACATCAGCCGTTGGCTCAGGAATCAGAACCGGCTGAAACCTTCTCTCAAGAGCAGGATCTTTTTCGATATATTTCCGGTATTCCGTAACCGTTGTTGTTCCAATTGTCTGAAGTTCTCCCCGGGCAAGAGAAGGTTTTAGAATGTTACTGGCATCCATGGTTCCTTCACTCCCAGATCCTGCGCCAACCATATTATGAAGTTCATCAATAAAAAGAATGATAGATCCGGCGCTTGCTTTAACTTCCTTTATCAAATTCTTAAGTCTTTCTTCAAACTCTCCTCTGTGTTTGGCACCAGCTATAAGAGACATCAGATCCAAAAGCAGAATCCGTTTATGAAGAAGTGTTTCCGGGACATCTTTTTTGGCGATACGTTCTGCTAATCCTTCAACAATTGCGGTCTTACCCACCCCTGCATCCCCAATTAGAACCGGATTGTTTTTGGTGCGCCTGGATAACACATGGATGATTCTTTCAATTTCATAGCTTCTTCCAACAACGGGATCTAACTCTCCACGAGCAGCTTTTGCGGTTAAATCTTCAGCGAATTCCTCAAGAGATGATTTGGATTTATCATCTTCTTTTTTTCCAACTTCTGCCTTTCCCATTATCTTTTTACTCAAAACTTCTTTTGTCAGGCCGAATTTAGAAAGAGTCTGAGCAGCAACTCCTTCTCCTTCCTTAGAAAGGGCCAAAAGAATATGTTCAGGAGAAATAAATTCATATCCTAAAGTCCGGGCAGCAGAAAGGGAGAATTCCAAAATAAGCTTTACCCGGGGAGAGAAATGGGGCTGGCCTACAAAATTTCCCCGAGTGAATCCTTTTTCCAAAGCAGCCTGAATTTCAGAAGGAGTTGCTTTACACTCCGAAATAAGCTGATAAATACTTGCATCATGAAGAAGTGCCCATAACACATGTTCGCTGTCTACATATTGACCTTTAATTTCCTTAACTTTGGTAACTGCCGACATCAAAGCCTGATTGCTTCTTTGGGTTAAGCGGGACAACACATCCATTCCAACTCTTTTTTGCATATCGATACTGGAATGGTTGGGATCAGCAGTTGGGGTAGGGGAGACAGAGGCAGAAGGTGCAGAAGACGGCACACTATCGGGAGACGAAGATGAAGGAACACTCTCATTCTGTACATTAGTCGTCGTAGTTGTGGTCGAGGTGGTTTGAGGAATTTCAACGGCAGGGGGATTTCCAACTCCGTTATAAGAAACGGGATGGACGACAACCGGCTGACTCGTAGTTGTGCTTGTCACCTGAGTTGTGCTTATATCAACCGGAGTCTGAGACGGTTGATTTTCATCTTTTGGATTTTTCTTTAAAAATTTAGAAAAAGAGAATGCCATAGGTTTAACTGGACAAAAAATAATGCCTTACTTTAGTTAACCATGATCATAAGAAGTATGTCAAGGAATAGCACAAGAAGTTTAGGTAAAAGGTTAAAGGTAATAGACAAATTAATTGAGAAAATAATTTCATATATCTTTAACCTAGCACCTTTTACCTTTAACCTATTATTGTTTTCACGATTTTATATATGGTTAAGTAGTAGTCTGACACTAAACGAAATAGTTGCAGTAGGATTTTTCACATTTTAGGCTAGAGGTATGGAGCAACATCCGGTACCCAGAAATATCTCAGGATTCCAGTTTCGATTAATAGGGGATATGACCCTAAAACAGTTTGGGTATTTAGCCGGGGGAGCTCTAATCGGATATTTAATATACGCGGTTTTTCCGATTCCTCCTCTTTTTAAATATCCTCTTATTGCAGTCATTGTTTTAGGAGGAGTAGCATTGGCATTTCTGCCCATTCAGGACAGACCTTTGGATAAATGGCTTATTGCTTTTATCAAAAGCATAACAAGGCCTACTCAGTTTTTATGGCAGAAATACGAAGAAGCTCCCGAGATTTTGACACGTCCCTATACGACCGCCCAACAACCGGTACAAGAAAAGCATGTTCAACTGCATCATGAAAGCAACCTGAAGCTTAAAGCTTATCTTGCATCCCTTCCGCCAACTACACAACAGACGTATAATATTCACGAAAAACAGTATATTGATCAAACTCTTGCTCTTTTTGGTACTCCCGTTCCGATAATCCGAGTCCCTTCTCTTAATTCTTCAACGCCTAATCATCCTCACCAGGAGGAGAGCGTGAGACTTTCACAAGCACCTGCTCAAATTTTACCCAGTCAATCGATAAGAGTTGCCCCTCCGGTAATTCATCCGCCTCATATTCCGACGGTTATTCCAAGTCCTCCTGCGCAGCCGCCTCCCTCTATCCCGGTAACCTCATCTTCCCATCAAGCAACAGCTTCTGTTTTGGGAACGGTCAATAACTCAACCGATCCCAACACTGATGACAAGCTAAAACAGCTTCTTTCTGAAAAGGAAAATCTCGCACGGGAGCTTGAGATGCTTAAAAAGAAGATGGAGACCGAAAAAACAACCGTGGTTGTAAAGCCCCAATTTGCTCCGGACATTGGGAATGAATCCACCGTCACAAAAGTTAAGGCTGAATCTGTTACTGATACCGTTGGAATACCGAGTCTTCCTCAAACTCCTAATATGGTTGTAGGTGTGGTTAAAGATCCAGGGAGGAAAATCCTGCCAAACATTATTATTACCATAAAAGATGCATTGGGTACCCCTGTCCGGGCACTTAAAACAAATAAGCTGGGTCAGTTTGCAATAGCCACTCCTCTTCAAAACGGAAATTACGTATTAGAATTTGAAGATCCCATGAAACGGTACATCTTTGAAAATGTACAAATTATTCTTAACGACACGCTTTTTATTCCGGTTGAGGTTTTAGCAAAAGGCCAAAGAGAAATTGTGCGTGAACAGCTTAATAAAGCAATATTTGGAGAATTAAATCCGGCACCTGCCCAAAACGGACTGATTTGATTCTCATGTGAATGATTGAAAAGTAAATTGTCACTTTTAACTTTTACCTTTTAACTTTAAACTAAAGTATGGCATCACCTATCGGAACACCTATTCGCGCATCTACTCAGGATTTTTTGGATATTCAAACTATTTTAGATGATATTATTGTGCTTCGAGACGGATCTTGTGCAATAGCAATTGAGACAACTGCCGTAAATTTCGGTCTTCTTTCTGAAGAAGAACAGGACGCTCTAATTTATGCATATGCGGCTTTTTTAAATTCTCTCTCTTTTCCTCTTCAGATTGTCATCCTTTCAAAACGCATGGATATTTCTCTTTATATTGAGAGAATTACACGGGAAGAAGAGCGGCAGGTCGATGAAACAGTAAGACAGCGGCTCAAAAGATATAAAGAATTTATTATGTCCATTGTCAAAGAAAATAGAGTTCTTGAGAAAAAATTTTATCTGGTTATTTCGTTTTCAGCAGTTGAACTGGGAGTAAAAGGCGCTTTTCAAACAAATAGTCAAAAGAAAAAATTTCAGTTTTCCATGGATTACGTTTTATCGCGTGCAAAAACATCCCTCCTTCCCAAACGGGATCATGTACTAAGACAAATCGGAAGAATAGGACTTAAGGGAAGGCAACTTACCACACAGGAATTGGTTGAAATATTCTATAATATTTATAACCCTACGTTAACCGGAGAAAAATTGGGAGATGTCGCAGGGTACGAAACTGCAATGGTTACTGGACAAGGAAAAAAATCATCATGAATTTCTCTTTTACACCTAAAAAACAAAAACAATCAATTACCCCGGGAGAAGTTTCTAAAGTTGCAATCTCACCTAAAAATCCCGTCCCTGTGCCTGCCGGTGGTACGTCTAAACTTGGTAGGGCAGGGGCTATTTCTCCGCAACTGAGAACTGAGGTAAATCATTATGTAAAGGGAACGGTAAATGTAAGAGATATTATCGCTCCCTCTTATGTAGAGGTAGACTTTGACAATATACGGGTTAACAATACGTATTATCGGACTCTTTTTGTCTCCGGATACCCGAGATATGTCTCTGCTAACTGGCTTCATCCGGTTCTTTCATTTGACCGGTCTCTTTTTATATCCATGTATATTTATCCTACAGAATCAAAAGTTATTTTAGAGGATCTTAAACGGAAAATCGCGGAGATGGAAGCAACCATTCAGGTGGATATGAAACGGGGGAAAGTAGTTGATCCCTCAGTCCAAGTAGCACTCGATGATGCTCTGAGCCTTCAGGCACAGCTTGCCAAAGGCGCTGAAAGATTTTACCAGTTCGGCCTATACGTCACCATTCCCTCCGAGGCAATTGATGATCTTAACCGAATGAGTAAGGAGGTTGAAGCAACTTTAGGTTCCCTCCTTATTATTCCTAAACACGCAACTCTTTCTCAGGAGGAAGGATTTAAATCAACTCTTCCTATGGGACTGGATAAGCTGGATGTAACCCGCAATATGGACACTACGTCTCTTGCTACAACTTTTCCCTTTACCACAGCTTCACTTACTCAAAATGAAGGGATTTTGTATGGAATAAATGAACATGACGGGTCCCTGGTAATCTTTGACCGGTTTAGCCTCGAGAATTCAAACTCGGTTGTATTTGGAAAATCAGGAGGAGGAAAAAGCTTTCTGGTAAAACTTGAAACTATGAGACATCTTATGTTTGGAACAGAGGTTTTTGTCATTGATCCGGAAGGGGAATACACAGAGCTTACCAAAGTTATAGGAGGAGAGCTCATCAACTTCTCTTTTAATTCTCCCATTAAAATAAACCCTTTTGATTTATCCGGAGTTTATATAGAAGGAGAGAATGAGTTAGGACTTAAAATCCTTTCTCTGCATGCTCTGATGCGGGTTATTATGGGAGATATTACTCCGGGAGAAGATGCGATTTTGGATCGGGCCCTAGTATTAACCTACAAACAAAAGGGGATTACTCCGGATCCGGGAACTCAAAAAAACGAACCTCCTCTTATTGAGGATTTATATAAAGTTCTTATGGGAATGGAAGAAGATCACGCCAAATCCCTTGCTGAAAGGCTTGAAAAATTTGTGAGGGGAAGTTTGGCTGGAATTTTTAATCAAAAATCAAATTTGGATCTGAAAAATCCTCTTACGGTTTTTAATGTTAAGGAGTTGGAAGCTGAGCTTCGACCGATTGCCATGTTTATAATTCTGGATCATATCTGGACAAAAATAAAAAAAACGATTAAAAAACGAATCATGGTTGTGGATGAGGCATGGTACCTGATGAAACATCCTGATTCCGCAACTTTTCTTTATGGAATTGCTAAACGCGCCCGCAAGTACTACCTGGGGGTCACAACCATTACTCAGGATGTCGAAGATTTTCTATCAACAGATTACGGAAAAGCCATCATCACCAACTCATCTCTTCAAATTTTATTAAAACAGTCGCCGGCTGCAATTGAAAAACTCGCCCAGGTTTTTTACCTATCAGGAGGAGAAAAGCATTTTCTTCTTTCTGCAAATGTGGGAGAGGGACTTTTTTTTGCCGGCTCATCCCATGCCGCAATTCAAATTATTGCCTCTCCTGAAGAGTATCATTTGGCAACCTCAAAGCCTCAGGACATGGAAGATAAACCTCTTCCCATTTCCCATACCCCCGGACCCTCTCCTGCAGTATAATAAAAGGGTATGAGCGCTGCCCACGGAAAACAACCTACAGAGTTAACACCGGAACAAGAAGAAGAACAAAAACAAAAAGAGCGTTTTGCTCCTGATCGAATGGAACAGGACACAGAGTCTGTTTTCTCCCAATTTTTCACTTTCGCAGCAGCAATGGGCTGGGGAAAAATAAAAGGGGATAGAGAACAATTTGAATTATTTCAAGCCATTTCTAATACTCATCTAAGCGAAGTGATTCTTGATCTTTCAAACCCACAAAATATAAAGGACGCAAGAGCTCTCTATGCAACTGTTAAAAAAGAATTTGATAGACAAAATTTTGATCCTAAAACAAAAACATATAAAAAAGCCACTGCGTCCAGAGGTTCTCTTTGGGGAAAAGCAACCATCTCAACTGACACCCTTACAAAAGCTGACCAGCAAATAACAGTGGGGGAACACTTTCACTCTCTGGTAAATTCTCATGAAACAAACACCCGTATTGACCAAGCAGTCTCTATATATGGAATTAAAAATAGAGAAGAATTTGTATCCTCTTTAGCCAAACATCTGAAGGAAAATAGCGGTAATTTTGATGATGCCATTCATACTGTTGTAAGACATCAGACTGCTCTTGAGAAAACAGGAAAAAAGGATGGAAACTTAAATAAAGAACAAGATAATGCATTAAACTCCTCTTACGAAAAATTTTCCAAACAGGAATTAAAAGATGAGGCACGACAAAAAGCGGTTGAATATGGTGAATCCATTAAACCTGAGGCTGAAGAGGTGATGGTTAAAATCAAAGCAGGCTTGGATCCAGATCAGCTTCAAACAGAACTGAATGCAATCGGAAAACCGGTTCAAGAACCCGAGCCTCCTCCGTCTCCTATACAACCACCTGCTTCTGGTTCTATCTCTCTGGAGGCTCTTGGTTCCGGACAAAACGCACCGCATCCGGAAATGGACGAGTTATATGGAGAAATGATGGGGGAGAGTCCTACGGTTGTTGTTCCCGCGGGAAGTCCTTCTCTTAAGGGAGCAGTAAATGCCATTAATAATCCTCAAACTCCGATTCCACATATGTCTTCTGTATCATCTCCAGTAGGATCAGTATCGGTTAAAGGATTAAAAGGTCTTTTGGGGAAAGCCGCCGGTCTTTTTTCAAAACTTAAATCATTAGCTTCAACTCTTTCAAATGCTACGCTAGCTATTCCCGGGGTAGGAGAAATAGTAAAAGGACTTCAAATTGCAAAAAAAGTTCTGGATCGTATTCCTATTATTGGACAAGCGGTTAATAATGCGATTAATAATGCTTTTAGCACTCTTCTTAAAGTGTTTGGATTGTCACTTGCAGCAATTTTTCTTTTTCTTCTGATTTTTATAACCAGTTTCAGCGATCCCTCTACTTTGTTCTCACCCACACCATCTAATTTAGGTGCATCAAACCCTTCAAATCTTTCCTGGAGTACATTTGAAAAAGATTATTTACAGCTTGCAGAGAAAAAAGAAGAAAAAGATATTTCCTGGATCGAATTTCAAAAACAGTTTCTTAGCTCCTCAAAAATCTATCTTTCAGAGACTTCTTCCCGCTAGCTACTATTTATTTTCAATTCATTGGATTTGAGTTCGTATGTCCATTACAATCCAAAAGATGGATCCCGGGTCAAGCCCGGGATGACAAAATATTTTTTATTGGTTTATTGGATTATTGGTACTTATTGGTAATTGGATAATTGGGTTATTGGATAATTTCCTTATCCTTGTACCCGTACCGGCATAATAATATGAAGAAATGTTGAAGCTGACTCACTTGACTTAAAGAGCCCCGGACTTAAGTTTCCGGATATTTCAAAAACTACATCTCCCTGTGGAAAATTATTAAGAAGATCAAGTAGAAACCGGTAATTAAAAGCAATTTCTGTCTCTTCTCCCTGAACATTTGCCTCCAAAACTTCCTCATCACCTCCAACCTGAGGAGTATTAGCAGAAAGAGTAATAGTATTTTTCCCAACTACTACTTTAACTACATTAGCAGACCCCCGGGCAAAAAGAGATGTGGTCTTAACTGCCTGAAGAAAATCATCTTTTTTTAATATCACTTTTGTTTTAAACCCTTGAGGAATAATTTTTTCAATAGTCGGAAATTCTCCATCTATAAGACGTGAGTAAATCCTCACTTGAGGAAGAGAAAAAACCACCTGATTTTTATCCTTTAATATCGTAAATCCCACCTCATTAACTTTCATTTCCGTTGCAATCCGGCTTACTTCAGTTAAAGTAACCGCAGGAATTATACCTATAAAATCCTCGGAAAATTTAGGAATTGTGATTTTTTCAATAGAAAGCCGATATCCATCTGTTGAGGTTAAAGAAAAGGTGTCTCCTGTCGCAACAATGCGAACACCGGTTAATATAGGACGGGCCTCATCTGTTGATGCGGCAAAAACCATCCGGGGAATAGCGGTCTTAATAACAGAGTAGGGGAGTCTTCGATCAAAAACTGTAACCTCGGGAAAGGGAGGGAAATCTTCAGGATTAGATGTTGCAAATGTGGCTTTTGTTTTCCCGCTTATAATTTTTAATTGTGTTGCCTCCTGAATAAACTCAAGTTTTTCCCCATGAACACTTCCCACAAACTCACTAAGAATTTTTCCGGGTACTGTAATTTCTCCTTTTTCTTCAACTTTAACCGGAAGGGTAAAAACAATTCCAAGTTCCAGATCTGTTCCTGATAAAATAAGTTCTTTATCTGTTGCTTTTATAAGGATATTGGAGAGAATGGGAAGTTGAGCTCTTGTAGGAATACTTCTTCCGACAATCCCCAGTGCTTTTAAAAATGATTCTTTCAAAACTACAAAATGCATAAGTTTTAAATAGTAGTAGTATTAGTAAGTATTGGTGATAAGTGTAAAAGTTTTAGCTTCTACAGTCAAGGAAAGGATAAATTGTGTATTTTTTATGTGCATAACCGCCTATATGTTTTGTGTATAAAAATGTGGATAAAAAAAATTTATTGTGGATAAGTTGATAAATCAATTTTTTATCCTACAAGCTTGCTTTTTATCCCCAAGATATCCTCTTGAATTTTTTGATCACTTTCAAGAAGTTTTCCGATTTTGCGGACTCCATGTAAAATGGTCGTGTGATCCCGTCCACCAAGAAGGGAACCTATATCCATAAGAGGAATTCTTGCTTCCTGTTTTAATAGATAGTAGATAATCTGTCTGGGAAGGGCTATAGAACGGTCCCGTTTACTGCTTTTAATTTGAGAAAGTTTCAAATTGTAGTAAGAAAGGACGCAGTTTATAACATTTTGAGGAGATGTTTTTTGAGCCTCTTTCTGATCTTTTAAATCTGTTTTTAATAGTTTGGAAACAAGATCAATGGTTATAGGGGTATTATTAGTAAGTGCCTCTGCTGACAGGCGTGTAAGAACTCCCTCAAGTTTTCGAATATTGTCAACATTTGCGGCAATTAACTTGGCAACATCCATAGGAAGAATCATGGACCGTCTTTTCGCTTTAATAAGAAGTATGGCGGTTTTTAGCTCAAAATCAGGAGGAGCAATATCAATTATTAACCCTCCTTCAAAACGGGATCGCAGACGTGCTTCTAATTTTTCAATTTCCTCAGGAGGACGATCGGAAGTGAGGATAATTTGTCCTTTACCTTGTTGTACTGTATTAAATGTATGAAAGAATTCTTCCTGTACCGAGTTTTTCCCTGCGATAAATTGAATGTCATCTATAAAAAGAACATCTGCCCGACGGTATTTTTTTCTAAAATGAGGAGTTGTTTTTCCGCCAATTGCTTCAATAATTTCGTTGGTAAACTGTTCCCCGGTACAATACATAATTTTTTTATGCTGTGAATTTGCAAATATCTGATGTCCGATTGCCTGCATAAGATGTGTTTTCCCAACACCTACTCCTCCGTATAAAAACAGGGGATTGTAGGAAGTTCCGGGGTTTTTAGCAACAGCGGTTGCTGCTGCGTATGCCATTTGATTAGATGAAGAAACTGCAAACGTTTCAAACGTATACTCGGGATTAAACGGCAATTGCTCAGTAGGATAAGAGGAGGGGGCGTCATTAAAAGTGAGGAGAGGAAGGTCGTTTGGATTTTTTTTAATAACGGATGAAGGAGACGGTTCCATAGGAATAAAGGAAACAGAAACGGTTTCTTTTGTATACTCTTTAAGGCGAGTTGCAATTACTGTTGTATATTTTTTTTCTATGATAGATATCAAAATAGGTTTGTCGCATCCGATAATTGCCTTTTGGTGATCAAAAGAAAGAAGTTTGGTACTGGAAAAAAGAGTATGAAAAGAAGCCCGGGTTGAGGTGGTTTTTAAGTCCGCTAAAATAGTCTTCCATAAGATATCAACATCCATAAGTGAGTTATCCACAATCCTAAAATGACCGGACGTCAGCGTCAAGGGAGAGTTACTGGTACTAACTATATGAATATGGTAAAATCCATTTATTATGCCGAAACGGACATTTCAACCCAAAAAAAGAAAAGCAAAAAAAATCCATGGATTTTTCAAACGGATTGGTACGGTATCAGGAAGAAAAGTTTTAAAAGCCAGACGGTTAAAGGGAAGAAAGAGACTGAGTAAGTAATCTAATAACCCAATAAACCAATTTCCAATAACCCAATAAATGTAAAATGTATTAGTTTTTAAATGTGAATGTTTATTGGTAGTATTGGGTTACCTGTCTGCCGACAGACAGGTTGGTACTTATTGGGTTATTTTCTCCTATGCTCCCTAAAACACACCGAATAACTCCTCCTCAATTTCGAAGAAATACCGCCAGATATTCTCATCATGAAAATCCGGTTGCGCAAATTATTGCAAAGGATAATGATCTCCATATAATTCGGGCTGGAATTGTTGTCCCGAAACGATTGGATAAGCGATCCGTCTACCGAAATCGCACTAAACGAAAAATTTCCGAAGTTATCCACAAGAAAGTAATAGGGGAGTCTGTAGGAGTTGATCTTATGATAAAATCTAAAAAAATATTTTCTCCCGATGAGTCAGACACATTTGCTCAATTAGTTTCTGAAGTTGCAGAAAAAGCCATTTTTACACATGACCAAACAAAGCCGAAATTTACTTAATATGTCAAAAAATTTTGTTTTGTATTTAATTAAATTCTATAAAAAATCAGGTACGGCAAGTGCAATAAGTGTCCTTTTTGGATCCACCTGTCGCTTTACTCCTACCTGTTCAGATTATACCTATGAAGCAGTAAATCGCTATGGTACAATAAGAGGACTTTTTATGGGAGCAAAGAGACTAGCTCGGTGCCATCCTTTTAATAAAGCAGGAATTGACCCAGTTAGATAGTAAATTGTATCCCTGTGTCATGCTGAATTTATTTCAGCATCTATCTTCTAATAATTAAAAAGATCCTGAAACAAGTTCAGGATAACAATAGATAAGTATTTAATAGCTCACCTAAACATATGTTCGATACTAACAATATTTTTAACACGGTTCTTATCATTCCCATTCTTAATATTCTGATAGCGGTATACCATGTATTTTTAGCCCTTAAAGTTCCGGGAGCTTTAGGATTTTCTTTAATTGCTTTAACCATTATTATCCGTCTTATTCTACATCCCCTAACCGTCAAACAGTTGAAAAGCACGCAAAAACTGGCACACATAAAGCCGCGGCTTGATGAGCTGAATAAATTGCACAAAGAGGATAAAGCAAGGCTCCAGCAGGAACAGTTAAAGCTGTATCAGGAAGCGGGTATAAATCCCGCCTCGGGATGTCTACCCCTCCTTTTACAGATGCCGATTCTTATCGGACTGTATAATCTGTTTTTCACTGTTTTAGGCAATGGAGGCGATACAAGTAAAATAGTTGAGGGAATAAATAAAGTAGTTTATTTTCCTTTTTTAAAAATTCAGAGCTTGGATCTTTCTTTTTTTGGATTAAATCTAACCTCAAAACCCAATGAATGGCAGAAAATAGGTTGGGGGTTTCTCTTAATTCCGGTTATTACCGCAGCTTTACAGTATCTTCAAACTAAAATGATGACTCCGCCTTCGCCTGCTCCCGCTCTTGTTAAGAAAGACGGGGAGAAGAAGGGTGAGGAAGACATGTCTACTATGATGCAGAAACAAATGTCTATCATGATGCCTCTGATGATCGGGTTTTTTGCCTATTCATTTCCTCTCGGATTGTCTCTTTATTGGAATACATACTCTCTTTTTGGTATAATCCAACAACAGATTTTGAATAAAGAGTTAGAGAGGGAAAAGACGCATGGCAAATGAGATAAAATCCCAAATTCTGGAAATTGCTCAGGATCTCCTTGAAAAACTTGAAATAACAGGAGAGGTGGTTGTTGAGGACGGGGAAGAAGGAAGTTTTAAGGTAGTTATAAATACTGAAGAAACAGGGCTTCTTATTGGTCATCACGGAGAGACTCTCAATAGTTTCCAGCTTATTTTAGGGGTAATTCTTTTTAAGAAGCGAGGAGTTTGGGCACGGGTACTGGTTGATGTCGGAGACTATCGTAAACTTCGTGAGGAAAGTATTAAAGAAATGGTAAATCGGATTGTTTCAGAAGTTGAAACTGCAGGTCTGCCGGTAACGTTGCCCTTTTTAACTCCTCTGGAGAGAAGGATTGTGCATGTGATGCTCACCGGACATGAAAAAGTCGTATCTGAATCAACCGGAGAAGGTCGGGACCGCCGGCTCACTATCCGCCCGAAGTAAAGTGAAGCTCAATTGGCTTCCCTATCTTCTTTTTATTCTTCTTCCAACTCAACTTGGTAAATATTTTTTTCTTCCTGCAGCTTATATAAGCGGACTTAGAAGTGATTATTTAGCCATTTCATTTTACTTAACTGATATTATTTCAGCTTTAATAATTCTGGGATATTTTCTTAGGGTTAATCGTCACCCTGAACTTGTTTCAGGGTCTGTATTAATAAAGATGCTGAAACGAGTTCAGCATGACAAACACTTGTCTTTTTCTCCCTTTCTCTTTTTCTCCCTTTCTCTTTTTCTCTATTTATTCCTTTCTTCTCTTTTTATATCTGTAAATCCAATCATTTCTCTTTTTAAACTATTGAAGCTTCTTGAAATAGGTTTGCTTTGTTTTGTTCTTATCAGGTTAAGGCCGGATATTTCCAAAATTATTTTATCAATTTCCATAGGGGCTTTTTACTCTTCTGTTCTTGCCATTCTTCAATTTATAAAAGGAGGGTCTTTAAATGGACTGTGGTGGTTTTTAGGGGAAAGGACGTTTACCGTGACAACTCCCGGAATTGCCGCATTTTCTTTAAACGGAATGAGATTTTTGCGTCCCTATGCCGCTTTTCCCCATCCGAATGTTTTGGCGGGATTTTTGGCAATAAGTTCTTTAAGTATTATTTGGTACTTAAGATATAAAAAACCTCTTTCAAAAAAAGTATTTTATTATTTTGCGGGAGTTTTGGTTTTCGGTCTGATTGCTCTTATATTAACCGCAAGCCGAAACGCAATATTTGCCTATGCAATTGGTATCTTACTTCTTCTAAAGCCGGTTAAATTTGACGGAAAAAGCGTAATTGCGTTTTTTACATGCGTACTTATTTCAATTTTTATTCCACTTTTTATATCAATTCCGAACGAAAGTATTCTGGAGCGCAAAGCGCTTATTAAGAAATCTTTTGATATTATCCAAAGTTCGGGAGTATTGGGCGTCGGGCTAAACGGGTTTATACAAATTCCAAATAACACCATGCATTTTATGGGAGTTGGTGCATATCAGCCGGTTCATAATGTTTTTCTTCTTATCTTAGCTGAAACCGGAATGGTCGGTGTGTTTCTTTTTCTGGTTATTGTCCATCTCATCTTTTGCGATTATAAACTATCTTTTGTCTCTTTTTCTCCTGTCCTCTTTTCTCTTTTTCTCCTGTCTTTATTTGATCACTATCTATTTACCCTCCAGGAAGGGATGCTTATAACCGTTTCAGTCATCTCTCTTGCCTTTTTAGCTCGAAAAAAATACACTTAACGTATGAAACTCTCACGGATTTTTCTTTTTATCTTTGTGCTTCCGGTTACCCTTTTTTTGGATTTTATCCTGTATGCAATTCTTCAGACATGTCCCGGGTGTAGCACCTTTTCCGGATTTTTAAAAACTGAAGGGGCTCTTTCATTTCCTTTTGTGATAGAGTTGACGGAGTGGATTCACCGGGTAATTAAAAACAGTTTAATAGGAAAAAAATTATAAAATGAACATAGCAATTTTGGGAGGACGATTTGATCCGCCTCATATCTGGCATTACTGGACGGCTCAGCAAGTCTTGGAAAATGTTCCCGGAATTGAAGAGGTCTGGCTTCTTCCTGACTATCAGAACGCGTTTAAGCCGATTGTAGCTTCCGCTCTTGAGAGAATTGAAATGCTTCATTATTTGGAAACCGGAAGAATACGGCTTTCAACTATTGCCGCGGCCCATGAAGAGACTACATTTACAATTGATATTGCCCATGAACTCTCAGGAGACACGGCGAATCGTTACTACTGGATTGTAGGATCAGATATAGCCGGAGAATTCAGCAAATGGAGAGATTATCAGAAGCTTACCAAGATTTTACAATTTTTAGTTTTTCCCCGGAAAGACTATCCTATCAAAAATCTTCCGTTTGGATTTAAACGGGTTGAAGGAAATTTGATGCTTTCCAATATTTCTTCTTCTTTGATACGGGATCGAGTAAAGGTGGGAAAAACGATCTCAGGTCTTGTCTACCCTGAAGTGGAAGATTATATCAAAAGAAAAAACCTGTACAAATGAATATCCAATCATCTAATCAACCAATTATCCAATAAATACCAATAAGGTTTGTCATCCCGACAAAAGTCGGGATCCATCTTTGAATATGGATCTTACAATTGATAGCAAGTTAATATACGAAAAAATAATCAAATTCATTTCTTCTTCTTTTAAAAAATCCGGTTTTTCTCAAGCAGTTATTGGCCTATCAGGTGGGATTGACTCTGCTGTATCTTTAACTTTGGCAGCTCAAGCGTTGGAAAAAGAAAATATTTACCCTTATATTCTTCCCTTTGGAGATTTAAACTCAATAGGAGTAGAGGATGCAAAATTATTGATTAACCATTTAACCATTCCCTTTGACCATTTAACCATAATTAATATTAAGCCTTTAGTTGATCCTATCATTTCATTAGATAACTCAATTGATGATATACGGAAAGGAAACATTATGGCCCGGATGCGGATGATCCTTCTTATGGACGCTGCCAAAAAAAGAAACGCACTTGTTGTGGGGACTGAAAATAAGACAGAGCATGTTTTGGGGTACTATACACGCTTTGGAGATGAAGCGTCCGATGTAGAGCCGATACAGAGTCTTTACAAGACTCAGGTGAGAGAGCTTGCAACATATCTGGGAATTCCGAAAAAAATTATTGCTGCCTCCCCCACCGCAGGGTTGTGGGAGGGTCAGACGGATGAAGGGGAATTTGGATTTACCTACGAAGAGGCGGATCAGATTTTGTATTTGAAATTTGAGAAACATTTATCTGAAGAAGAAATAGTGAAAAAGAGATTTAAGAGGGAGGTAGTGGGGAAAGTGCTAGGACGGGTTAAGGTAAATGAATTTAAAAAAAATCTCCCGATGGTTTTTATCACTGAATGACTGTTATCTTCTCATTTTTAGACAGAGGGTTAAAATCATTATCAAATGTGGCTATTGCAAAAACTTTATTTTGTTTCATGCATTCCAAATGAAAAGCGTCTCGGGGTCTTAAATTATAAGTTTTTATTGAATCTAAAATATTTATAAGCGAATCTTCGCTATTTTCAAACTCAATTAGCCGTGTCGTATTCCAGGAAAGAACTGCTTGTACTGTTTTAGATAATATAGAAGCAAAAGAACCAAAGGAATTATCATTTTTTTCACCTCTTAAGAGAAAAACAATCCCATACAAAAATTCATCCATCGTTAAGGCAGATATCAAAAGAAACGCATTCTCTGACCATAAATTGTCAATAATTTTTTTCGCTCTCTCGTGAAATTCGTGACCAGAAACCTGATGGGCAATGAGAATATTAGCGTCCAAATATACTTTTTTTATCATAAGGATTTTTAATAGCGTCAAAGACTTTCTCAATAGGCATTGATTTTGACATTTGAATAGTTCCTGCTGTTTTAGAGGGAGGGAGTTTAGAGGCGACTTGGGATGAAGTTTGTTTTCCTAATACATTAAATTGTATGCTTTCCACAACGATTTCATTCATGGTACGTTTTTCTTTTAAAGCTCTTTTTTTTATGATAAATAACAAATCTTCAGGCAGAGTGACAGTAGTGCGTATCATCGGTGTATTCATATCTATCATATTAGCATCAAAGCATCAATGTGTCAATACTCGCTGGGAAAAAGAGCGTTACCGTATGTGTGTTGGTTGAGGCCGGTTTTATATTAATTAGGCCTGACAAGTATCCTAATTTAGTATAAATTAGGACACAAAAAGACGGTTTCTGATAAGATACAGCTTTTCGAGAGGATATTTATCATTTTTTTATCTTACTTTCTGTGGACTATTAACAGAGAAAACTACCTGAAGGAACTGACTGGTCCTCATTCTTAAGACAAGAAACGATTGATCAAATCGAAAAGTATTGGAACGGGTGAAGAAGAATAGGTTTAAGTCACAATTATCATTTAGCCTATAGAAGAAAAATTTGACATATTTATGCTTTTATGTTACTATGAATCCATATGATAAATCCTACTGTTAGAACTACTGTCGATCTTCCAGAAGATTTGATCTTTGCTATAAAGCAGAAAGCTCTTAATGAAAAAAAATCTCTAAAATATATTATTTACCAAGCGCTTACAACCTATATGAAATATAAAGAACCGATTACATCTACTACTTCTGTTCTTTCACTTTTCGGTGCCTGGGGAAAAGGAGAGAAAGGGATAGACTTTCTTAAAAGAGTAAGATACTCTCCCCTTGAGAAAGAACGGGAAGAACATCTTGAAAAACAATGGAAAAAATCCTAATTGACTCCGATGTGCTCATTGATTTTCTCCGAGGTTATACCCTTCGCATCAAAGATGTTTTTTCACGGATCGAGAAGAAAGAACTGGATGCGTATATATCGACAATAACTGTCTCAGAGCTCTACAGCGGGCAAGATGTAGTAAGTGAGAAAGGGAAATCAGAACTTAGAAAGTTATTATCCATTTTCAAAAAAATATCCATAGATGAAAAAATAGCAGAAGAAGCCGGGGATATTCGAAGAAGCCATCGTGTAGGTTTATCCGATGCTTTAATTGCAAGCACGGCTCTTTCTCTTACCGCCAAGCTCTTGACCTTTAACAAAAAACATTTTCAACATATTCAGGAACTGACGTTCTTTTCTATTTAAATGGGGGCTTAATCTGAATCAGTGGCGCCTTTATACCCATTCATTTGAATTTCCAGCGGATACCCCCCTAAGTCTTGACCTCTCTCGAAAAGAGTTTGGGCAATCCCATTGTAGGAGTTCATCCATGACTCAACGTGTTGTCGTGGTTCTCTCCTTGCTGCCATTTCTGTTGCAACTCCAAAGAAAAATCTAAGAGCTGTAGGTACAGTTGCTTTATTTGTTACCGGAACAAGTACATCATAAGGTGTCAGTCCATTCCCTTGTTTTACTCTGTCCGGTCTGACAGTCAGGGGTTGAGCTATTTTTTCTGGATCAGGTGAAAAAATGACGCTAAAATGAGGTAAAGTTGCTTGATCAGGATGCTCTGCATCAGCGGTCAATATTATGTCGCGATTCTTTAGTGGCCCGGCAACTCTGATTGTTTTTTGTTCGAAACCCATAGGAGTCAAGTTAGAAAACTAATATATCATACTTTATCATACTCCATATTATGGGTCAAGAGTAATTGTCTCTTAGTAAAACTCTACTAATTGTTTTATATAGGAATTAAGTTGCGTGGCTGGCATATTTTGCCGAGTGAAATAGTCTTAACTAATCGAAAAATGATACCATAATCAGTTGCCTTCGGATTACGGATTCTTGGTAAAAAAGACCTTGTTAAATAATTTGCGTTCTTCGTTTCTGACTATTATAGCCCATTCATTGTCACTGTGAGCATAGGCTATTGTATTAAGTTTTTCCCATGAGGTCACGGGTTTGAGAAATTGTTTTTGTGTTGTTTTGGCAATGCGTTTGAGTTTGTCATACGGAACCATGACATCTCCATAGACTCTCCGTTCTCTTCCCTGATCGTCTTTTGAGGTTTCGGTGAGATACAAACACGGTCTGTGGAAATTGAGATAGGGATTGAGAAAATCATGATAATATGTGTTGATGGTATCTGCCATTCCCTGATTGATATGACAGTATCCCATGTTCTTCCGGACAACGGATGCATTCTTTGATTCCACTAATGCATTGTCGTTGCAGTGACGCGATCTGCTTTTGGTTTGTTTAATAAGTAGATTGTTGAGGATAGTCTCAACGGTGTAGTTGATAAATTCACACCCGCGGTCGGAGTGAAAATTAAACACGATAAATGGGAACTGATCCAGAAGAAACCGGAGCGCGGGAGCAAGACAGGACTCGGCTATCACCGGCACACAGACCACTACTTCCCACTGGGTAATCTCATCAACAGCGTTGATATGGAAAACATCCCTTTGGTGCACTGTATCAATCCGAATGGCACCTGGTAAATTGTTGGGTTCCGGAGGTTTGGTGCTCCCAATTCCGATATTTCTTGCTTTTGTCCCATTGACCCAGCTGTTTACGTAGACCGGATGATGCCGCAAATTATTGATGTGGGAGACAGAACACTGGGCAATCTGTCCATACTCCGTATGACCGAATACGTCCTTTTCCCGTCGAAGAATTTCATGCGTTGCCATAGCGTTAAGCCGGAGATGGAGTTCATCTGTTTTTTCCAGGAGTTTAATGTCAGAACTTGTATAGATACGGTTTGGATTTTTCCGTCGGTATTCTGTACGAACGAGCTTCCCAATGACTGCTCGCTTGATGAGTCGTAATAGTTGCGCTTTTTTGTAACCGGTTAATTTCCGTAAATACACATAGACCAGATGTTTGTCTCCACGGGAAAGTTTTTTGTAGGAAAACCGATCCACTGTCCGATCAATGAAGTGATATTTTTCCTCAATAGAATCCAATCGAATGGATACCTCCTGAGAAGATGTTAAAAACTCTTGTAATTGAGTAACATTAAGGAGACGTGAGTCGTCCATACTTGTGTTCATCGCAGAATCAAGTATATCCGATGGCTCACGTTTTTCCTGCAACCAACGGTATCATTTTTCGGTTAGTTGCAGAAAACGCTATGGTATCATCTTCGATTAGACAAGACTGAAATTTGCAAGTAATTTTACTTTCCTCTACAATGCCAACGTTTATATGCAATCTGTTGAAAACAAACGGAAAGAATTACGTTTTGAGATAAAAGGTTCGGTTCCGGACATGGAGTCTGACGGTCTTAAAGAAATTGTTTACGATTATCCTTGGGTTACCACCATATATTTTGGAGGTAAAGAATCAGGATTTCCCCATGGACAAGCTATAAAAGCTCGCTTTTTTACTAAAGATCCGCAAAGTGCTCCTTATATTCTTCAGGCAGATACTCCTTGTATTTTTGAGCTTAAAATAGGGCCTAAGGATTTAACAGAATCATCAAGAAGAAGAAAATACCGTATAAATACAACTCTTGGAGAGATTCTTCCAGCTTTAGAAAGAAAAGAAAATTTTGACCAATTATCTACTTATCAATTAAGGGAAAGCAAAAAACCCTTTCCAGTGAGTCTCCTTTATGCTATTAGCCAACATGAGAAAACAGATAATTTTGTTCCTATTGCAGCAACGCATTATCATAGAAGACATTTTGAGGATGCTTCTTTACGTGCAACTGTTGATACTAATCTACAGTTCTTCAAATTTATTAAATTTTATAAGGACTGGTTCGCTTTCCCGATATCACAACCTGAAGATGGTGTGATAGTTGAATGGAAAATACCTTTAGATGAAGAATATGTTCATAATACTTCTCTAGACAGCTTCAAATCTCAAAATTTGCTTCCATCTACTTCTAAATTTAATAAACTTAAAGGTGTTGTTGAGGAATCAGTTCTTACTGTAGTAAATCCGGAAATGAGGGGAAGTGCAGAGGCAAGTGATTGGAACTTGATGGAACGGGAGTTGAAAATTGACCTTCAAGCAGATGCTAGAAACACTTTAAGACGAATGGTTCTTGATGATGCAGAATACTCTTTATCCCAATCTTATGAGGAGACATCATACCAACAGTTTCTTATCATGGGTGAAGGGAGTATTTGCTTGATGGGGAGAGGTGGTAGGGGGCAATTTGAGGTAATAAAAGTTAAGACTTCTTCTCATCAAGAAGGTGATGTTTTAGTACGTAAAGAACAAATTTTTAAATATTCAGATGAGAAGCTTCGCCAAGTATTTGGAGCAGGTGATGTTGAAAAACAAAGATATTCTGCTCATTTTATTCGAAGAAGAATGCAAAGAAATATACTATGCCGAAATAGTGGCAATATCTTTAATGTATTTGTTGATAACTGTGTGGCTGAATCACCTATTGCAGATCTTAATCAATGTGAAGTTGAATATCATGGAAGAATTTGTGCAGGAGAAGATAATACTTTTGACTTAGATCAAATAGATAAAGACTTCAAAAACTTACAGAGGGCACTTGTCACCTATTTTACTGGGAGAGAAGTGCCGATTCAATCTTTAGGTACGACTAAATATAACTGGATTAGAGGTCTAATATAATAAAGGTCAGTTGACAGAGAAAGTTTTATGCTTGTTCCGAAATTTTATAGTGGATAAATCCTCCATGTTCGTGTTTTGGGGATAGGACAAGAAGATGCGCTGCTTTTTGTAAGGACAAATTATTTTGTTTTACCCCTTTTGTATGTAAATTTATCATATCTGTTGATCCCGTTTGACTTTCCATACATAGATACGGTTCTTCCTGCGGAGTATATACAACCATGTGTGTAAAATCTTCTGAGGAGTCTAAAAACACTTTCATTTTTTTATCTGAGTAATCGATGCATGGTGTATGATTTTTGTCTAAGTCAGTAAAAACATGATCAAGTGAAAGTTTTGATAAAGAAATAGGTGAATTAAGATCAAAATGAGTCCCTTTTACATTTATAAGATTTCCGGTTGGTAACAATTCCTTATCTGCATCCATAACATTTTTAGCCGGAAGTCTAACCAAGGTATGGTTTCTGCCGGATAGAAGGGAAAAGTATGGATGGAGAGCAAAACCAAATGGCAAATTCTTGTTGGAAAAATTTTCAACTTTATAATCCACTCTTAAGCCAAACTCATTCAAAGTAAACTTGAGAGTAAGTTTCGATTCAAAAGGGAAATATTCATATATATTATTACCTGCTTTACATTCAATAAAGGTCTGTGCTTTTACGAAGTTAGAACCTATTTGTATTTTACCTATTTCCCATATTTTGTTATCTACCAGTCCATGAATAAGCGGGTAATTCCCATTTTTCCTTTTAATTTTTTTTAGTGAATATTTTTCGCCTTCAAACTCAAATTTTTTATCTCGAACTCTATTTGGATAAGGCCATAGGACAAAGCATCCAGTCCAGTCTCTTTGTTTTAAGAGGGAAAGATCGCAATAAAAAATATCTTTGTTATTATACTTAAAGCTGTAAATATTACTGCCAAAATGGGGAGAAATTTTAACTTCAAGATTCTTCTCTTTATTTTGATAAGTAAGAAAGAGAGAATTATGTCCAATCTCGGAGTCAACTTTTATGCAGCCTTTAATATTTAATTTTCTTGGCATGAAAAAATGCGGAGTTGAAGTAACAGTATTCTTAAACGATTATTTTTGTTTCAATAATCTTTTTATACCAGAAGAAGCTATCTTTAGGTATTCGCTCAAGATTATGCTCTCTGTCAATATGTATCAGTCCAAAGCTTGAGTTGGGATTATATGCTAAATCCCACTCAAAGTTATCCATAAGCGTCCATACAAAATATCCTTTCATGGGAACTCCTGCCAAAATAGCTTTGGCAACCATCTTTAGGTGTTCGCGGATATAAAATATCCTGAATTCATCATGAATTTTTCCATCTTTATCAATTTTATCCGGCCAACAGGTTCCGTTTTCACTAATCACCATCTCTTTTATTCCATAACTTCCATATCGGTTATATAATTTTTTAAGAAGTTCATACAATGCTTCAGGATAGGTTGGGGGAATCATAACGGGCCAGCCCATGGCATTTCCAACTCCTTGAGGATACCGGATTTCTTCAAACGTCAGTTCAGCTTTAGGGTTGTATTTGACAATTTTACCCCGATAGAAGTTAATTCCAAACGTTTTTAACCCTTTTCCAACATTTATTATTTCCATATCACCATCTTGAATTTTAGGCATTTTATCTTGTATCAGCTCCATGATGTTTTCCGGATATTTACCCATATAAAGAGGATCCATAAACATCCCTGTTTGGTATTCAAAAAGAAGTTGAGCAGCTTTCACATCTTTTTCATCGGAGCTTGCTGCATACGTGATGGTGGGGTTGTAAACAGTACTTAAGGCTACGTTCCTATCCATTTTTTTAAGAGCGTGATACACCATACCTTGACTGAGCAGCATATGATGAACAGCAGCAAGAGCTCCTTTTAGGCTTGTTTCACCGGGTGCCTGTACACCATTGTGGTAACTTTCAAATGTGGCCTGGAAGGGTTCATTTAAAATATAATATTCATAGATATATTCGCCCAAGTACTTATGAACGATTTTTGCATGTTCCACAAAATAATCCACAATTTCCCTATTTTTCCAGCCTCCTTTATCGGATAGATACTGTGGAAGATCCCAATGGTAGAGTGTCACGTATACTCGTATCTTGTCTTTATTTAAGACTTTGAAAAAATTTTTATACCACTCAATTGCCTTCATGTTTGGTTTTTTCTCCCGGGTCATTACCCGTGACATAGCAACTGATGTCCGGTAATCTTTAACTCCCAGCTTTTTCATAAATTCAATATCCTCTTTCCACCTGTGATATCTGTCAATGGCGATATCATTTGTCTGGCCTTGGTATACTTTACCCGGTATTTTGGAGAACTTTTTCCATACTGTAGGTTCTGCTTGTTCATTTTCGATTGTGAATTTTTCACCCATCACCTGGGCATCTGCGTCTGTCACTCCAAAAACAAAATCTTTAGGAAATTTAAAAGAATTGAGTTGGTACATAAAAATTTTTATTAGATTTCTTAGCTAAATTTATATAATTATGGTCGATACTATCCTATAGAATCGTTTGTTGCAACTATAAAAATAGCCTATCGTTGATAGACAGTTGCCTGGTTTGGCAAACTTACACTTGGTGCTCCTTCAGGTACCACATAAGCTGCAGGATACCTACCCCCTCTAAGGATATCTTTTGTTGCTTCCACAACAATCGGTGTGGTAACCAGAATTGTATTGAAGTAGTGTAATTGCCTTCTGCCGGTATCATCAATTGCTTTTTTCCATTGGTTAAAAGCAACGTCTTCCCATTGTGAAGTTGGAATGATGGTGTTATTTTCTTGTTCGTATGCAAGTACCCCTAATTTCCTTTTGAATGTCTGATGTATTTGAGTATACATATCGATTTTTCTCATTAATTGTTTTTCTTCTTCTGTACTATGAGTGTTCCGTTGACTTAGTTCATCTCTTTTATTTTCACATATGAGTGCAAATTCCTGAAATGTGTCAAATACTTTATGCGCTCGATCTTCAGGTATCGTGTAAGCGTCAATAGCCTGACTATCCATAGATGCATGCATATCGTTATATTCCATCAATTCATTTGCCGCTTGGGCATATAAGTTATCTACAAGGGATGTACATGCTTGATCAACGATATTTGGCCGGTATCCGCTAGAGTCTCTGGTATGTTTGACCTGAAAATTAGGTCCGGTGGCATAAAGGAGAGATTTTCCGGTCCTCTGATAAACCTCATCTGCCATTCCTGGCAGTAATTCATTATCTGCTCGAGTGCGTATTTTTCCTACCGTTCCATATTTTCCTTGACCTGATATTTCCGGGCTTATAATAAAGGAGAAAGGCAGCCGGGAAGTGTCTTCATCTACATGCCAAGCAGACATAGCAGCATCAACATTAGTCCCGCACTTTCGAATAGCAAACATTTTATTAGGGCTTGCAGGGAAAGAAAGTATAGGAAGTTCTTCTTCCGGAAATTCATCCATTAAAAATTGCTTTAAAACCGCGGCAGTTCTGTAATCCGGCTTGCCTGATTTAATCGCAGATATTCCCCAAACGGTTCCATTCTCAATAGATTCGCCATCGGGGTTAACTTCAAATATTGCTACACCATTTCTTTGCGCTTCATCTAATTGACGATGCATAGTATCTTTCCATGTCTCACTCGCCTGCATTTCCGGAAATCTACCTTTAAGTTCTTGTATTGTTTTACCGGGAATATCTAAAAAATCCGTAGCTATATTACCATTTTTTGCTCGGTCAAATTGTAAATGACCATTTCGCCGCATATCTACAATAACCTGACCATTATAAATACTCCCGTAACCGCCAACCTTCTCATACTGATAAGGTACGTCTATATCATCATCAACAAGTCCGAGTACAAAACTATTAGGAGTTCCATCCACAGCCGCAGCCGCAATTACCGCAACCTTGTGTCTATTACCTCCGCAGGAAGGGTCCAGGCTGATTCTCTCCAAAAGATCCCTAGTGATGCTCTGTTTGTTTAGTTTTTCCTCTAGTTGGTCGACTAAACGAGTTTGACCATTGTGAGTAAGGATAAAAGTAGGTGTCTGAAGTGATCCGCCATTTTTGTCGTAGTAAGACTGAAGCCACCGAGCTCGTTCTTCGTGAGTGGTTTTTGAAGATCCGTCTGCAATCAAAAACCTGGAAGTGGGAGCAATTCCAGCCCTTTGGATAGCTGCATCATACGTTGCAAGGGTCGTTGGGAGTGATCCCATAACCTCAGTTTGTGGTCCTCCATCCTCAGGTTTCACAGGTTTACCCCACCTTTCATATGTAGGTATAGCGACTGTATATGGGCTGATATCCGGTGGAAGGTATCCGTTCGCAATTTCGATTGGCATAAGCTTTTATTTCGAACCGCTGAGCAACATCATACTTTATCATACCTTTTAAAACTAGTCAATACCGACCTATAGTAACCATACCTTCAATCAAATAGTGGGTAAAGCTTATCTATATTTTTTATCAATGTATCTGATATAATCAGCCTGAGTTAATTCTTTTCACATTTTTTATGAAAATCTTGGTTACAGGAGGAGCGGGATATATCGGAAGTATAGTTACGGCCCAACTTATAGAAGAAGGTCATACTGTAGTAGTATACGACAATTTATCCCGGGGTCACAAAAAAGCGGTTCACCCTGAAGCTGTATTTATAAAAGGAGATTTATCTGACCGGGAAAAAATTGAGCAAACTCTTCGTGATCACAAAATAGAGGCAGTTATGCATTTTGCAGCTTTTATAGAAGCCGGGGAAAGTATGGTAAAACCGGAAGTTTACTTTCGGAATAATACCGCAAACGCATTAACTCTTCTTGAGGCCATGACAGCTCAAAAAATTAATTATTTTGTTTTTTCCTCAACAGCTGCGGTATACGGAAATCCGGACTCAATTCCTATTACAGAAGATAGTAAATTGTTACCCACCAATGCATATGGAGCCTCAAAATTACTGGTTGAGAATATGATGAAGTGGTTTGATCAAATTCATAAACTAAAATATGCAGCTCTGAGGTATTTTAATGCCTGCGGAGCAACTCCAACCCTAGGTGAAGATCATCAGCCGGAATCTCACTTGATTCCCTTAGCAATTGCTGCAGCTGTGGGAAAGAGAGATAAGCTTCAACTCTATGGAACTGACTATCCGACAAAGGATGGAACGTGTGTGCGAGACTATATTCATGTGAGTGATCTGGCAACTGCTCATGTACTTGCTCTTAAAAAAATTACAAGTTCGAAAAATAAAGAATCAAAAATTTATAATCTGGGGAGCGAAAAAGGTTTTACCAACCAGGAAGTGATTAAGGCAGTCGGACGTGTTTTAGGAAAAGCGGTTCCTGTTATAGAAGCATCCCGCAGAATGGGAGATCCAGCAATTCTAGTTGCCAGTTCAGAAAAAATTAGAAAAGAATTAGGGTGGATTCCAAAATATACAAAACTGGAAGATATTATTTCATCTGCATGGGAGTGGAGAAAGAAGCATCTAAATGGCTACAAATAATATGAATGATTTTTCCTTACACCCTCACCGAAGGTACAATCCTCTAATGGATGAATGGGTTTTAGTTTCTCCTCAACGCACAAAGAGACCTTGGCAAGGAGCTATCACTCCTGAAATTCAAAAAGAGTCGGTTAAGTACGATTCTCATTGCTATTTATGTCCTGGAAACAAACGGGCGAATAATAAAAAGACTCCTGATTATACCGGAGCTTATGTTTTTGAAAATGATTTCCCGGCACTTCTTTCTGATAAAACAGATTTTAAATTTCCTCAGGACAACGACTTATTTAACGTATCCTCTCAAAGAGGAACATGTAGAGTAATCTGTTATTCTCCTAGTCACAGTCTTACCATGGCAAAAATGACTACTGATCAAATTAATGATGTAATAACCGCATGGATAGGTCAATATATTGAGCTTGGCAATTTACCTTTTATTAACTATGTACAAATTTTTGAAAATCGGGGAGAAATGATGGGAGCAAGTAATCCCCATCCTCATGGACAAATATGGGCAACAGAACATATTCCGACAATCGTTTCAAAAGAACAGTATGAACAGGAAAAATATTTTCAAAAGAAAAAAACTTCTCTTCTTTTAGATTATTTAAAATGCGAAATACAAATGAAAGAGAGAACCGTATACGCAAATGATAATTTTGTCTCTCTGATTCCTTTTTGGGCAGTATGGCCTTATGAAGTTATGATCGTGCCGAAACAAAAAAAGGAATCCCTTTCACAATTAACTTTGTCAGAACGGTTAAATCTAGCGGATATGCTACGAAATACGATTATTCGCTATGACAACTTATTTCATACACCTTTTCCTTATACCCTGGGAATTCATCAGGCGCCAACGGATGGAAAAAACCATCCAGAATGGCAATTTCATATCCATTTTTATCCCCCGTTACTTCGGTCAGCAACTGTAAGAAAATTTATGGTAGGGTATGAAATGATGGCAGAGGCTCAAAGAGATATCACGCCAGAAGAATCCGCAGAGAAATTAAGAAGTTTATCAGCAACTCATTATTTCCAGTCTTAACCTTTTATGAACTCACTCTCTCCTATTGCTCATGAACTATTAACTAGAGGAATGAAATCATTTGTTTCCAAGTTTGGATATATTCCTACTCATGCATGGGTAGCCCCTGGAAGAGTAGAAGGGATCGGAAACCATGTAGATTATCAGGGAGGGAATATTTTTGCTTTTTCCATTGACCGGTATGTGGCTAGCTTTGTAGCTCTTAGAAGACCGGATGCTACTCGCGATATCGGTATGGCCCCTATTCGCATGGTTGATTTAAATATTGATGTGACTTTAGATATTCATAATAAATCACCTGGAATTTATAATTACTACCGGCCAGATGGAACAACTGAGAAAGATCGTCTGGTAAAAGGAATCATTGCACAAATAATGAATCCCTATAAAGATAATCCAAATCAAGTGGGTACAATGCTTCCTGATACCGGGTACTATTCCATACTTGCAAAAAGAGATCCTCAAATTTATGAAAAAATACGAAGACTTGAAAACGGGTTGGATGTAGTTATAACAGGTAATGTTCCTTTTGAGGCAGGAGTAAGTTCTTCCGCTGCATTTTCAGTGTCTCTTCTTCAAACACTTTTGGATGCTCTTGATATATCCATGACTGAAAAGGAGAAAATTCATTTTATTAAAATGGCAGAACACCGGTCAGGTGCTATTACCGGGCATCTAGATCAAACGGTCTCGCTTATTGGAGGTGCGGTGCTGGTTCAGACAGAAGAAGCAGGACCTCTTCGTATTAAAGTAGATCCCAGATTTTATGAGTATGAATACATGCTTTTTCCATCGGGTATCAGTCATAGCTTGGCAGGTCCAGATGCTATTTATCCAAAACGGGTTAAAGAATGCGATGTCGCATTAAAAACAATTAATACGTTTCTGAAGGAAGAAAAACAAAAGGAGATCCATACTCTTGCGGAACTTGGGAAATTAAAGAACTTTAAAACCGTACTTCCTGATATTTATCATATTCTTCCTGATTCTTTAAAAAAACGTGTTAGGCATATTGTGGAAGAAACTTTAAGAGTGGATAAAGCACTTGAATGTGTTCAAAATGGAGATGTATTTAGGTACTCTCAACTGCTGAATGAATCCGGAGAAAGTTCAGCACTGCTTTATGAAATTAGCCATAAGGAAGTGGAAGATTTAAAACATATAATCTGGAAGTTTTTTAAAGAAAAAAATAAAGATAGAAATGCAAATGACCAGCTTACCTATGCTGCGCGCATGATGGGGGGAGGAGATGGGGGTCCAGTCCTTGTTTTTTTACCAAAAGACAAAAAATTAATAGAAGAACTTTTAGAGTATACACAAAAAGAATACTATCAGCCTCGAGGAAGGTCTCACCTGATTCCTTTTAATGTAAATATAAGCAGCGGTCCAATCAATCTTCAACCCTATCTAAAATGAACAAAATAAATAGTTATCCTCTTATAAGCTCAGAAGGGTTAAAAAAAGCTGCCGAGGATTTTAAGAAAGACCTGATCATGGGTCTTTCCAACCAAACCTCTTCCCTTCCCATGATTTTAAACCCTATTCATAGAATTCCTGCTCATCCAGGAAGCGGGGTTGCTGTTTCAATCGGATCTTTCAGTTTTTAACGAGGCTAGCTCTCAAATAGGAAGTGATATAGGAGAATAGCCTGGGAAGATCGTGCCTTTCTTTTATCGGGACAAAGGGTTGTAAATCACGTACGAAATCTTTCTCTGTAAATTTTCCGAGAGATTTTTCAAGAGGATCTTTTCCATCCAGTTCTAAACCATAGTATTTCAATTTTTTCTGAATCATCCGCATAGTAGGGTTTATTCCTAGAGTCGACAAATACCAAAGATCATAAAGATCGCGGCCTTTTTTTCGAGAAGTAAGCGCTCGAATCTTCTCTGCAAACAGTTCCTCTTTTGACAGATGATGAATATAGGAAGTAAATAAAACGGGATAGTCTGTCTCTATGATAGATTTTTCTTTAATAAGAACTTTTTCGCGAAATGAGAAATCGAGATTGATGAAAATATCATATGGCATGACTCCAGGCTTTAGAGTAAGAAGGAATCGTTTCCCCGTGATTGTTTTTCTTTCTTTAAACCCTATCGTTTCCTGCTGGGATAACTTTTTAACCGTATCTCTTATAAGAACTAAAAAATCTTTCTCATCCATATTGACAGTAAAATCCAGATCTTCTGAAAACCGCGGAGCTTTGTAGATCAGGTGAATTGCGGTTCCTCCCTTAAAAAAGATCGATGAACTTTTCTTTTGCTGATACAGCATACTTAAAAATAAAATTTGAAGATATTCCCGAAGAATGACTGATTGAGTGATATTGAGTTTTTTTGAAAGTAAAGTTAGTTGGCTAGTCGTAATCATATGTGTTTTTTTACCGTCTCAATCATAGTTTCAAACGATCGTGTGCGGGGAAACTGCTTAGAATAGTGTATGAATTTCGATATCTTGATACTAGAAAAGTCACATTCCTCAAGGTGGATTGTTTTAATCCCTTTTGAAACAAGGTAAAGTTGATCAAGAAGCGCTTTTTCTGCCTCAGCTATGAGATAATTCTCTTTTTTTTCATATCCCCAAAAAAGGGATTTATTCAGATGTGTATAGGTAAATAGCTTTTCAAACATCTTTTTTTTGACTGATTTTCCCGATGTTGCACTTGTGATCTCATAGGGAAACTGTGGAAGAATGCCTAGACTATTGAGAGCACTCTCAAAAGAAATATACGAGGGTGTATAACTTGATGAAGCTATCTCAAAATCAGTGACAGGTCGACCTAGGAACACATAATGATCGCGTTCAATTTTTTTGATGATCTTGCTTTTCTCAAGCCGTTTTATGATGCTATACACTGTAGGCTCTTTAGTAACTCCAAGAATATCCTTGAGCGTTTTTAACCGCAGTATTGAGAGCTCTGAGTCGTATAGCCTTTTAGTAAGTGATGCAATCGAATACGATTCCATATACTATTGATATTAGATAGTTTAAAGAATCGTGTCAAGGTCTTATATGCGAAGAAGAAAAAAGTATGATAAAGTATGCACATGGAAAATGATATGAATACGTATCCTTTACTCAGTGACCAGCAGGTTGAGAAGGCTTCTGAGGATTTTAAAAAAGACCTGATCATGGGTCTTTCTAACCAAACCTCCTCCCTTCCCATGATTTTAAATCCTATTAGCAAAATCCCTGCACATCCCGGAAATGGAGTCGCAGTATCAATCGGAGGGACAAACGGGTATGTATCCCTTTTTCATATTTCCCAAAGCGGAGTAATCAAATTTCTCAACCGGGAATTTTTTACTCTTCCTACTCAAACCACCAAAGAAAATTTATTTGAATTAATCACAAAAAAAGTTCCTGCCGTTTCCAAAGGAAAGAAAGAAGTACTTCCTATCGGAATAGGCTTTGCGTATCCCCTAAAGCCTATCCTGCATGCCGGATTTATTGACGGAATTTTAGTTGAAATGTCAAAAGGTCGTACTATAAAAGGTCTGGTTGGGCAAAAAGTCGGACAGGAATACCATAGATATCTTATTGAAAAACACAATTTAGATACAACCGTGACGGTTGCCAATGATGCAATTTGTCTCTTATTAGGAGGAGATGGGGTGGAGATTGCCGGGGTTGTCGGAACCGGGCTTAATTTTGCGTATTGGGAAAAAAGATCTCATATTGCACCCCTCAAGCTTTCTGAGCTTCCCGGGTTTTCCCAACATGAAGTTGCCATAAATATTGAGTCTGCAAATTTTGACAAAATTCCTCCTACTTCACTATTGAAAATAGTAGATAAGCAAAGCAATAATCCGGGGGATGCACTTTCTGAGAAAGAGTGCGCCGGAGCCTATTTATTTGAGCTGTTTAATGCAGGGAAAGATGAAATAGTCGGAGAATCATGTCCAAAGATGAATTCAACGGACGAACTGAACGAAATTGTTATTGGGGCGTCAGAAAAGATAAGAAGCCTGAGTTTGGAAGAAAAAAAACGGGCAAAAGAATTTGCGGAAAACCTTTTTAAACGATCTGCTCAGATAACTGCTATTCAGATATCAGGAATTTTGGAAAAAATCGGAAAGACAAAAGGGATCGTGCCCATTGTTATGGAGGGAGGAATTTTTTGGAAGGCAAAAAACTATTCAACTCTTGTCAATGCCTATATTCATGATGTTCTCCCGGAAGTTATCCCCTCATTTGCCCGTCTGTTTGGTTCATCCCGGAGAGGAATTGCGGTACTTGCCAGAAGTCCTGCGGCTAGTTAAGCCCTGACAATTTTTCCACCAAGTTCATAAACCTTTCTTACCCCTCTTTTTTTTGCCAGATAATATGTCAGGAAATTAAAAGGAATGATAGAAAGAAGAGGAGAAAAATTTTCTTCGGGAGATTCTACAGATAATGAAATAGAGAGACAGTTTTTAACATTTTTTATTTTATTTTTAATGGTTGTCAACCTTTGACCAACTTCTCCCTTTGCATCAATAAAAATAACAATAGAATCCTTTGCTGTTTCTTTGGGACCGTGGTCATACTCAGCCAAGCTCATTCCTATAATTCCCAGTTTTGCCGCTTCTCCCATAGTAAGGGCCGCCTGTTTTGCCGTTGCCAGGTTCGGCCCGCTTCCTACAATATAAAAACTTGTATGATGAACTTTGTTCATAAAAGAAAAAATTTCATCGGCACTCTCTTCTCCCCATTTTTCATAAGAAGGCAAATCTCTGGGTAGAATTTTGAGAGTTTCGGAAACTGAAAATCCGAGTCCCCGGTAAAGGGTAATGAGGGTATTAATATATGTTTTACTTGAAATGGCGGTCTCTTTCCCTGACTCAAGTAAAATTTTTTCTGACACATTTTTTCCGGTTGCAAGAGGAGAGGAAGGATCATTGGTTATGGCAACATATGTTTTAAATCGTTCCCGGCACCAAAGAGTCTCACTGCTGTGTCCGGATTGTGATATAAGTACTCCCTTATTTGTTTTAGATACGGGTGAGGAGCGGTAGTAATAATATTCTGAAGATAAATCAGGATAGATAGGGGCATTTGCGTAATAGAGAGCTAAGATTGGGTTGTAGGAAGCCCCCATTCCAAGATATGGAACATGAACAGGAAGCCGGATGTCGCGTTGGGTGTGTAAGCACCTATCTGCAGCTTCCGGAATTTCGCGGATTTCTTTTAATAAAAGATCTAGCATACTGGATATTTTTATTCTACTGCAATAACGGTTGCCGGAGTTAGCTCGTCAAAAACTTCTCTGGCTTTTATTTTACCCGTCCCGACTGTCTGCATTCCTCCCAAATACAAAGCTCTCGCATTTCCGATTTTTCCATACTCGCTTCCTGCCTGGCTTACAAAACAGTCAAGCGCTTTTTGCCGAAGGGAAGGAATATCCCCCTCCGGATCATACTCAAAATAAAGGTTGGGGTTAGGAACTCCTTTGCCCCAGGTAGCATACCGTCTCCAGGAAAGAAAACGGTCTGCTTTACCGGGAACTCTGCCCTGCCAGAAGTCATTTTCCGTTCCCCACGCAATCATTCTCTCAACTGCTTTTGCAACCGCATGATGGTCCGGATGCCGATCCGCTTCTAAGTCCGGATGAGGCGAATACATAATGTGCGGATTAATCGTGCGGACAATGGACTCCCAAACGGATGAAAGAGTAGGATCATCTCCCCTCCAGCGGGATTCTGAGAAGCCTGAAGTACCATCCGGAAGGGTTATGATTCCGATTTTATTTACACCCGTAATTTGAGAAGAGAGGATATCTTCTGCCAGACGAACCGTTAAAAAGCTTTCATTATCGGCAAATCCCCGGCTTTCCCGTCCGGTTGAGGCATTGGTAAATAACAGCTCCAAAACAGTATCTCCCTGTTTTATATGATGGTGTGTTGCGGCAGTTGCAACCAAAGGCAGGTCGT
Source organism: Candidatus Gottesmanbacteria bacterium RIFCSPHIGHO2_02_FULL_39_11 (assembly GCA_001779195.1). Taxonomy (GTDB): domain Bacteria; phylum Patescibacteriota; class Microgenomatia; order 2-02-FULL-39-11; family 2-02-FULL-39-11; genus 2-02-FULL-39-11. Next base: position 60,550 of record MFJL01000019.1, read on the forward strand.
CAGAATGAGGTGAGCAAAATAGAACGGTTTTTGATGAGCGATTGGAATTGGGAGAAGGATTGGTAAGATACCAGACTATTTTATAGTTGCGTGCAAATTTGTTTTTTAACGACTGAATTTCCGTGGGCGTTTGTCTAACGATTTGTGCACAATACTCAATCCATCTTTGGGAATCTTGTGGAAGTCTAATTTGATTGGGCGAAAGAGATACTTTTTTCATATTAGCAATATTTGACTGGAATAAAACTTATGCTATTATACCACTGTTATCATACATTATCATACTCTGTTATTGGTATATGAACGTCACAACAGAAATTAAGCAAGATGGGCGATCTGCAAGTTTTACACAGTTTCAGCCAAATTCAGGGGCTGTTTCCGGTAATCGATTTATAGACTTCTATAACGCAGGAGGCAGACTGAAACTTTCATCTGAAGAAAAGAATAGGGCTCATCATTATTCCTGTTCAGGACAGGTAGGAGCCATAATTCCCGTTCGAAACGAACTTGGAAACGGATCTGCTTATCCGGATACACTGGAATATTTCAAAGATGCATTGGGAGATCCCAGAAAAATACTTGTTGTAGACGCTGACTCAACAGACGGATCTTTTGAAGAAGCCGCTAACAAAGGAATACCGGTTGTAAAACAAGGAGATATAGAACGAGCATTAAAGGGTGAAAAAATAGAAAAAGATTTTGATGTTCGTTTTCCATTAAATCCCGGGAAAGGAAAAACACTCCAGCTTGGCGGCCTCTTTTACTATTATCTCCGTCAAAGATTTAATAATGGGAATTATCATGTGCCGGAACCCGTTGAGATACAGGAATCAGATAGTGACATTGCAACCATCTGGAAATTTGATCCCGCTACCTGGTTTTCATGGGTATCAATTCAGTCTAAAAAACCATATACAGCAGTGCTTGCTGCGCAGACAAATCGAAATAATCAGGAAGTTATGCATGCAATCACCAGTCGTATGGGACAAAATCCCGGTTTTGATCGGGATGCAGTTGTTTTTCAGGAAATGAAATGGCCGTTATCAGGACAACGGAGAGTCACACCAAGTCTTTTATATGAGCTTCCTGGTGTTACAGGATACCCTGTTGAAACAATGCAGGATCTTGCATCCATTGCCCATGCTCGAAAAGCAGGAGGTAGAATTGCACAAGTGGAGATTATAAATCGCTGCGGAGATGGTCAGAATTCGCCCTATAAAGAAGAGACTATGATGGGTTCGATAAGTGCATTAGTGGATGCTGTAGTGGGTGATGTTTATTCGAAGGGATATGATTTAACAAATATGCCTCTTGAGGTGTATCGATTATTGAATCAAGAGCTTCGCAGGCGGGAATGTAATGATCAGGGAGAGCCATTTTCAGTTTCTGTAATCTCAGATAAACCCGGTCCAAATATCCTGATACCTGCACGTTTAGACCAGGTTCTTTCATCTCCAAGCTGTCTAGTAAGAGAAGGCTATGTGGACGAGAATATTCTTTTTAATATAGCTCAAGATCTTTATGGTAAAGTATGGTCAATATGATAATTCCTAAAGAAGATCAATTACTTATCGACCGAATAAAATCAGCAATTGGCTCTAAAAAATATTTTGTCAAAAGAAGAGCAAGCGGGCTTTTAAAACATGATTACCTGGTTCCCGGAGGATTTTATAACGAGCAATGGGACTGGGATGGATTTTATATGGGAGTTGCTTTGGCAAGTGAAATTCCTACAGAAGCAGTATTTCTCAAAAACTGGGCATTAAATTATATGGAATTATCAGATGAAAGGGGATATTCTCCCGGTTGTGTCACTCCGAATGGACCTGAAAAGGGAACCCGGGCATTTCCTATGAAACCGTTTATCGCTCAGGGAGTGTATCTTTCAAGTAATTTTTTAAATGATTTTATCTGGATTAAGCATTACTACAAAAAACTTCGAAAAATGGTTTTGTACCGGGAGAAAAATCTCTGGAGCAAAAAATTGGATCTGGGAGTTTGGGGAAACTGGATGGAATCAGGCGCTGACAATAACCTCTCTATATTGGGTTTCCCTAAGTCAAGCGTTGTGGCTACTGACGTAAATACATTTATTTATCGCGAATATAAAGCAATGAGTAAGATCGCTTCTGCACTTAATAAAAAGAAAGATGTTTCTTTTTTTGCAAAGCGGGCTGAAACCATCAAAAAAAATATGCAGAAGTACCTCTGGGATGATACAGATAAGACTTTTTACAATTATAATTTGAAAACAAATGAATTTATTCGTAAACATACCTACTCAAATATGATTCCACTTTGGGAGAAGATTGCATCTCTTAAAGACGGAAAAGAAATGATTGAGAAGTATGTTGTAAATCCCAACAAGCTCTGGTCGAATCATGGGATTCGAACGCTTACTAAAGATGATCCGTTATACAACAACAAAAAGATGATCACTCCCTACTCCAACTGGCAGGGACCGGTGTGGCCACATACGAACTACATGCATATGCACTCGCTTCTAAACTACGGATTTGAAAAAGAAGCATTTCTTCTTTCGCGTAAAATAACCCAACTATGTCTGAGCGATTTTGAAAAATCAGGAGGCATGCATGAGTGCTATAGTGCAGAAACGGGCGCTCCTCTTGCGGCTGACAATTTCGTAAGCTGGAACTTGCTTGTCGGAAATATGCTGCCTGAAGCTTATTCAGGAAATAATCCCTTTTCAATTTAATAACACGACTACTTATGTAGTAAGCCGTCATCCCGCACTTGTTTACCCTGTAAGGGATGCGGGATCCAGAAGTCAAAACACTGGATTCCGGGTCTCGAAACAATCCTTACGGATTTTCCGAGTAAACAAGCCCGGAATGACAATGTAACTCTTTCATCTTTGACCTCTTGCTTAGGGGAAGTTATACTGCTAAATATTATAGTATGATCGATAACCAGCTTCCTAAGATTTCCGGTTTTGGCCTTACGGTTGTTGATATTCTCATGCAGATTGAGAACGGAATTCATTTATATCAAAAAAACCCTGTTGGAATGCAGATGGTTCAATTAGGAGGGGTTGTTCCGACAGCTCTTGTAACCGCATCCCGCCTGGGACTTGACTCCCGGCTGTATACTGCTTTTGGGAGCGATAAATTTTCAGAAATACTTTATGATATTTTTGAAAAAGAAAAAGTTAAAACAGAAGAGATTGGAAATCCAGATCTTTACCAAACCCCCCTTTCCGTTGTTGCAATTGATAAACGTACCGGAGAAAGAACGGGGTTTAACTCTCAGGGAGATTTTCCGAAACTTGCCCCTTCCAGTATTACGGTTCCACTGGACTCCGATACATCTATTTTGTTAATTGACGGACATAATCCGTCCTGCTCTTTGCAATTTCTCAAAGAAGCTCATAAATTAGGAGCAAGAGTTCTTTTGGATCTGGGGAATCCTAAAGAGGGAATGGAAGAGATTATAAAGGAAGCGGATTTTCTAATTGTTCCCCAGGCCTATTGGAAAACGGTGTGGCCCAATATTCCGGTTAAAAAGGTTATGACCGAGCTTTTAAAAATCGGACCTAAAACAGTTATAATTACCATGGGCCCGCAGGGGTGTCTTATCGGGAATAGTCAGGAGGTTTTTCACCAGCCTGCTTTTGATATCAATGTCATTGACACCAATGGTGCCGGAGATATTTTTTTCGGAGCATTTGTATACGGTCTGGCATCCAAATGGGATTTTAAAAAAATCACTACTTTTGCAGCAGGAGCAGCAGGATATAGCTGTCAGCGGTATGGAAAGCAGGAGAAAATTCCAAAATCAGTAGGGGACATTGAAAATTTTATAAGTACCAATAAACTCCGGACATTTAATTTTAACCTGCTGTGATATCTGCAATCTGGGAAAAACGGCTAAAGACCGTATTTTTCAGATAGCTGTCTAAGTCGCTTAGAAGATGCTCGTTTATTTCCTGCCAGATGGAACGCCCTGCCAAAAATCCGCTGCATCCATTATTTGAGGCAATTGAAATATGTTCTAAAAACTTTTCAAACGGTTCACCTTTACTAAGAAGTATCCAGGGGGTTTGGTTTAAAAGGCTTGTAATTTTTGTACAGGAATCAGGATCTCCCGGATATTCCAACTTGAAAATATCAGCCTCTACATTTCTTTCCAGAAAATATTTTACAGATGATATAACGAGATTTTCACCCGATATGTCAATTCCTGAAATGGGATAGGTGACAAGTTCCAGAAAAAAAGGAACGTTATTTTTTTTACATTCTGCAAGGACTTCTTTTGCGGTATTTAATTGTACGGACGCGCTTTTAGCATGGGGATTAAAAAATAAAAGTATTTTTACTCCCTTTGCCCCTTTTTCTACTAATTGGTCAACTGTGCAGTCCAAGAGCGTTGTTCTTTCGTGATCTTTTTCTTCATATCCCGTTTTTTCTATGCACAGCAGATAAGGTTTTTGAGATTGCGGGGAAATGTCTTTATTTACCATATTGTATGCGGGCAAGCCATATTCTAAGTCTACTAAAACTCCTGAAAAAAGAGGATATAAGCACTTTATAATCTTGGATTTTATTTCAATAAGTTTGGATAGAGTTTGGGGAGTTTTTTCTTTTACATCCATTATTTTTTCAAAACTTCCCCGGTGGTCGAGGGCTAGCATTAGCAGTCGGTCGTTTTTTAAAAAAGGAGAGAGAAGAGGCGAGGTGATCATTAATTTTAATTCTAACATAGTTGCACTATTGCGGGTGTGACATCTACAATATAAGCATGGCAGATCATGAACCAAAAGAAGGAAAAGGACTGAAAGGGCTTCTAAAAAAGATTTTACAGGGAGGTGTTCCTCCCGAGGCTCTCTATACAGAACCTCCTCCCCCGCAGGAGGCTCGTTCCAATTCTTCCCGTCATAATAACAATAATGAGAACGAAGCACCTCGCGATGTAGATCAGTTGTGGGACATGATGGCTAGTGCTCCTGCTAAAGCACGCGAATTTATTCCGGATGTGCCCTCTAAAAAAGCTCTTGAGATTCCTGAGATGAAAAGACTGGCTATTGACCTTATCGTAAACGTTGACTCTGATTTATATTCAAATCCCCAGTGGCTTAAAAACCGGAAATCAGATATTGAAAGAATTCAAAGCGGGTATGCCTCTACTCTGGATCTGAAAGATCAAGGCATATTAGTTGAGATGAAGAACGCAATTATCCAGAAAGAGAGAAAAATTAAAAATATAGACGAAAGATTAAAAGAAAACAAAGACGAGATAGAAGCGGTTAAAAAGGGAGAGCCCAAAAATACAGCCGAAGAACTGAAAAAAACAATTAGAGAAGTTACCGATCTTGATGAGATAAAAAATGATGTAAAAATTAGAGATATAGTTTCTGAATTGGAAGAATATGTCAATAAAGATGACGATGGTCGACACGAGGATGATAAAAAGGTCGGGGGAGAACATCCCCCCAAGGGCATTTATCTGGAGTATGCGTATCGAAAGCTTCAGGATCAAATAAAAGAAGAGTATAAGAAATTAAATCAGGAAAAACCGGAAATATATAAGCCTCAACGCCAGGAATTAGCAAAAAAAGTAGAAGCAGTTGAACGGCTTCAAAAAAAGATGGCAAAACACTGGGGAAGCATGACCGGCAAACTGGATAATGAAAATTATCGGGAGGTAGGTGACTATGAGATGCATAAAGATACTCTAAGGCGCGATCAAAACTACCGCGACTACTATTTTTATAAAACACTTAAGCCTATTTTATTTAATGATCGCCTGGAAGCACATAGAGATTTAACCAGTCTCTCACTTATTCAGAGGATGGAGGATTTTATGGAAATTATAAGCGAGGCAAAAGATACAGGTGAAAATCCGAATGAGAACTACGGTAGGAGCTTGGTAGCTCACTATACCCGTCTGAAAAATATGATTTTTCAGTCTAACGATACGGATTATTATGCCGCGCATCCGGCACAGGGAATTGATGAGTTTATCCAGTCCACCGCATTTTTTACAAACGGACTCATCGATTTTGCTTTTCAAAACCCGATGGTAGTTTTAGCAAAGCGCATGTATGAGTCTGTTCTTCTTGAGATCCGGGAAAACCACCAGGGATATATTCCCAGAAGATATTTGGAATGGAATGAAAGCAGTAGAGATATCCCGATTGATCGGATGGTAAGAGAGCGTATTCTCCAGGCAATTAAAAACGGACAGGTATACAACCATCCTATTGATCCTGCAACCGGACAGGACCAGGTTGATATATATCAAAGGCTTAGGTCCAGTAAGGGAGGAGTATTAGGCGAAAAAGAAAAACTTAAGATGGATGATTTAACCGGCGGACTTGCCCCGGGAAGTCCGGGATGGAGACGGGACTTAGGAGACCTCCAAATTGCCTAAGCTCTAAAGCAGGCAAAAGCTCTGGGACTTGTGGATATGCGGTTTTTGGAAATTCTGGCAAAATCCCGGGGAAGCGGATCCAACATGAAGATAAAGAATAATAACGACCTGCACTCGTTCAATATGACGGGGCTTGCTAGTGTCCCCTATGAAGCAGTCGTGCAGTATCTGGAACCGGTTATTTATAAATACAGCCGGTTTAAGATGGGAGACCGGAAATTTCACGCGTTTTTCAACTTTATGATTCAGGAGAAGCAGAGCTTTGGGTATAAGCAAATCAGAGAGATTATACAAATGCATGAGGCGGGAGACCAAAAAGGGCTGGAAAAAAAGTATGGAAAAGAGATTGCTACCCGGCTTATTTCCCAGGACAACCCATTTCTTTTTTCAAGCATGTGGGGAACGATGACGGGATGGAGAGCTTCCATGTCCACAACCGGTTGGGATGACTGGAGAAAGGAAAGAATGTCAACGGCCAACCGTCTTACCGGGGTGGGCGATAGGTATATTCTACAGGCAGGATCAGAACATGGAGGAGGAGAACACGGAGGACATTTTGATTTTGATGAGGATGAAAAAGATTTACATGCCCACGGATCAACGAGAAATAAGAGAGGGTATGCCTATGAAAAAGTAAAAGAATATTTTCTGTATGAATTTGGAGGTATGAGGGATTTTGTCCAGAACAAAAAAATCGATTTAAAAAATGAAATGAAAAGTTCGGGAGATGTCAGGCTTTCTGAGATTGCAAAAAATCCTGTTGAATTTGAAAAATATTGGAGACAAATTGGAATAAAAAGACATGAAAGTGAGATTAAGGAAAAATCAAAAGAGGAAAGAAGAAAAAATTTTCATGGAAATGAAATCGAACTTATTATGCAGACAGAGCGGGCATATAAGGCTCGCGTCTGGGCACAGGCTGTCATGAGGTCTCCTCTTATTGTGGCCCGTGAGTGGGGAAAAGAGAATACGTTAGAATCCAAGGAATTCGAATACCTGGGACAGGGAGCTCTCCGGAGAAAAATTCTAAGAGAAATTCTTCATTTTGATCTTCCGGAAATGGGACCTACCCAGGAACCTACCAAACAGCAGGAAGAGCAGTTGAACCGTATTACCGTACTTGAAGGACAGCTTGCCAGTATTTCTGAAAAATCCAGACGGGAGAACCGGGATCTTCAGGATGAGGATTTTGAGGATATTGTAGATCCCGACCAGCGGGTACTTGCTCTAAGGTATTGGCATAAAGTGCAAAAGGCAGTTCTGGGAGCTGAGGGAAACCATGCCGGACAAGCCTGGTATGACGCGCTTGGAATACAGAGTGCGGATTTACCGGATGACAATGAATTAAGAACGTATATATTAAATCCGGAGAACGGATTTTTAAAACCGGACGGAAAAGTTGATTTATCCGATGAACGTCTGGAAGGGCTTAGGTCTCACAAAATTGATTTTAACAAAATATCCCAGAATATTAATATTCATGCAGACGGGAAAGATTATGCAGATATTTTCCATGGAGGACATCTGCCTCCCGGAGTAAATCATGATGCAATGCTTACCGGGCGCATGATTGACAAAGACTGGAGATATTTTTTCTCTACAGAGGATATGGGATGGGAATATTTAAATATGGTTGCATTAGGAGAAAGAAATCCGGTCCGGCGTGCCGGAGATCTGGCCTCTCATGTGCAATTTTCACAAGGACTGGATAAGCTTATTGCCCCGGCAGGAGGTGCCATAGGACCCCGCTTAAATGAAGAAGAATTTCATAAGGCACTTACAGAAATGTTTACCGCAATTGAGGGAGATGATAGAGATGTCGCCTATGATACCGTTCAGAGGATTTTCTATAACTCCATGCTTATGTACCGGAAGATGACTCCGAGCTATTATAAAATACCTCTTATCGGGTGGGGAGCTGCAAAAATAAAAGGTTTTCTGCGGCCCATGTCTGTGATGCAGATACTGTCAGAGCCATATGGGCAGATGCACGCGGACGCGTTTGGAGCTCAGGACATACTAAAACAAATTCACATGGGAGAGGCAGCAGGGTATATTCTTCCATCTGATATAAATCCCTTAACCGGAGAAAGGGATCATTGGACAGAATGGAATGCCCATACTCTTGAGTCTCGCTTAGGCGCAGGTAAAGAGTCTCTTACGTATGATGTTGAAAATTATGTTCTGTTTCTGATGTTTATGCTTCTTCTTTGGCAATCTCTGAAGCAATCAAACGCGGATAACGCGGAAGGTGGTGGAGGTGGAGGCCCCCCTGGTCACTAGGTTTAATGCTTCTGTTCTCCTCCTCCAAAAAATTTCTTCAAAGGTCCATGCTGGGTAGCCTGCTGGAAATAATACTGAGTCTGCAAAGCTGACATTCCGGTTTGAACCGTCCCGGTAACCGGAGCAAATATGGTTCCCAGAGAGAAAGGTAAGGTTGGCTGAGGGTTGAAAGCTTTCTTAGCAGCGGCAACCAGATTGGGTGCTAAAAAGACTACACCGATTGCTAAAATATTATGGAAAATTCCCCCGGCTCCGACTCCCACAAAAGGAGGGGCCCAGGTGCTGACAGACGCTTGATTCTCTGAGCCTAGGAATGCTGCAAAGATCAATATTCCGGCCGTTGCCGGAAACACGACTAAATTGGCTAAAATATTTTGTATCCATCCTCCAAACGCGGATTTACCGGGTATCGCCTCCTGAAGAAGAATAAACGGACCGAGGATAACGGAAATTAGTAGCTGGATATAGGAGTTTAGCAGAAGAAAGAAAAGTCTGACTAATGTAAAAAGAAACCCCCCAAAAATAAAAAGAAGTATGACTCCTCCTCCAGTGGCAATAACAGGTAGTGTTGCGACATGTGTAACTATTGCCGCAATTATTCCTACAACTCCCGCGCCGGTTGTAAGCTCTATTACTCCCAGATTATTGACAACTCCGGCCCAAAATACTCCGTTAATAAGTCCTCCCAGATCAGCATTCAGGTAAGCAGATTGAAGATTGGTTACGTCTGCTCCTCCGATTCTTCCCCCTGCTCCTGTGACCAGTAAGTTTATGAGAATTGCCATTGAAAAATACATAATATCAATCAAAAATCCGGCAATTGCATAGGAGAAGGTGATAAGAAGAAGGGCAACAACTATTTTAGGAAGCGCTGCCTGAATGGTGATTACCGTTTTAGGATCTATTTTCATCCTAAAAATAATCATAAATCCGATGATAAGCATGACGATAATAATAATGGAATACGCGATATTGCGGGTCACTTTCCAGAAGGGAAGAAAAGTGGAAAGTGCTGAAAATCCTATCCCTTGAGCATATGCAGGCTTTACAAACCCGGCGTTATTTAGGGTATCGTGAACATAAGCAATTCCTGAGGCCGCGGGATTTGAGTAAACTTCCCCAATTAAGTTTGTGACATTTCCAAGAGCAGTTAATTTAGATTCACAGTTAGTTATATCTGTGCATCCGATTTTGTTTGTTAAATTATAAATTAAGGCATCGATTGTAAAACTTCCTGCCGAAAGGCCGCTTATACACGGCTTACCATTATTATCGGCGGCACAGGCTTCTTCTTTTTGTTTCATATCATTTAGGCTGTTAACGTTCTGTTTATAGAAAACATCCTGAGGGTTTGCTGCGTTTACAGTTGAAGTGAATGAGACAAAGAGAGTAAAAAAGATAAATACAATAAAAAATAGGGGCAGTAGACGTTGCATAATAGATATCTTTATTATTCAGACTTATACAGAAGAAGTCAAGAAGATATGTCTCTTAAGTTTGGACAGCCGAGGGAATGTTAAAGTTGAAAATGTTCGGAACTCCCAGGAAGTTAGCAACTAAATTGAATATTGCGTAAGCTGCAAAGACCAACAGAAGTCCCAAAAGTGCAGCCTGGATTTTATTCCGTGCCGACTCAATATTTCCTTTGTCTCCTCCTGAGGTGATCCACTGAAATCCTCCCCAGAGAAGATAGACAAAGGCGATAAGTCCCGCTAAAAAGAGGAATAAGGAAAGAAGGCTTCCAATAAGTTTTCCTAAATCTAGGATTCTTAGTTCCGGAGGTGGAGGGATATTAATTGATCCCGAGGGGAAGGGTGTGTTGGATTGAGCGTGAACTCCTGGGACAACAATTCCGGACGTAACTGCAATTGTTAATGTTGTGATAGCAGAGGACAAAGTTTTCTTCATATATAAACAGATTAGGAGGATTTTTTTCTCTTGTCAAGAGATAAAAAAGTACTGAGGTAAAACTTGCCCCAGTCTTCACTGAGTCGGGATTCTGAAAATAGTAATGGGAACCCCTGTGAAATACTCAATCAGTTTAAATATAAGGTACGCCCCAGCCATCAGAGCAATTCCGATAATCGCGTATGTCAGCGTCGATTTTGCAGATGCTACAGCTTTGGGGTCTCCTCCGGCTGTCAGGAACTTAAACCCTCCGACTAGAAACATCACAAATAGAGCCAAAGCTGCAAGACTTACGGCAACCACCAAAATATTTGAGAATACAATCTCAAGGCATTTAATAGTCGGGACTTCTACCTCTCCAACCTTTAACAAACATCCCGGAACATCATTCCAATTTTTCATAATGGTTTAAAAGAGTTTAGGAAGATTCAGATTTACTCCATCTCCGCTTGTAAGTCCCAGAAATTTTAAAAGGACAAGATATATTGACCACGAAGCAACCAGAATGATAAGCCCGATGATGGACTGCAAGATCCGTTCCCTGGCCTCCATCACTTTCCCTTTATCTCCTCCTGAGGTGATCCACTCCAGTCCTCCCCGAAGAAGCTGAAACAATGTCCAGATTGCTCCTAAGAATAAAATTATTCCCACCAGAGCTGAAAAAAACTTTCCAAAAGCAGCTGCGGAGCTTGCTTGGTCACAGTTAAGCCCGATTATAGCTGTATTACAAACAGGAGTTATGTTTGGCATAGCATCAGATTACTAATTTTATTATAGCTTCTCCGGGATTAAAAATATTAAGCCCGAAAATATTTCCAACCAGTCCTACAAAGATATAGGAGACAACCACAATAAGAAGCCCAATCACCGCGTGAAGCATGCGCAGGCGCGCGATTTCCAAAAGCCCTTTATCAGCTCCGGCTGAGATCCACTGAAATCCTCCTATTATAAATTGTATTAAAAACCACAATCCTGCAATGATCGTTATAAATGAGATAATTCCGCTGACAAGCTGATTTAAGGAGTTTGCAACCTGAGTATTTTGATCAGTAGTATTGTTAGAATTTAAGATTCCGCAAATAATGTTTCCAATTGGGCCCATCCCTCCTCCGCATCCTATACCTTGGGTATTTGGTCCTGCTGGAGTTTGTGCAAAAGCTTTTGGAATCCCAATCAAATGAACTAAGCCGACAAAAAAAATAATAATTAAAGCAGAAATAATAATATTTAAGTATTTACTCATGGTGTTGGTGTAATAGTAGGATTAAGAATTGCGGTAACATTTCCATACAGAACAAGCCCGATAATTGCAGCTACCAGAAATGATGCCACAATGATAATAAGTCCTACCAGGGACTGCCAGATACGTGTCCAGGCTGATGCAACCTTTTTGCTATCCCCGGAAGCGCTCATAAAATCAAATCCGGCTATAATAAAATTTAAAAAAGTCCACAAGCCGGCAACGATAAAAATAATCCGAAGAACCAGGTTCATCAGAATGACAACTGCGGTAAGTTGTCCCGTATCACTAATTGGGGGTGTTGAGAAAAGTCCGCCGAATCCGGTGGGATTGATTGTCCCAATCGGATCTCCCTGAGCGTAGACAGGAGTAGAAAGCGAAAGGGAGAAAGAGAGAAGAAGCGAAAAAAAAATAATTGTTATAGATGACAAACGATTCATCCGAATACTCCTCCAAAAGGTTTTCCTGTAAGGTTATTTATTATCTGAAGTATCCAGAGGGAGGCAAACATAATAATGAGTCCTATCACCGCATATGTCAGAATCATTTTTCTGCTCTCCGATGCATGAGGGTCTCCTCCGGCATTTGAGATCACTCCAAATCCCGCAATAACTACGATAAAAAAGCACAAAATGCCGCCGGCAAGTAAAAATAGGGGAACAAAAAAAGACACAAATCCCCCGATTGAACCAAAAGCCGGATTTTTCGCGATAGGAAAAATTTTTCCGATATCTACTCCACCTGTAGGCATTCTAAATTTAGAATAAGGGGGAACAGGGAGGTTTGTCAAATAAGAGAAAGAGCCGTATACTTCTAGGTATGAAACCAGGCAGATGTGAAGAAAAAGAGTTGGTAGAAAATATACTGAAAGGAGAAGAGTCCTCCCTGCGAAAGTTTTATGACACTTACTATCGTCCTATTCTTTCCTTTATCAGAAAGAGGATAAACAGTGAAAATGATGTAGAGGAAGTTTTGCAGGATACCCTCTTAGGAGCGCTTGATTCATTCCGGGATTTCTCTTTCCGCTGTTCCATATTTACTTTTTTATGCAGTATCGCAAGTCATAAAGTGATTGACTATTACAGAAGAAAGAAAATAAAAAATATCGTTTTTTCTAAAATTCCGGATGTGGAGGAAATACTGGGAACACTTTTAGGTCCTGAAGAAATTTTAGACCATGAAATGCTTAAAAGTAAGATAAAAAAAACTCTTTTATCTCTTTCTCCCATGTATCAGAAAATTATAGACTTAAAATATATTCAAGGCTATACCGTTTCTGAGATTGCCGAAAAATTATCGTTATCATTTAAAAGCTGCGAAAGCCATCTGTTTCGTGCTCGGAAAGCATTTGTCGTGGCTTTTGAGAAAAAGTAACTGTGAAAAGTAACTCAGACCTTCTTTATCTTAAATTAGTGAAAAGGATGGAGGAGATAAGTGTTGTTTCTCCTCAAGAACTGGGGCCTTTTACCTTATTTTATAAGGTTATTGCCTCGCAGTTAAAAGTTCATCCCTGGAAGAGTGCAGGAGTTGCCGCTCTTATTGCGACTCTACTTCTGTATCTGGCTCTAGGAGGAGCTTTTATCAAAATTGCCTCACTACTCCAGTACGGATTCTGATTGGGAAGTGGGAAATTAGATATGTGACGTGAGATGTTGATATTCTCGAAATTGGATGTTCATGAATTTGGTTACTTGGTATCAAGAATTCAAGATTTCAAAAATTCTAGATCAAAAGTATCTAACTTCCAACTTCAAGATATCTCATGCTAGAAGTCATCTCTAAACTGTCATCCTGAACTTGTTTCAGGATCTTCTGAAGATGCTGAAATAAATTCAGCATGACGCAGACGCGGAGGTTTCGAGACTACTTCTAACTTCTTACAGTCACTTCCCACTTCATAATTACTATGTCTCTTGTGATATCTGTATTTTTCCAATCATTCGTGTCATTTCTTAAAACCTCTTGGGGGTGTTTTAATCGTCCGTATGAAACATATAGAAAAATTTCTTCCGGATCCTTTAATTTGCTTTCTACGTTTTTTATTTTTTTCTTTGTCTGTGTTTACTTTGCCTGGGAGAGCTTAATCCGAACTCCCTTTAGAAGTCCCTATGTATTGACTTACAATTTTGGTTTGTCGTTTTTAGCAGCAGCTACCGGGTTTTCTCTTATCGTAGGCATTTTGTACTTTTTAGGAGAAAAGACACATGAGAAGATATCTCTTGAAAGAGTAGTAATACTCTGGTCTTATTCATTACTTCCAACGGTAATTTGGTTTTTTTCTACATCTCTTATCTATATGATTCTTCCGCCTCCAAGAACCTTATCTGTGTGGGGAAAGGGATTTAGTATCGTATTTATCTCTTTTTCCATCGCTCTTTTGGGATGGAAAATCATTCTGTATTATCTGACACTTCGGTTTGGACTTCGAATCAGTTTGAAAAAAATTCTTACTGTTTCTTTTGTCGTTATCCCGATTATAGCGATCTACTCACTAGGCATGTATTATTTAAGAATATTTAGAATACCGTTTATATAAAAATTGCTCTGTCATCCTGAACTTGTTTCAGAGCCTGTCCTGAATTCGGTTCAGGAATCTTCTGAAGATGCTGAAATAAATTCAGCATGACGATCAAGCTATGTCATTGAGAGACTTTAAGACGATAGAAGAAAGAAGAAAATATATTGAAGATGAAACTCACAACAAATTCTCTTCGATATCTTTATTTCCGGATAAGTTAAAGGAAGCATCGCAGACCAATTGTGAAAATATGATTGGGGCGGTATCTATTCCTTTAGGAATTGCAGGACCGTTAAAAATCAGAGATCAGGGATCAGGGGTCAGGGATCAGGAAGTCTATGTTCCTTTAGCAACCACAGAAGGAGCATTGGTAGCTTCCGTAAATCGGGGATGCAAGGCAATTTCAGAAAGCGGGGGAGCATATACGGTTGTTGAAAATTCAGGAATGACACGGGGAGCTTCATTTAAAACACAAAGTCTTAAGCAGAGTTTAGAGCTTCGTGAATTTATTAATATCCATAATGAGGATATAAAAAAAATTGCATCATCTACTTCTTTTCATCTTCAGTTTAAATCTGTATTTACTAAAACATTAGGAAGAAGTGTTTTTGTGAGATTTTCTTTTGATTGTTCTGAGGCAATGGGAATGAATATGGCGACAATTGCTGTCTCTAAAATTTGTAACTATTTAGAAAAAGAAACTCAAGCTAAAACCATTTCGGTTGCCTCAAACTTTGATGTAGATAAAAAACCTGCTTGGCTAAATGTGATTTTAGGAAGAGGAAGGCAGGTATGGGCTGAGGTTGAGATTTCAGATAAAACCATCGTATCGGTATTAAAAACAACCGCACAGAAAATGCACGAATTAAATATTCAAAAAAATCTTTTAGGTTCATCTCTTTCAGGGTCCCTGGGGTTTAATGCTCATTTTGCCAACATTGTTTCTGCGTTTTTTATCGCAACCGGTCAGGATCCGGCTCATGTAACTGAAGGAAGTTTAGGCTTCACAACGACTGATCTTACAACCGCTGGAATTGCGGTAAGTATTTACATGCCCAATGTAAATGTAGGGACAGTAGGAGGGGGAACTAAGCTTGCCTGCCAAAAAGAAGCACTAAGTATATTAGGCATCACAGACGGCTCTTGTAAGGGAAGCGCTGATCTTTTAGCTTCTTATTTGGGAGCAGCAGTTCTGGGAGGAGAAATATCCCTTCTTGCCTCCCTTGCAGAGGGAAGTCTTGCATCAACTCATAAAAAATTAGGAAGAGGAAAATAATGAATGTCGACATCTTAGGCTATGGAATGTACGTGCCCTATCGTCGAATCTCGGTTTCTGAGATTGCCAGCGTCTGGGGAAAAAATAAAGACGAAATAAGTAAATCCCTGGGGGTCAGCCAAAAATCAGTTCCCTATCTGGATGAAGATGCGGTAACTTTAGCATATGAGGCAGCATCTGAAGCAATTTTAAGAGCTCAAATTAACCCAACTGAAATTGAGGCGTGTTTTGTAGGATCTGAATCTCATCCGTACGCGGTAAATCCCACCTCAACTATTGTTGCTGAATTTTTAGGAATAGGGCATAAGTATCTTGCAGCAGATCTGGAGTTTGCCTGTAAAGCGGCAACGACAGGAATTATTGCAACGGCAGGACTTATCGCTTCTTCCCAAATTAAAACCGGACTTGTTATTGGAAGCGACACAGCGCAGGCAAGACCTCATGATATTTTGGAATATACTGCAAGCTCTGCTTCCGCTGCATATATTTTAGGAAAAGATAAAAATAAATCGATTGCAACCCTTCAGGGAACGGTTTCCTACTCGTCTGATACCCCGGATTTTTGGAGAAGAGACGGGGTGAGGTTTCCCAGTCACGGAGGAAGATTTACCGGAGAACCTTCTTATTTTAATCATGTACTATCAGCCTCCAAGATGCTTCTTGAAAAAACAAAGACAACACCTTCCGACTATACATACGCTGTTTTTCATATGCCAAACGGGAAATTTCCCCGGGCGGCTGCAAAACGACTGGGTTTTTCTGAAAGCCAGATCGCCCCTTCTTTAATAGTTGATCATATAGGAAACCCCTATTCTGCTTCTTCATTATGCGGACTGGGCGCTGTTTTGGATATTGCCAAGCCGCAAGATAAAATTTTTGTGGTTTCCTATGGATCCGGAGCCGGATCAGATGCATTTTCATTTGAAGTAAACAGTGGGATATTAGAAAGAAGAGGAAAATCAAAGTCATTTAAAGATTTCATCAGCTTCACAAAACAAATTTCTTATGTTGAATATTTAAAGTACGGAGGAAAGATTTAAAGTTTATGACACCTGTAAGAATTTTATCAGGAGCGGTGAGTAAATTCGGAGAACTTTGGGATGTGTCTCCCCGTGATTTAGTAAAAGAAGTTGTTCAGAAGGCATTAACTGAAGCAGGTCTAACCACCTCATCAATTGACGGTGTGTTTGTGGGAAATATGCTTGCCGGAACTTTGGGCAATCAGGATCATTTGGGAGCTTTTTTTAGTGAAGAGTTGGGTATTTTTAGAGGATCCATTAGCGTTGAGGGAGCATGTGCCTCCGGAGGTTTGGCTGTTCATAGCGGTGTAATGGCTATTCTTTCCGAGTTATATCACCATGTTTTGGTAATTGGTGTTGAAAAAATGACAGATCATAAGCCTGAAGATGTTGCCAAAGGCCTCATGGGTGCAGGCTCCTCAGCAGAACGGGAATCAGGGGCGACTTTTCCCAGTCTGTATGCGCTTATGGCTGTTGCCCATATGGAGAAATACGGAACAACCGAGGAACAGATGGCCGCAGTATCCGTCAAAAACCATTTTCATGCGAGTTTAAACCCCAATGCTCAGTTTCATACTCCTATAACCATTGAACAGGTGATGAAAAGTTCATGTATCGCCTCCCCCCTCAAACTTCTGGATTGCTCTCCTATAACAGATGGAGCAGCAGCGATTATCTTATCGAAAAACAAAACGAAAAACGAGATAAGTATTATTGCTTCCTCTGTTGAAACAGATACATTAGGAGTTGCAGAGAGGGAAAGTTTGACCAGTCTTGCCTCATCAGTACATGCTTCAAAAGAAGCATATGCACAGGCTGGTATTAAACCTTCCGATATTGATGTAGCTGAAGTTCATGATTGCTTTTCAATTGCGGAAATACTGGCGATGGAAGACCTCGGTTTTTTTCAAAAAGGTGAAGCAGCAGAGGCAATTTTTGAGGGGAAAACGAAACTAGGATCCAAAAAACTTGTGGTAAATACCTCCGGAGGTTTAAAAGCATCCGGTCATCCGGTGGGTGCAACCGGAGTTAAGCAGATAGTTGAGATTTATGAGCAGCTTAAAGGAAAAGCAGGAAAACGGCAGGTAGATGGTGCAAAGATAGGACTTACCCATAATGTCGGAGGATCAGGAGCAACGGCGGTTATACATATTTTAAGGAGAAATTAACGTCATCCCGGGCTTGACCCGGGATCCATTCCTTATGGTGTGTGGATTCCCGCCTTCCCTAAAAAGCGAACTTTTCAGGGTAAACGCGGGAATGACAAACAACTCTTATGATTAGCCCGGTAAAAATTTGGAGAAACCAGAAAAAAATAGAAGCACTTCTTGGGAAAGTCGGAGAAATTGTATCCTGGACAAAGGTTTATGTTCCCCCCGCCGGATTTATTTCTCAAGCCCCTTATATTGTTGCGGTTGTAAAGCTTAAGGAGGGAAAAAATATTATCTGCCAGTATGTAGACTGGGGGGAAAGAGAACTTGTTATTGGACAAAAAGTAAAAACCATATTAAGACGTACCCAGGAAAGCGATACGGATGGGGTAATTCCCTATGGAGTTAAAGTAAAACCTGTTAATTAGGTGTCAGGTGCTAGGTTTTAGGTGTTAGATTATTATTCAACGTTTTTCTTATAACCTATAACCTTAAACCTATAACCTTATTTATTGTTTATGCAAATTACTGTTTCGGCACCCGGCAAAATTCATCTATTAGGGGAACATGCAGTCGTATACGGATATCCTTCTCTTCTTTCCACAATTGATAAGCGGTTAGAAGTGATATTGACCCTACTTGATAAATCAAACGATACCAAGGAAAAAATTCAGATTCAAACCCCTGAAGGAACCGGTCTTATTTATAAATCACTTGAAATTTTTCAGAAAGCCGCCAGACTTTCCCAGTTACCTCCGCTTCACATTAAAGTTGAGTCAGACATTCCAGTGGGCTCAGGTCTTGGTTCATCTGCAGCTTTATCGGTTGCTCTTATGGGGGCATTATTTAAAGGGATAAAAAATTTGTGGAATCCGGTTAAGATAAATGAACTTGCATATGAAGTGGAAAAACTCCAGCATGGAAATCCTTCAGGAGGAGACAACACAGTTGTTACATTTGGAGGCCTTGTCTGGTTTAGGCGCGAAACAGAATTTCTAAAATCCATTTGGAATTTGCCTTCTGCCTCTTATCATCTTCCCTCTCTTATTCTTATTGATTCGGGCCGTCCCAAAGAGACAACCGGAGAGATGGTGTCCTATGTAAATAGACTCTATACCCAAAAGAAAACTTTTTATGAAAATATTTTTAAGGACCAGGAAAGAGAGACGCGAAATCTTTTAAGTGCATTAAAAAAGGGAGATAGGGAAAATGTAAAACGCGCTTTTTATCGGGGTGAGAAAAATTTGGAAAAAATGGGGGTTGTAGGTAAAAAAGCACAATCCCTTATCCGTTCTATTGAAAAGCTCGGGGGGTTTGCCAAAATAAGCGGAGCCGGAGGAATAACAGAAGGAAGCGGAATGATTCTATGTTATCTATCTAATTTTGAAAAAATAGAAGAAATTGCTAAAAAATTTGGATGTAATATTCACAAAGTAAACCTGGGAGTGGAAGGAGTAAGGATAGAAAATGGAGAATAAGATTACGGTTACCGTTTGCGGAAAAGTGATGCTTCTGGGAGAGCACAGTGTAGTTTATGGAGGATTGTGTCTTGCAAGTGTTGTTAATAAATACATAACCGTAACTGTTGCTCGGAGTAGTACCAATACAGATGAACTTTTTCTTCCTGACAAAACAGGAGATCAATTTATCCTATCCTCACTTAATTCTTTTCGGAATTCTTATAAAACCCCTCCGTTATTAATTCGTACCACATCTGATATCACCGGATTCGGATTGGGGTCATCATCTGCTGTTGTCATAGGAATTGTAAAGGGAATTTCTTCTTTTTTATCCCTGAATCTTTCAGATAGGGAAATCTTTGATATATCCTACCGTGCAGTTCTGGGAGTCCAAAAAGTTGCCTCAGGATTTGACATAGCTACGTCTTTATACGGAGGGACCATTTTATTTAACGGAAAAACAAAAGTTGCAGAAATACTTTCAAAAGAAAATTTACCAATAAGTGTTTTTTTCAGCGGAAAAAAAGCAAGCACGGTTTCATTAGTTAAAAAAGTAAGAAATGTCCATGAAAAGAACCCGCAAAAGCTAAAAGATTTTTTTGGAAAAATTGAAGAATGTGTGACCGATGCAAAAATTGCTCTTATAAAAAAAGATTGGGAAAAATTGGGAATGGCTATGAACAAAAACCATTCCATATTAAAACGTATGGGAGTAAGTACTCCCTATCTTGATTGCATCGTACAGACGGCTCAAGAGAGGGGGGCATACGGAGCGAAACTATCAGGTGCCGGAGGAGGGGATTGTGTGATTGTTCTTACACCTACTGATCAAAAAGATAAAATTATTTCATCTCTTGAGGCAATTGGAGTAAAACACCTTAATATTTCAGTAGGAGGGAGTGAGGGTGTTAGAATAAGTACATTACTATGAAACAAACTGCAGTTGCCTGTTCCAACATCGCATTTATCAAATTCTTCGGAAAAAAAGATGAGATGCTTCGCATCCCCATGAACAGTTCAATTTCCATGAACTTAAAGAATGCTACAAGCACGACAACGGTTGAATTTTCAGAAGAGGTTCACACGGATAGTATCAATATGACAGATAGAGAAAAAGAAAGAATTGTCACCCATCTAGACCGGATAAGAAAGATTGCGAAAATTTCCCTGAAAGCAAAAGTAGTCACTGAAAACAATTTTCCCAAAGGTAGCGGAATTGCCTCATCTGCATCCGGATTTGCAGCACTTACTGTTGCTGCGACAAAAGCGTTAGATTTAAATTTATCGGAAAAAGAACTCGGTATGTTATCTAGAGTTGCTTCAGGGTCTGCATGCAGGTCAATCCCCACAGGATTTGTAAAATGGGAAAAAGGAACAAAAAATGATGATTCTTATGCATTTTCCTTATATCCCCCCTCCTACTGGAATTTAAAAGATGCAGTCGTTATTGTCGATCGAAATCAAAAACCCATAAGTACATCTAAAGCTCATGGATTATCCTGCACCAGTCCTTTTCTTAGTAAACGTTTTGAGGGAATGGATGAAAAAATAAAAGAATGTGAAGGTGCTTTAGCAAAAAAAGATTTTGAAAGATTAGGAGAACTGATCGAAAGTGAGGCTTTAAATATGCATGCGGTTATGATGACTGCACATCCATCCATATTTTATTTCCGACCCGGAAGTATTTCTGTTATGGAAACGGTATGGAAACTTAGAAAAGAGGGAATACAAGCATATTTTACTCTGGATGCGGGACCAACGGTGCATGTAATTTATGAAGGTAAGGAAGAGGATCGAATTTTGCCGGTTCTTAAGAAATTAGAAAGTGCAAAAGAGATTATTGTAAGCGAAGTTGGAGAGGGAGCAAAAATTATCTCAGACCATCTTTTTTAAATGAAAAAAGTAAAAATACAAAATATTCCTAAACATGTAGCTTTTATAATGGACGGAAATAGAAGGTGGGCAAGAGAACGTAAGCTCCCACTTCTTCAGGGACATAAAAATGGAGAAGATAGAATTGAACCTTTAGTTGACATGGCAATTGAATATCATATTCCTTATCTTACTTTTTGGGCTTTTTCAACAGAAAACTGGAAGAGATCTCCTGAGGAAGTTGGCTATCTTTTGAGTTTATATAAGAGAAATTTGGACAAAACCGTGGATGTATTTCGTAAAAAAAATGTACAAGTTAAAGTGATTGGAGATTTAAATAAATTCCCTAGAGACTTACAGCAAAAAACAGCCAGATGGATAGAACTGACCAAAAAGAATAAAAGTATTACCGTAATCCTTGCATTAAGCTACGGAGGAAGAGATGAGATAATTCGTGCTGTGAATAAAATATTAAATAACAAAAAACAAATAACAAATAACATAAAAATTACAAAAGAAGATTTAGAGAAAAACCTAGATACAGCGGGAATTCCTGATCCAGATCTCATGATTAGAACAGGTGGAGAGAGACGACTTTCAGGCTATCTTCTTTGGCAAATGGAGTATGCCGAGTTTTATTTTACGGAAAAATACTGGCCAGAATTCACACCTGAAGAATTTGTCAAAGCCCTACAGGATTATTCAGAACGGATAAGAAGGTTTGGGAGGTGACGTGAAGCGTCATCCTGAGCGACCCGAGCTTATCGAGGGGAGTCGAAGGATCCCAAACGGAATCTAGACATAAACGGGATTCTTCGCTAAGCTCAGAATGACAATGAATTTTCTAGATTTTCTTTTTCCCCGTCGCTGTGTCTCGTGCGGAAAATTAGGAGGATATTTTTGCAGGAAATGCGCAAATTCCATTCATTTTTTTGACGAACAGATTTGTCCGATTTGCGCAAAGCCTTCAATTGACGGAAGAACTCACATTAAGTGTCAAACTTCACACACAATCGATGGATTGTATAGCGCTGTTTATTTTAAAGATGCAATTAAAGACGCCATCCATCAATTTAAATACCAACAGATAAGTGATTTATCAGAGGTACTGGCTAAAATACTGGTATATAAGTTTCCCACCCACCTTATTCATTTTGATTTTTTATGCAGCGTGCCTCTCTACCGATCGCGTGAGAAAGAGAGAGGATTTAATCAAAGTTTTTTATTGGCCAAACATATGGGACGTATATGGGGAATTCCGGGAACAGATAAGCTTTTGGTTCGTACGAAAAAAACAGTCCCTCAGGCAGATTTAAAAAAAGAGGATAGAGAAAAAAATGTAAAAGATGCTTTTTCTTTATCAAGAGATATCAATTTGACAGATAGATCAATTGGACTTGTTGATGATGTCTCAACCACCCGCTCAACTCTTGTGGAATGTGCCAAAATTTTAAAACGCGCTCATGCAAAGTTTGTCTACGGAATCGTGATTGCGCATGGGTCATGATATAATAAACAGCTAGTTTGACCTGAAAGTATTTTTAGGGTTTACCCTAAAAATATTTTTAAATTTACGAAGTAAATTGGCCGAATTGCTTTGCAATTCAAAAATATTTTCAGGGTTTACCCTGAAAAATTTGTTTACAAATTTTTTAGGGAGGAGTCGCATAGTTGGTCCATTGCGAGAGTTCGCTAAACTCTTGAGCCGCAAGGCTCGCGTGGGTTCAAATCCCACCTCCTCCGCTTATGAAAAAAACTAACTTAAACCACATTAAAAGAAAAACACTTCCTATTCTAAAAGAGGCTGGGGTGACTCGATCTGCTCTTTTTGGTTCTTATGCCAGAGGAGAAAATAAAAATGAAAGTGATATAGATATTTTAATAGATCTGCCTCAGGATAAAAGTCTATTTGATTTTGTAGACTTAAAATTAAAACTACAAGAAGCCTTGGGAAGAAACGTTGACTTGGTTGAGTATATAAGTATAAAACCGCAGTTGAAAAATAGTATTCTAAAAGATCAAATACAGATTCTATGAAGAGAAGCATAGGTGTCTATTTAGACGATATTTTTCAAAGTATCCGGTTAATTGAAGAATATACGGAAGGCTTAACCAAAAAGAAGTTTTTAGACAGTATTGACAAACAAGACGCAGTCTTAAGAAGATTTGAAATCATTGGGGAAGCCGCACGTCACATTCCGCTTGAATTTAGAAATAATCACCCTAAAATTCCCTGGAAAAAAGCAGTGGGAATGAGAGATGTTATGATCCACGGATATTATGAGATAAATCTTGATCGGGTATGGAACACTATCAAGAAAGACTTACCCAAATTTAAAGAACAAATTGAGGAATTAATTTAAAGGAGAGGTCGCATAGTGGCCTAGTGCAGAGGTTTACTAAACCTCCGTCCTGTCAAAGGGACCGCGAGTTCGAATCTCGCCCTCTCCGCAGCGTAAGAAATCCCGTCTAAATCGGGATTTCAACGCTGCTGGAACGCTGAAATTTTCAGCAGAAAATTTCTTGCGTTGCCGCCTTCATGTTTTATTACACCTATATTCTTCAAAGTAAAAAGAACAAGAGCCTTTATATCGGTTACACTTCGGATTTAAGGAAAAGATTAGATAAACATAATTCAGGGAGAAACCTTGCTAACGAAACCCTTTATACCTTACAAGTTAATATATTACGAGGCCTTTCTCAACAGAATTGACGCCAAGAACAGGGAGGAATGTTTGAAGGGTGTATATGGAAGAAAAACGATTAAAGCAGTACTTAATAGATTTTTGGAAAATACCTCAAATTCGAAGGAACGTTGAAATTTATGGAATAAATTTATTACGTTCCGGTTCAGGAAGTGCGTTTATTAAGAAACATAAAATTGTTATACTCAAATAAGATTATATATTTAATTATTATGACAATATTTGGTTATAAAATCTCGAAATTAGCAGTCGTTGTATTTATAGTCATAGTTTTTTTGATTTTCCTTAGTAATTTAATCATGAAACAAATAGCGAGGGAACCTGAGTGGTTGGTCGAAAGAAATCGATTAGCAAACGAAGAGAAAATTCGAACGTCAGATTGGCAAATATATAAAAACGATGAGTATTATTTTAAATTTCAAAATCCTCCAATGACTAAAGTTGATGATTGTATAATTACAGACTGTTCACTTAGTGTTGTTTTTGGTTCTGAGAATTATAAAGAACTTTATGGGATAAAAAATGCAAATGGCCCAACAAGAAAATATTTTATGGGTATTATGGTAAAAACAAGTCCTTTGGAAGTTAGTCTGAAAGAGTACGTAGAAAATCAAAAAAATGCTATTAAAAATATATCCTTATCCAATCGCGAAGCACTGGGTAAAGATCTAAATGTTGACTGGATTGTTAAAACAAGTGAAATAGAGAATATACAAGGATATGTTATTGAAACAGTTAATTATGATGACAATACACCATCAAGAAGATTTTTTATTCCCTTAAAAAACAATCAACTACTGGTCATTCTTGAAGTTGGGAGAAATATCGACGACATATTGTCAAAATTCGTATTTAACTGAATTCATGATATAAATAGGTTCTAACTTTGTATATGGTCTCCCGCCTGATGGGATAGAAAGAAAAATGAGATTTAGATTGGTATAAAGATCCATACTTAATTCGATGAATTTAATTCTTTCTTCTTTCCATACGCTACAACCAAATGGGATTTGAACCATAAATACAAAATACGAAATGCATCGTAACAAAATTACGTTTCATCTACTTTTCTGAATTTTACAGGCGGTATTTTCAAAGCGAAAAACTTATTATAATCCTTTGCATGCTAAAATCTTTTTATGTCTGATGCTTTGGGAATCTTAAGGGAAAAGTTTGGCTATCATGATTTCAGATTTACCCAGGAAAAGATTATTGAATCCGTAATGTCTCTGAAGGATACTTTTGTCCTGATGCCCACAGGTGGCGGAAAATCTCTCTGTTTTCAGATTCCCGCCCTTTTATTTACAGGTACTACTATTGTTGTTTCTCCTCTTATATCCCTCATGAAAGACCAGGTAGATAGTTTAAAATTGTCCGGTATTCCTGCTGCTTTTTTAAATTCCACCCTTTCATACGAAGAACAAACAGCAATTATCCATCAATTGATCAATCAGAAGCTGAAATTACTCTATGTTGCACCAGAACGTTTATTAAACGAGAATGGTCAATTCCTCAGTCTTCTTTTAAGAGTTCATATTTCTCTTTTTGCAATTGATGAAGCGCACTGCATATCCCATTGGGGTCATGATTTTCGGCCGGAATATTTAAAATTATCAAAACTTAAGAAAAACTTTCCCCATATACCTGTCGTTGCCCTGACGGCTACTGCTGATGATCTCACACAGAAAGACATTCTGGAAAAATTATCCCTTGTACATCCCAATGTTTTTATTTCTAGTTTCAACAGGAAAAATATCCATTACTATGTGGAACCCAAAAAAAACACCTACAGAAGAATTACAGACTATATCCGTTTACACCATGACGAATCTGGAATTATCTATTGCCTTTCCAGGAAGAGTGTGGAGAGTTTAGCTTCTGATCTCTCCGGTGATGGATTTTCAGCCAAGCCTTACCATGCAGGGCTTTCCAAAAATATCCGTGATAGGAATCAGGATTTATTCATCAAGGATGAAGTAAAAATTATTGTTGCTACCATTGCTTTCGGACTGGGTATCGACAAATCAAATGTGCGCTATGTCATCCACCTGGATCTGCCAAAAAATATCGAGAGTTATTATCAGGAAACCGGAAGAGCGGGAAGGGATGGAGTAAAAAGTGAAGCGCTTCTTTTCTATAGCCGCGGGGATGTTTTAAAACTGAAAAAGTTTGCTGAGATTGAAAATGACCCCGTCCAATCGGAGATTATGCTTGATAAACTGCGGAAAATGGCTAGATACGGTGAGATAACTACCTGCCGCCGCAAATTTATATTGAACTATTTCGGAGAGGATTTTGACGGTAATTGCAATTCTTGTGATATATGTCTGACTGAATTTGAAAGAATCGACGGTACTATCATTGCCCAAAAAGCTTTATCAGCAGTTGCCAGAGTCGGACAGCGTTTCGGTACAAATTATATTATTGATTTTCTAAAGGGAGCAAAATCGGAAAAAATTTGGCCATACCACAAAAATTTAAAAACATACGGCATAGGCGCGAATCTAACTTCCGACGAGTGGAGACACTACATCCATGATCTTATTGAATTAGGATTTCTAAAACAGGTAGGTGGGCAATACCCGGTTCTTAAACTTACCGAAAAAAGCCTTGATGTATTAAAAGGCAAGGAGAAAGTGATGCTTGTGAAAATTGCCAAAAAAACGGAACTGATTTCCGAGTCTTCCAAAGCATATGAAAAAGATCTTTTTACACTGCTAAAATCCATACGCCTCACACTGGCCACAGATGCCAAAGTACCGGCATATATTATTTTTTCTGACGCGACCTTAATTGAGATGTCTACCTATTTGCCCCAAACTATGGAAGAACTAGCCTGGATTTCCGGTTTTGGAAATATTAAACTTAAGCGTTTCGGGGAAATATTCTTAAAGTCCATTAAGGAGTATTGTGTCTTGAAAGGGTTAACCTCAAAAATACTAATGAAGAGTCCCAAAAGACATAGAAGAACTAGAACTGACTCGGCACTGCATAATCAGGTCTGAGTGATAAATCTAGTATATTGCTCTATACTAGAGTGCTAAAAGATGCTCTTTTAGCCTAATCTTAAGAAGTATTACTAGCTTTCTTTTCAGATATATAAAACCGCGTCAGACTATAGAAATGTATTACAATTGGTTCGAATAGAGACGCATCGGGTCCGCCTTCGCTTCGCTGAAGCCCCGCTAAGCGGGACGAAAGCGGGTTTCACCCTTTTTCAGCTCGGCTTCCGCGAGATAAAATCCGCTATAAATTAGTATATATTTCAGCTTATTTTCAGAAGCAACTGGTAACATAATTGTTTCTACCCAATGAACAAGCATTTAGTTATCGTTTTTATTATTGTTATCGGAATTCTCACTAGTATTATTGGTTATAACCGTTTTTTCAAATATACTTCTAAGTCTGGTATTACTTTAAATCAAAATACCCAACCAGAAGATCTCGGCGGACCAGTATATAAACCCAATCCGCTTTCCATAGAATACATGCGGAAGCAGGAATACCCAGGGAGCGACATTGTTATTGAACAGACGCTGCCCTCCGGGGCAAATTACAATAGGTACATTGCTTCTTATAAATCAGACGGTTTGAAAATATTCGCACTACTGACAATACCGTTTGGTGAAAAACCCAAAACTGGCTGGCCGGTCGTTATCTTTAATCACGGGTATATTCCACCAAAGCAGTACCGGACAACCGAGAGATATATTGCCTATACGGATGCTTTTTCCAGAAACGGCTATATGGTCTTTAAATCCGATTACCGGGGACATGGAAATTCTGAAGGGCAGGGAAACAGTTATGGATCAAATGGTTACACGATTGACGTATTAAATGCTGTTGCATCGATGAAAAAATACAAAGATGCTGACCTGAATAGAATTGGCATGTGGGGACATTCTATGGGGGGACATATTACGCTTCGGTCCATGGTAGTAAGCCACGATATTAAGGCAGGAGTTATTTGGGCGGGAGTAGTTGCATCGTATCCGGATTTAATTTCTAAATGGCGAAGGGGAAATACACCTGTCAATACGACTCTGTCACCGTTTCCAACATCCTCTTCCCGAGGTGGTTGGAGACGAGGGTTTATTGACCAGTATGGAACACCAGAAGAGAATCCAGAATTTTGGAATTCCATTTCTTCAAATTCTTACCTTGCCGATATATCTGGTCCACTCCAGCTTCATCATGGAACAGAAGACCATTCAGTACCTTACGAGTTTTCCCAAACCTTAGCCGAGCAGTTAAAACAAGCAGGCAAAGAAGTAGAACTCTATATTTATCCTGGTGATGAACATGATATTCCCAATAACTTTGGTACTGCAATGCAAAGATCAGTTGAGTTTTTTGATAAATATCTTAAATAGATCATTGAAGCAGCTCTTGGGCAGATTTTAGGTTTTTATTGTAAAAAAGAGCTTTATCAAATTCTTTTTTTGCTTCATCTGTTTTTCCCTGTTTTTGAAAAATTCTTCCTCTTAAAATATAAAGCTCCGAAAAAGCCCGGTTATCATTATTTATAATCTTATCTGTCAACTCAAAAACTCTTTCATAATTTTCCAATTCAAAATATGCTTCAATTGGTTCAATCTGATACCAGAGTGTCCGGAAAGGAAGTCTATCGTCAACCATCTCAAATTCCGAAACAGCACCGTCAAAATCACCGGTATGATAGAGCGCAACAGAGAGGTTAAATCGGGCATATATAGTATCTGGGTTTAACTCCAATTCCTTTTGAGAATTGTCT
This sequence comes from Candidatus Gottesmanbacteria bacterium RIFCSPHIGHO2_02_FULL_39_11, assembly GCA_001779195.1. Classification (GTDB taxonomy): domain Bacteria; phylum Patescibacteriota; class Microgenomatia; order 2-02-FULL-39-11; family 2-02-FULL-39-11; genus 2-02-FULL-39-11. The sequence goes on from MFJL01000019.1 coordinate 89,125, forward strand.
GCTGCTTTTTTCCATGACGTTATTACATCGGCATCTTCACCTAAAATACTTTTTGCCAGGGGTTCTTTATCGGGAGAGACAAGAACCAAATATTCATAATTAAACATCTGCCAGAGTCGCATAAATTGCAAATAGGAATACCTCAAGTTGTGACCTTGCAGTGAGTCATCCTGTATGAATTCTCCTGTGGTGTCATCGTATCCTTTAATTACTCTGTAATGTCCAATATCATCAGTTTCTTTTAAAAGAGTTCTGGTTACAACAGGAATATCATAAGTGATGAATTGCTTTATAAGCTTAATAGTGCCATTTGGCCGATGGAATGGGACAAGCTTGTACTCCGAAGCTTTTTCTGCTAGCTCACCCAAAGTAACTGATTTATCATCATTATTTCCCTGAGTTTGCTGATACGGTCTTAAGTCCTGTCCTAACTCTTGCTGGCTTTTGTTGACTCCATAGTAAGAAAGAGCCATGGATAAAGCTGCGGGACCGCAATTATTAAATGTTTGAAATACCTGATAATCATTTTCAATGACATAAGTTACTGGAAGCGGTTGCAGAGTAGGGGTTAGTGTAACGGCGGGAGTGTCAGTAACGGCAACTTCAGTTGGAAATACACTAGAAACAGGCGGTTTATTTTCATACATTTTAAAAAACACGATCATACTTAAAACAATTATCGAAAAAATAAGAAAAGGTTTTATCATGGCAGTATTTTACCAAAATCATTAGCAACTAGATTTAACTCATTACCCATTCTATAATTAACCCCCGGGGTAGATGAATTATGATTTGATTTGAGGATTACATTTTTTAACTTCATCAATAAAATATTCTGTGAAGTTAGCAGGTTGGAATCTCATCGCAACAAAATCAAGAACTCCATGGTTTACAGGTTTTAAACCCAGCAGCATTAACAATGAATTTATCTGATTGATAAACAAGCTTTGATTAACATTTTCAAACATATGCATATTAATTCCATATTGGTAATACAGTCCGATAATAGTTAATATTTCCATTATATTCATATCATCAGATAGTTTTATCACTAACTCTTTCAACTTTTTTTGCATCATTTGAAGGTATTGTTTGTAATAAATAGGGTCCGGATAATAGTGCCATACTTCGTTATTAGTGATCCAGCAATCTTTCGGTAATGCATCAAAACATATACCGGACAGAGCAACTACCTGAGTATCCTTGTCAGTATAAGGATCCGAATATTTTTTGGCTAATGGGATAATTATTTGTTTTACCATTGCACTGTGTTCTCCTTGGGACGTCCTTTTCTCTGCTAATAATTTTCCTCCTTTGCCTTTATATGCCTGTTTTTTGTGCAGTTCTATTAACCAGGTTCTGTTATTTTGAAAACCTTTGTTTGTCAAACTTAGGAGGAAATATTTCTCCTGTTCGATAGATCTTTTTATCAAAGAAACGTGTTCTTCATTCGTCAGGTCAGGATAAGGTTGTTTACCATATCTAAAGTATTTATTGTCATTATCAGAATAATACTTTGACCATTTTCCATAAGGATCGCGAACTAATCCTTTCCAGAATGAAATAAGTTTTTGTTCTTTATTGTTTTTACTATCTACAGCTTTTCTCACACTATCTAATTCTGGAAAAACTCTTTCTTGTATCAGTTTTGATAGTGTTATTGGCAAATCAATCATTAAAAATATCAAATCTTTATTCTAAATTTGCCATGGTTTTTAACAGTTCCGCCGACCAACGATAGATATTGTAATTTTTTACAATCTCACGCATTTTCCGGATTTTTCTTATCTGTTCCGATGGTGTCATCTCAAGACCTGATTTGATGGCTTCAGACATGTGTTCTGTGTTGTAAGGATTCACTATAAAAGCATCTTTCAGTTCCCGGGACGATCCGGCAAACTGACTGAGAATGAGTACCCCCCTTTCATCATCTCGGGCGGCAATAAATTCCTTCGCTACGAGATTCATCCCGTCATGAAGAGAAGTAACCAAACAGATATTGGCAAGCCGGTAAAAGTGATTCAATTCTTCATGATTGTAACGTTTCTTGAGAAAAATAATCGGTTCCCAGCCTTTTGATTTAAATTTCTGGTTAATTCTTTCAAATTCCATAACCACTTCGTTTTCAAAATCTTTATATCTTTTAATTTTGCTTCGGGATGGGGGAGCAATTTGAATAAAAGTAAACCTGTTTTTATACGAAGGATATTTTTCTAAGAAGTATTCGATCGCTTTAAAACGTTCAATAATGCCTTTCGTATAATCCAATCTATCCACGCCTAAACCGATATACTCAGACTTTATATTTAACTGCTTGCGAATATTACTTATGTTTATTTGTGAGGACTGGTCATGTGACTGATAATGAAAACCGTTATAGAAAGCGATACTGATAGGAAAAGGTTTGATGCGTGTTGTATGATCGTTCTTGGTGACAGTAAACTGTTCCCAGTCGATTAAAGATTCAAGCTCCCGTCCGATAGTATCGATAAAATTATTACAATGCAGCTGGGTATGAAAACCCAGGAGATCTGCTCCCAGTAATCCATCCAGCAAGTCTTTTCTGAAAGGACATATGCTGAATGATTCGGAGTTTGGCCAGGGAATATGCCAAAATAGCCCAATTACAGCATCTGGTCTCCCCTTTTTTATCATCCGGGGAAGCAAAGCAAAATGATAATCCTGTAGCAGAATAATCGGTTTATTATATTTTTTTATTTCTGAAAGAACCGCACTTGCGAATTTTCCGTTTACTCTTTTATATTCCTCCCAATCCTCTTTTCTAAAAGTGGGTCTTGTATGAGCCAGATGACATAGCGGCCAAAGACCTTCGTTGGAAAATCCGTAATAATATCCTTTTTCTTCTATTTCATCCAACCAGATTCGTTTTAAAGTATATTTAGGTTCGTTGGGAGGTACTTTAATTTTATTGTCTTTATCAACAACTAGCTTGTCAGCATCTCCACTCCCATGGGCAATCCAAATCCCTCCGCACGCCTGAATGATAGGCTCAATAGCCGTAACCATTCCGCTTGCCGGAAAATAATAACTTATTTTGTTGCCCTCTTTGGTATGGATATAAGGTTCCCTGTTTGAAACGACGATTATAGTTCTTCCTTTAAGGGTATCTTTGATAAATTCTTTCAGTCTTTCAGCTGTCCAGGGAGAATCTACTTTTTCGAGCCTAAGTCGTGCCTCTTCACTGGCGACTGACCTTGCTTCGGTAAGATTCCTTTGGATGTTTGAAAGCTCTTTAATCAACGGATTGAATAAAGGAATATTGGGAACACTTTTTTTATTATCGGTATTTAGTTGGGCTGATTTAATAGAATCAACTAAACTTTTGATAGGTTCATAAATTATCCACCTGAGGATAAGAAGAGTTGCAACAGAGAGAAAGAATGCCTGGGTAAACAACCGGATAAGGTTTGTTTTCCAAATGTCTGTCAATCGGGTATTAATATACCCTGCATTTTGGACGATCAAAAGTGAGCCAACTACACTCTTATCGTCATGAAGAGGTACGGCAAAAACATACATTTTCTTATCTTTGAAATTCACAAAATCACCATTTGCTTTGTCACTATCCATAACATCTCCGGCGATCTTTTGAGCTTCAGATATTTCGTTGGGTAACGTAGAGGATACAGCTACAATATTATTTTGATTATCAACTATAGCTAGTCCTGCAAACCTTTCCTTATTGGCATATTTTTCTACAACTCCTTGAAGATATTTTTCGGATTTATTGATGAAGTTAGGTTCTACTGTTTCTCTGAGGCTTTCTGCAAGAAGAGTAGATCTATATTGGATATCATTCCGAAGCCTTAATTCTTCGTTTGTAACCTGTGTGAAAGCGAAGAAAACTACAGTAAGACTTACGATGGCGATAATAAGCAAAATCGCTGCAATTATTCTTTTCATGGGAATGTATATTTTACCACAGATTCACATTATTCTCACCTCTGACGCGATTAATCTTTTGAAGAATTTGGATGTTGAAGTTGGGTACTAATAATTATTTACGGATAAAAATAATTTCAGAATCTGTGACGGATTTTTTTTCATAATTGAGATCTGCTGATACTGATGCTACTAAGAAATTGGTTTCAGAAAAAGATAACGGGAAAAAATTGTTAGCATTTTGCCCGTCACGCAAATCCACTGCAATTGCATCCGGTTTAATTATTTCATAATTTTTGTTTAACAGTATGGTATTTCCGTGGGTAAAGTGTGCTGCAATGTTATTTTGGGTCATAAGAAGACCAGAGCGAGGAATTTGAGAGATAAATCTGTCGAGGAATTTTGCATCCTGCGTCTCCTGATAAAAAACAGGATGGGTAGCTAACATAAGGGGACCATGAAGATAAAACCTGTGAAGGAATACCACGATGCATATAGTTCCCAGAGCCCAAAATGAGAGAAACTTTTTTAAAACCGTACTTTTTTGTATGCGGATGATTAATTCCAAAGAGGATAAAAACATAATGGGGGAAAGAAGGGCGTTATAATGAAATCCCAAATCCCACCGGGTTGCTGCGGTATTTAGAACAAAGCGTTCTAAATAGTGTTCGATAATAAGGGGAAAAGAGGCAAATGATGCAATCGGCAAAAATCCAAATGTGGCAAAAGTTAGGATAATTGATCGAAATTTAATGCCGGTTGGATAAAAAAAGCGGGTTATCCATTCGTACCAAACATGGGGTACTGCTGGCTGATAAACATAATTTCCTCCTAAAAAAGGAATAAGTATTTTTGTTGCAAGAAGTACATAGATAAATCCAAATAAAATTGTCAGAAGTCCCACTTTAACCTCTTTTTCTTTTTTAAGCAGGAGAAATAACCCGAGCATAATTGCAAGAACCGCCATATTTTCCTGAAATCCGGTTGTTATGATAAGAAAAATCCAATACAGCTTCCATTTTTTTTGATACATTGCCCATAGGGTCAGCATTAAAGGAAAAAGGGAAAAAACAATATTATGAACATCCGTATACAGGGCGTTTTGTAAGCCCACATACCCTAAAAAGCTAACGATAAGTGAAATTCTTACAATTCTATTTTTTATGAATTTTTGCGCCATTAAATATGCAACGCATGCGCTTAACCCCACAAATAGTGACTGAGAAATGAGTATTATTTCAGGTTTTTTAGTAAACCAGTAAAGAGGAGATAAAAAAATTACGCTTGGATTAAAATGATCTGCCCAGACAATTTTACCAAAGGGCGGATTAAGCTGGGAAATAAAAGGAAATTGAAAACGCGAGAGTTTCCAGATAGTTGTGTCCAATATTCCAAAGTCGTACCAAAATGCATTGTATTGCCAATAGCGGTTAAGGGAAACCAGTGATGCGGCAAGAGAATATAAAAAAACAAACAGAATAATTAGCAAAAATTCGATCCGGTCAATTTTTCTTTTTTCCATTGGATAATACAATCATACTCTTCTTACAGTTTCCTCCTGATCCGCTTACCAGAACGGTAAAATGAGAGCCTCTATACGCATGCACTCCTGCAATATTTGCTATACTGGCTAAATGAGATACTGGCAGCATTGGAAATATAAACACCTGACTTTCTTTTTTATAAGCATCGTTTTTGTTGCATTTCTTACCCGACTGGAATTATTTCACCAAATTTTGATTTCTCTGGGTAGCTACGGATACATAGGAGCATTTTTTGCCGGAATTCTTTTTGTTTCTACCTATACTGTCAGTATTGGAGCGTTGCTTCTTCTTATCTTGGCGGAATACTTAAATCCTTTTGAAATTGCTTTCATTGCAGGAGTGGGAGCAGTTTTTGGTGACTATACCATCTTTAGACTGGTTAAAGACAATCTGGTGGATGAACTGGGTGATATATACAAGAAATTCGGAGGCAAACATTTCTCACATCTTCTTCATACCCGTTATTTTAGTTGGTCACTGCCTGTGATTGGAGCGATAATAATTGCGTCCCCCCTCCCTGATGAATTGGGAGTCGGTCTTATGGGTATATCAAGGATGAAGACGGGTAAGTTCCTTATATTATCTTTTATTCTTAATTCGATAGGGATATTTATCGTTGTTACGGCTTCTGTACTGGTTAATCCTTAACCGGAACTCCGGTTTTTTTGGTGTATGAATATACTTTCTTTCTTTAAAAGAAACAGAATTACATTCAAAAGTAAGACAAGCGGGGAAATAATTGTTGAGGAGTATTTTGGAAAAAAAACACTGTATATGAACGGAGTTGCCCAAAGCGGAGGAGAGTTTGAATACATGTGGAAAAAAGTTATAGATCGGATTAAAAAAGAGAAACTTAACACCTGTTTAGTATTGGGTGTAGGGGGAGGAACGGCATTTAACTATTTAAAACAGAAATATAGAAATGTGTTTATTACCGGGGTTGAGTTAGATCCTGTAATTATTGATGTTCAAAAAAAGTATTTTTCCATAGAGAAGGAAAGCAATATTAATCTAATTTGTGAGGATGCATTTAAATGGGTTGATAAATATTTAAATAAGAGTAAATTCGATCTGATTATCGTTGATTTGTACCATAATAGATTAAATCCTCTCATGGCCCGGAATAAAGAATTTATGGGGAAGATTAAAAAACTTCTTTCTGAAAATGGGTTTGTTATTTTTAACGCTCACTTTCAACCGGAAAAGCCTGAGGAATTGGATGAATTTTTAAAAATATGTGAGGGTATATTTTCAACACAGGAAATTGTGTTTAGCTATAAATACAACCGGATGGTTTTATTAGGTACCTGATATTTCTTTTTCTGTTTTCCAGTACGCGTCATTTTTATCATCTATCACTCCGTATTTATCCATATATCTTAGATTTATTGGAAGCGGGAAGGTTGATTCCTTTGGGATAAATTCAAGAAGGGTATAAGCAGGCTGAGTATCCCGGTACCGGATAATTGTTATGATTTTGCTGTTTTTCGGGATGTTTGTTCCACGACATACATACAATACATTTAGTTTTCCCGCTGCAGGACACTCAATAGGCATGGTAAGATAGTTTCCGACTTTTGAGCGGAGAGCAAGGCCGTTGAAATTTACCGTAGATAACCTGAAAACAGATTCAGCCTGTGCAACTTGCGGATCGACACGGTTATAGAAATAATAAAAAATGTAAGCACTATCCGGAATAACTATTTTTTTATATTTACTCTCAAGAGGCAGGAGAGATGAAAGCATTTGACGCGTTCCGAAATATCTTCCATATGCTTCATGTATATTTGCGTGCCAGTAGTATTGATGGTTAAAGTAAGCGATATTTATAATCAGTACAGCGATAATGCATCCAAGAAAAACAACAGATGCAGGGTATTTACGTGTGTTTTTATGGATAGTGATAAGTCCATAGCTTAAGAGAAGAGAGAAGAGGGGTACGGCAAATATGGTTCTTTCCGTCTCAGATCCCAACTCAGAAAAAGAGCTTCCGAAGAAAATAAGACCGATTAAACCTAGGATAATAAGGTTTTTAAGAAGTGAGTGGCGCTTCCAAAAATACAGAACTCCCAAAAAAATGAAAGGCGCGCTCCACAGATATAATACTCCGTTATAGGGAACATAAAATCGTCTGTCTACTTTATCTCCTCTTAAAAAAAGAAAATCAAAACTTAAATTATTGGAAAAATTTTGCAGGAGAAACTGCGGGTAAAAAATTAACTTATTGTGAAACATCCGGGTAATAAATAGGGGAAACTCCCTCTGATCTTCTCTAACTTGTTCCTCAAGAAGGGGATTGGCATGTACTTGATAGGTGCTGTCCTGATAAAGCCTCTGGCCTTGAGTTAATAGAAGGAGCTTTCCCATCATAAGAATAGGGAGAAGTAATAGAAATATTCCTGCTAGCCGCGATATTTTTTCTTGTGATTTTTTATAAATAGCTATCCAATAGAAAAGAATTGTAAAAGGGGCCAAAACCCATACGGAGTAATATGTGAGTATGCCTAAGGATAAAGATATGGAGCTTAAAAGTACAAGATATATGCGGCCTCTCTTATACCACCCTACAAAAAATGCAACTGAAAAAAGATAAAACATAAAGGCAACAATGGGGTCATATCCCATTCGGGACAACAAGATATGCCAGGGGGCAATACCTGTAAAAAAGAGCGTAAGGAGAGATATTTTTCTTCTGTCAAATACTTTATAGGAGATAAAATAAATGAGAATTAAACTTATCATGCCGGCAGTTATTGCGGAGAACCGTACTGAAAATTCATTAAGACCCAAAAGGGCAATGAAAGGAATTTGCCAGTACATATATCCCGCAAGTTTATAGTCTCCGACAGAAACCAGGATAAACGGAAGAAATTTACCATCCTCATCATGAAGAGTTCTTAAAACAGAATAGGCGTTGTATGAGAATGCTGCTTCGGTCTGTTCAAATCCTTCCGGGTTCTGTGTCAAGTAGAAGATGCGGATAGTAAAAGATAAAAAAAGCGTGAGGAAAAACAAAACTAAAAACTTCTTTTCCATTCTCAGTATTATAAACGATTATGATGAGTTTAGGATATATTTCTGAGCATTTTCCAACACTTGCCGTGCGGAGGTTGCTTTTCAGCGTTTATTTGCTAGTGTTAGAGTAAGACCAGTTGAGTAAATAAAAATGGTTCTCTATAATGAAACTATGACTGACAGAGAAACATCCAATTCGCCTGATAAATACGGATATGACATCAACGAGTCTCTGTTGACATGGAAAAGCCTTTCCCATCCGTATAAAAAAAGATCCCCCCTTTACGGTCAGACCATTCTTGCTTTTGCCCTTCTTATTAGTATTGTTTCTTATTTTATTTTCAGTTCTATACTTCTAATTGGAGGTGTTTTATCAACGTTACTTGTGGTCTATCTGATGTCTACTCTTCCTCCAGTTGAAGTTGAGCATAAGATTACTCCCTCAGGATTTATAAACGCCGGAAAGCTGTATCATTGGCAGGAGCTTTACAGTTTTTGGTTTGAGAAAAAATGGGAATATGATATTCTCGTTATCCAAACCCGTCTTTCTTTCCCGGGACAGGTACGTGCGGTTCTGGCAGATAACCATAGAGAAAAAATACGGGATATAGTTGGAAAATATCTGGTATTTAACGAACATCCTCAAAGAACATTTGTTGATAAACTATCTGACTTTATCACTCAAAAACTTCCTCTGGAGACATCTTAATAAGTAAACCTCAAGTTATATCCCTTGTTATAAAATTCTTACTTGATAAGAATTCATTATGCATTAAGATATAAGTAATAGATCCATTTCTTATATATTTACTATGAGGCAAAAATGGTCTGATGTGACCAAAAATCGAGCAAGATTTCTAAGAGAGAAAGAAGGGTATTCTTATGGACAAATAATAAAAGAACTTCATGTAGCAAGAAGTACTTTGCATCTATGGCTACGTAATTCACAGCGTCCAGAAAAATTTAAGATTAAAGATCGTATTGCTTGGCTTAAAACAATTCAACCCTTAGGTGCTCAAGCTAACCGTGAAAAAAGAGAACAAAGAATTGTTAAACTCACCAAGGAAATACAAAAAGAAATTAATCTGTTTCAGACAAACAAATCTATAAACCGTGCTTTTCTTTCTTTGCTTTATTGGGCAGAAGGCAGTAAGTACAGACATGATGGGATGATTTTTGCAAATACTGATCCAAGGCTAGTACTACTCTTTATAACAATGCTTCGCGCGTCATATGAGCTAGATGAACGTAAATTTCGAATACGACTTCACTTACATGATTATCACAATGAGAAACAAGTTAAAGCTTTTTGGTCCACTCTACTAAAAATACCGGAAAGTCAGTTTACAAAAACGTATAGAAAGCAAAGGAGTAAAGAAAAAACATTTCGTAAAAATTTTGGAGGTATCTGTTTTTTAAAGTATAATAGTATCGATCTAAAAGATAGACTCATCCAGCATGCATTTTCGTTGGGAGAAAAAATTACAGGAAAAATCACTGTCCCTGTAGCTTAACGGATAGAGCGCAGCCCTGCGGAGGCTGACATGTGAGTTCAATTCTCACCGGGGACACTAAAAAATTTCAAAGAAATTTTTCAAGGAGGGGTGCCGGAGCGGCTAAACGGCCAGGTCTCGAAAACCTTGGGAGGCGAAAGTCTCACGCGAGTTCAAATCTCGCCTCCTCCGCCGAATGTTATGTAGATATAATTTGGTAGTAATTTCCTTTATTTTTTATTTCCCAATTTTTATCTTCTTTATGGGCTAATAAGATCGAAGAGTAGTTACGAATATATTTTAAAAACCCGTTTTTATCATAGAAATATACTTCAGCTTTAAATTTGTTTGATTTGATGATTTTGTCCATACGAGTATTTAGTTTTTTTCAATAAGAGGATTGAACTTTTCTTACTTCTGACTGATAGCTTGAAAGTCCTATGCTAAAGTGAGCACTAGGAAATCTGGATTTTGTTTTTTCCTTTGCTGACCATGCGATAACTATATCCTGCCGAGTAAAAATAAGAGAAAGCGTTTTAAGAGTTTCTGCATTAAATGTATGTAAATCAGAAATATCCGCATACACAATTTCTGCATCACCCTTTTTAAGGGTATCCAAAATAGCTTTTATTCTGTTCCTATCTCCTAAATCTCCCAAGAAAAAATGCATAGGTTTTTTATTTATAAAACTTCGTGTTTTTAGATAATTCTTACTGGTTTTTAAAAAATGAAATTTTCCAAAAATATATTTTTCTAAAAACAGTCCTTGATGCATATCCAATCCTGTTTTTTTAGCCTCCTTGCTTAACAAATTAGAATACATGTATTTTTCATAATTTTGTAACGTTTTATTTCTGTTGATCGCAGCTATGCTTTTCTTTATCCAATCCAGAACGAAGGTGTTATTATCTATAATCCACCACTCGGAAACGTTAATGTAGGAAACAATTGATAGAAGAGCGCCGCTTCCCGCAAGAAAACCGACCCACTTTTTTTCATTAGATTTTTCTTTTGCTACTAAACTGGAAAGTATAGGAACTAAGTCTCCAAACCCGATATCTTCTTTGTGAACATAGAAAACGGGTTTTCTGTATATATTTTCCGTTTGTTTTTTCATGATGACATCTATTGTTTTGGCACGATTTTGACATAACTGAGGTTTCTTTTACCATGACAAAGTTGTCAGAAAAGCTGACAGCACCTGTGCTAGAATACGCTCGCCATATCTATGGAGACAGATAAATTCAAAAAGCTTTTTAAGAAGTACCGTCTCAAAGCAGAGTTCTCAACACTCTCAGAACTGAGTCTTTCTCTTGCTGAGAAAGGATTACTTTATGAAGAAAGTATCTTCTCCCATTGGCAGAAAGGAGCCAGAATTCCTCAAAGCAGAAACATACTTATAAAACTTATAGAAATCTTTGTAGAGAAAGAGGGGATGACCACCCTTGCACAGGCAAATGAATTTCTATCCTCAGCCGGGCAGGGGTATTTGTCTGAAGAGGAAATGAAAAATATTCCGAAACTTCATCACTCCATTTTTCAGGTTCCTCATGAGATTGCCAATTTCTGCGGGAGGGAAGAGATCTTCAACACACTTCTTCAGACGGATATCTCAGGAAAAGTCATATTGCTTCACGGGCCGGCGGGAGTGGGGAAGACGGCACTTGCGATAAAACTGGGACATCTGTTGAAAGACCGATTCAGTGACGGAGTATTGTGGTACAAAGTCGAGAAAGATAATCTGATGGATATTCTTCTCTCTATTGCCCTTATCTTCGGGGAGCAAACTGATAATATACATAACCTGCAAGTCAGAGCAACAATCGTGCGTGCCCTCTTGGCGAGTAAAAATGTATTGCTGGTTTTAGACAGCGCGGAACTCTGTGATGATATCTATCTCCTGATACCAAACTCCCAATCATGTACCACACTACTGACTTCGCAAAAAAACTATTTGAAAACGCCGATACTATACATAGATATACCTGTGAATGTATTCACCGATATGGAAGTGCTGATACTCTTTCGAGAAGTAATGAAAGAAAAATATTCACAAAATAGCGCAAACACCGTATTGCAAACGACAAGGCGGGTCGGAAATCTGCCTCTTGCCGTACATATTCTTGCAAGACAGTTAAAACATGTTCATCTTCCCATCACTCAGCTTCCCAACTTACTGGACGAAGAACCGTCTCTGATTCAAGAACTTCATTATGAGGACAAGAATTTATACGCCGCATTTACCACAAGTTACGAAAAACTGGATACGAAAACGAAGTCAGTTTTAGTATCTGCATCAATATTCAAAGGAAAAGACTTCTCTTCCCAATCAATCGCTTATATCAATGGTTTTCCTACATCATCTGCAATCAACATATTGAATAATCTTGTGGACTTATCCCTTGTCGAGCGCTCGACGAAAAGCAGGTACCGCTTGCACCCCACGATACAAGAATTCGTACGTGATAAATTAGACCATCCACGTTCATCATATTTATCATTCATTGCTATAGGAATCTTTTTATTTTTGACTGCATGGTGGATATACATGCAATTATTTAAAGAAAAGAGCGATGTTATGTATAACATCTTCGCAGTTTCTTACTGCATCTTAGCTTTTTATGGTGGAATATTTGGCATACAAACATCGTTCAAGTGGGGAGGATTAAAAACAATTCTCGGAAAGGCAATATGTATGTTTTCTATTGGATTACTCTTACAAGTATTTGGACAGTTGGCATATTCATATCGAAGAATTTACCTACCTTCGTACCCTCTTTATCCTTCTGTCGGAGATATCGGATTTTTTGGCACTATTCCTTTCTACATCTATGGCGCACTCCTTCTGGCTCAATCATCAGGAATCAAACTCAACTTCCATTCATTTAAGAAAAAAATCATTGCACTGTTTATTCCTCTTGTTATGCTAACAATAGCTTATTTGTTATTTCTGAGAGATTATGTATTTGATTTTACAAATCCAATTAAGGTTTTTCTCGATTTTGGGTATCCGCTGGGTGAAGCCATCTCTATTTCAATTGCTATAATCACGTTTATTTTTTCAAGAACCATCCTTGATGGAATTATGCGATCAAAAGCATTTTTTGTATTAATTGCGCTTGTTATCATGTTTATTGCTGATTACACCTTTATACTTACAACAGACATTTTTTATCCTGGAAATTTTATCGATTTCATCTATCTCGTTGCATACTTTACCATGACCATTGCACTTCTTCATTTAAAATCCATCCGTGTGAATGTAAGGAGCGCAGAATCCTAAAAGAAAATTGGGTATTCCGCATTGAGCTCAAGATCAACACGAGAAATATACTAACTTTGTCAGAAATTCTAACAGGGGAGTCTGCTAGAATAGTCCCGATGTGACTTCTGATACGCATAGATTCGGTAGGCTTTTCAGGAAATATCGGTTTAAGGGCCGAGTCTGCCACTCTGTCTGAACTGAGTCTTGCCCTTTCTTAAAAAGGTCTTTTTTAAGAAGAAAGTATTTTTTCCCACCGGCGTTGCTTATTTTGTCATGACTTTGGCACTTCTGAATCTGCGATCGCTCCATTTCTCCGTTTCCCAGAATGAAGAACAAGGGTAATCACTTTAAAAGTATTTCATCCTGTTCAAAAATATAGGTTCTTCCACTGGTTAATCTATTAAATATATCCTGAGTAACAACAGTACCGCCTGTATAGGTTTGTTCTTTACCTACCTGTTTATGGTCATCGTGTACTAGATCATTCTCATGCAGATGTACATGTTTTATCTGAATGCCGCGAGTAAAAAGAACATGTTCTATCCGTTCTTGTGCTTCTTTTACATCTAAGCTACCCATCATCAGATGTCCAGTATCAAGAGTTAATTCAATATTATCAGGTACAGATTCCCATTTTGTTTGCCCATGTTTTAAAGTCCAATCCATATATACTTGTTCCGGTGCATTTTCCCAATAGAGCGGAATCCCGTACAGTTGTTTTAAATCCTCTCCGAATAATATAAAGTCTTTTCCATTCTGTAAATTAGGATAAACTTGCGGATGTTGAATCTCAAAAGGAAGATGAACATTAAGAGATTTAGCATTTAGGTCTTTAGCTATTCTAAAATCACCCATAAGATACCTGTAATCCTCAAATTCTGTTTCTTTATACCTACTTCTAGCATGGTAGTGTCCATCTTGTTCTCTCATTTTTATAAAATCTCTTTGATTTTTGCAAAAATGTTTTGGTAAAAATCAGATGAATAGTCTCCATTAAGAGCTGGATCATCATGGATCATCCAGTCCAGAACTTTGACGAAAGCAAAATGTTGGATAAGACGCTTGCTTGGTTTATCTGCGTATCCTTTCCAGAAAGATTCTGATGAGTTAGGATGAGTATCTTCTATAGAGACTCTTACTACTGCAAAATCCTCATATGGGGATCCCATTCCTGCAAGCTCCCAATCAATTACACCTGTGGGGTCAAATTTTGTTCCATTCTGTTTCCCGATCAAATTATTCAGCCAGTAATCTCCATGGGTCCATGTCAGTCCGCTTTTTTCTACTTCTTCTTCGCAGTATGAATCTTCAAGAAAAGATAGAAAAGTTATTGGATTGATACCGTGTCTTGTAAGTGCTTCTGAATTTTTACCCAAAAATTGATAAGTTTTCCATGCATGACTGTCGTGGTAACTTTCCGGCAGTTTTCGTCTGATTGAATTGTGAAACACTCGAAGTGCTTTTCCGGCTTCCGTATAAACAGATTGTTGCAGACATTCAGGGTACTGGTCTACAAAATTATCAATTTGTTTTTCTCCTTCAAGATAGGACATGGTAATTGTCCTGTCTGTAAAATCAAAAAGTTCCGGAGTCAACTGAATCATTTTCATGGACTGTGCTTCAGCGATAACACGATTAAACAGCGGTCTGCCAATCCCATTTCCCTCATAAAATGTCTTTTTAACTTTTCCGGTTTCTTTGTTGTGTTCAACGGTATTTGTAGTTCCCTTTAAAACTTCAATGAACATAGACTCTCTCCATTCGGGCTCCCAACAAAGTCAATAATTGCATTGAGATAAGAGAGTTACGATCTGTAATTTCATCCAGAGTTATTTCCTCATTCCCGTCTTTTCCGATAAGTACTACTTCATCTCCCTTTTTTGCGTGTATCCCCTCTAAATCAACTCCGAAGCCGCTTGATGCAACGAGTCCAACGATTTTGCATCGTTTTCCATGAATAAGTACTTGGGTCGGTTCTTTATCAAGGGGAGCAGGTTCTGTTGTACGGATAAGATAGCCATCATCTCCAAAACCTACAGGAACAGTTGCAATTTGGGTTTCCTCTTGTGAGACCCATCGTCTGCCATATCCGACAATCTCACCGGCCTCAATTTCGGCAATATGCGCAATATGAGAAACCACACGACGAAGAACCGGGTTCATTTTAAGTTCTGTTTTTTTATTTAAATCCCCATAAAGCCCGTAGAGTATGCCTCCCGGACGGATAAAAAGACGTGCAGACGGCATAATATTTCGAAAAATTCTTGGATTTATCGTATCGGGAAAGCTCATTACCGCTGCAGAGTTAGCAATGTGGATTGTGGGTATTTCGATACCATTTTCAGCAAGACGTTTTATAACCTCCATAAAAATTGCAAACTGAGATACAGCGAATTTATCACTTCGGGTAGCGGTGGAAAAATGAGAAAATATTCCCTCGATTTTTATCTGCGGAATTTTAGTTGCACTTTTAATAAAATCTACAGCCTCCTGAGGAGGTATTCCATACCGGTTCATTCCGGTATCAACCATCACATGAATTTTTCTGGGAGGATATATTTTATTGTTGTGAGAAATTTTCCGGATTGCTTCTATATCTTTTATATCATCCACCGTAATTTCAGCATTTGCCTGAATAAGGGTAGGAATTTCCCATTTCAGAGGCGGGTATAACGTGACAACCGGAATATTCTTATTTTCCTTTTTTATTTTTACAGCTTCAGAAGATGTACTCACTCCTATTTTTTCGGATCCGGCTTTATAAAGAGTTTGAGACACAGGTACCAAGCCTAGTCCATATCCGTCACATTTGACAACTGAAATAATTCCGATATCTTTTCCCACAAATGAACGAACTTTACGGAAGTTATCTTTTAACTGTCCTAAATCAACTTCCATGTATGTTGTTTTCTCTTTTGTATTCATGATTCTTATGATTGACGGTGAAAGTATGCATTAGAGATGAAGCTATCTCCATGACAAAGTTGTCAGAAAAGATGACGATAATTAACAGAAAAAATATAGGGGAGAGAGAAGTTTAATGATTACTGGATACAGAAGGGCAAGGGCTAAAAGACATTTTAATAAATAGAATCTGAGATTTTTAGAAATTCAGTGTGTCCTGGAATTGAATTGCAGTTTTTTGGCTTCTTCTTTGGTAAGATATCCCAAATTTACCGATGACATAAGTTCATTTGCTTGGTTGAAAGATATGATTGCTTCTTTTTCCGTAAAAACTTCAATCAGTTTTAGAAGAACTTTTCTGTTTTGGGGAATCCGTGTCCCTCTCTGCCAGTGGGAAAAAATACTGTCCTCATAAATTAGGCCCTTTTCTGCAAGCGCATCAGCCAGTTCTGAAAGGGTTGAAAATTCTGCTCTCAGTCTATATTTCTTAAAAAGTTGTTTAAACCGGTTTGATTCTTCGGTCATGCGAAAAATCCTATCAATTATATGCGATTAATATTTGCATTTCAGTTATATAACTCCGAATGAATTATGTCAAGTAGCATTATCAAATATTTGCATATAATAATAATTTTAATTCAATTTTTAAGGCTTTTTTGCCGAAAGTATGCTATAATTCAATGCACTATGTCCGCAAGTTTAGGAGGACTTCTCAAAGATTACCGGCTGCAACGAAACATAGCCCAGATGGAGGTGGCTTTTGCTCTGGGATGGAAAGATACATCACGCCTGAGCCGAATAGAGCAGGGAGTTGTGGAAAAGCCTCCCCGGGAGCTTATAGATAAAATCTCTAAAGCATTAAATCTTAAAGCACAGGAAAAAAATACACTGTTACTTATAGGAAATTATTTACCGACTAAAGAGGAACTGGAGCAAACCCGTAAGGAGAATGAAGCATACCTTGAGACATGGCCATATCCTGCAATCTTATACGATTTTTGCTGGAGAATAATTTTACTGAATAAAAGTGCGTTGCGTATGCTAAGCATGAACAAAAAAGACAAAAAAAAGGCATATGAAGTGGCACCTTCCGCACTTGAACTTGTATTTGATCCCAAGTATGTTCAAAATCAGTATCTAAAGGGGGATGAAGTAAAAGTTTGGCATACCAATCTTTTTCGTTTTTTAACTCATTTTAAAAATTTTCAAAAGTCAATTATACGGGATAAATGGTATATGGCAACGATGAAAAAAATGATGAATAACGATCTTTTTCGCGAGTTATGGACAAAAGTGCAAAATTCTGAAGTAAATTTCATTACAACCAGATTCGGTAAAAAAATATTTGTAAGCCCGGAAGATCGTAACAAAAGACTTAAATTTAATATTTTCGTTGTGCCACTTATGAAAGATCCCCGGTTTGAATTGGAATTTTTTAATCCCGCGGATACGGAAACAGCAGATTTTTTTACAAAATCAAAGTAATACGAATTATTAATACTTGAATTCTTACTACTCATAAGGTATAACTAAATCGGTTTAACATCTGAATATCTGAAGCATAACGAGTGATGACGAGGGTTCTGGCCCTATGACTCATCCGGCAACTTGTCTTGAGTAAAATCAAAATAAAGTGCCACTTCCAGCCCGAAAGGGAAAGATGCGCAAAGAATCCTCATTCTTCGCATCTTCTTTTTCAAATACAAATTCAAGAATAAATTATTAAAATATATTTTATTCATATAGGAGGTGAATATGAATTCAATTACGCATTATAAATTGAATTTAGCAAACATCTCAGATAATCTGCGGGGGAAAATCAACTCAAAGATTGTTCCATGGATATATTCCAATGATTACGGATTTGAAACGATCATTCCTACTCTAAAAATAAAATCAAAAAAACTTGCAACCGGAAAACATATAAAAGTTGGATTGTTTATAGGTGTCGGGTCACTGTTTAATATTGCACCCTGTATTGATGTTGATTTCTTTTTAACCATTGATAGAAACGGTTTTGTACTTGATCGGGTGAAGGAAATGGTTGACGGGATAAAACAGGCAGATCTTCCCAGCGAATACAAAGCATATGTCGAGCCTGAAGATTATTTCAGCACTTTAGAGAGAATGAATATTGACGTAAAAAACTTCTGGCTTGCAGAGCATAAATCATTTGGAAAAAAACACTTTCTGGCATCGATGCAAAACTACAAACGTGCCCGGCTCACCCTCACGACCCGGCCGGTATTGTATGTCCAGGGAGATCTTTCTTTTGAGGCGTTTGTGAAAGCTCTGTCAGCTGCGCTGAATAACACCGTTATTTCATATATGAATGTAAGTGATTTGGGGGAGTGGTCGCAAAAAGCCTTGGATCTTTTACCTCAGCTTCCGATTGCTCGTGATGTTCTTATCTCTTGGTCAACAAACCAACATCACGACGGTGTGCCAGTAACCAGGCTCACACAAGGATATGAGCATTTTTTAAAAGATGCCAAGACTATCTCTTGTGGTCTACCTGTGAATTATTTTAGGAGATTTGAATAAGCAGGTAGACTATTCATTGGCAGCTACTTATCCTTTGACCTAATTTCAAGTTTTGAGTTTCTAAATGATGAAATTTAGTCTCTTCTGTTGTATTTAAATCTTAAAACGGTTTACTATACTACTAGTAGGTGTTTAAATTTTTCAAAAAAATTTATTGCTTCTATTCTTAATTCCTATTGAATTTATATACTGTATGGGGTATAAAAATAATGTTTTAATATTTAAAAGATAATTAAGCATACAGAATGATGAAGATGACTCTGATCGTATGAATCATTCGTATGCTCTTTTTGTTTTATAAAAAAATAAAGAAAATTATGAATATTTCGAAAAAAACTCTACAAATAAGTAAAAAGAATGAAACACCTTTTTTGATTATTGATCAAACGGTTTTAATCAATAATTGTAACCAGTTTAAGAAAAATTTTAGCAATTTTCTTATTTATTACTCAATTAAAGCAAACAATACGAATGAAGTCCTTAAAATATTAATACAAGAGGATATAAACTTCGAAATTGCATCTTTGGGGGAAATGCAAAAACTACAGGAATTAAATGTCCCGCCAGATCGGATAATTTTTAGCGCGCCTACCAAACTTTCCCGAGACATAGAATTAGCTTATAAATATGGAATTACTACATACACATTTGATTCCCTTATGGAAGTAGAAAAAATAGCAAAATTTGCTCCAAAATCAAATATTCTTGGAAGAATTATCGTAGACAATACAGGCAGTGAATGGCCGCTAGTTGGTAAATTCGGGATGACAATCTCGGAAACACTTGATTTTTTTCTTCATGCCAAAAAAATTGGTCTAAATCCTCTTGGACTTTCGTTTCATGTTGGCTCACAAAACCTTCAGCCCGATTCGTGGGAAAAAGCATTAGAAAAGGTACATCATCTTTGGGAACAATTACAAAAGAAAGGCGTTCATTTATCTGTTATTAATGCCGGTGGTGGATTTCCTGTACATTATACCAAAGATATTCCTTCAGTTGAGGTAATTGCGAGTAAAATAAAAAAAACTGCAGAAAAACTTTTTAAAGATCAAACCACTTTTTATATTGAACCGGGGAGACGCATGTTAGGTAATGCAGGAATTTTGGTTGCCTCGGTTATTAATCGAACTAAACGGGGAGAAAAGGAGTGGCTATATTTAGACACAGGAGTTTATCACGGATTTCAAGAAACTATTGAAGGATTTCGATATGAGGTTTTTACGGAAAAAACAGGTGAGGATATCCCATTTGTCTTATGCGGTCCCACCTGCGACAGCACTGATATTATAATGAAAGAAGTCCTGCTGCCTGACACTGTTACTTTAGACGATCGGTTATATTTTCTTTCATGTGGTGCATATACTACTTCATATGAAGCGTATAATGGTTATGGATATCCTGAAACCATTATTGTCTGAATTATTCTCCTTCAACTATAATATATGGGAATTTTTTTCTCCATTTTATCTCCCGCTATATTTGGAATAAATAATTGTATCGATAAATTTTTATTACAAAAACATAATATTAGTCCTGTAGTTATTAGCATCTACGGAGGAGTTTTTGCTTTTATTTTTGGTCTGATTCTTCTTGTTGTGACGGGATTCTTTCCGATCGATGTGAAATCTCTTTTGATTATAGTTACTTCAGGTTTTTTGACCACCATTTATTTGCTTCCCTACTATAAAGCGCTTTTTTTAGATGAAGCATCTAATGTGATTCCTCTTTTTCAATTTTGTCCTATTTTTGTGTTGGTAATGAGTTTTATTTTTTTACATGAGTCTTTGTCAATTATGCAATATATTGGATGCATTATCATAATTCTTGCCGGATTTTTATTATCTGTAGACAAATTGAGTGGTAAAATTTTCAAACTCCGAAAATCTTTTTTTTATATGCTCCTCTCAAGTTTTTTAATTGCCAGTGCCCTAGTCTTATATAAATTTAGTGTTCAAACTATTCCTTTTTGGAATACTCTCCCTTATGAAGGATTTGGAATCGCGCTCGGGGGATTGGCAATTTTTTTGTTTAAAAACAATAAAAAAGCATTTCTAGAAGAAACACGTGGATTTAAAAAAAGAGTTTTTGTTTTTATGACGATAAACGAAATAGTTTATATTATTTCAAGATATACCGGTTATTTTGCAATTTCTTTAATTTCTGTAGGAATCGTAAGCATATTATCTGGTTTTCAACCTTTATTTGTATTATTATATGGAATTATACTTTCCCTGTGGTTTCCAAAGATTATGAAAGAAACAATAAATAAGAGGGTCTTATTTCAAAAATTTATGTCTATTATTTTAATGTTTTTCGGTCTATACTTTATATTCTCTTAAACATTTTTCTTCCAATTTCTATTTAATTTCCCTGATGATTAACTGGAATATTATAGTCTCTCAATTGTATACTTTTTTAAAAAGTACACAGGGCCCCATGACATTTTTGCTTCTCTTAGTTCTGGAATACCAAGATCTTGTTCATAATTAATGTATACGGTACCTAATGTTTTCAAATGCTTTGCTACTTCGTGATTAAGATACTCATAAATAGCCTTATAAGAGGTATCACCCTTTGCAAAACTAAATATAGCATAATTATCTTGAACTGTATGATATATAGAAAACCCAATAAGTTTATTTTGAATATAAATTCCTAGTCCCATTATATTATGCACATCTACCAGATCAAAAAGTCTTTCAATTGCGGTTAATTCAATTTCAGTTTCGTTTCTTTTTTTTTCTTTTTGTTGTTCCCACAGAAAAAATAATTCTTTTATATTTTGTCTTGTTTCTTCTTTAGATAAATCTAATGTTTCTATAGAATGATCAGGAAAATGTCTATTAAATCTACTAATATTTTTCCTTCTATAGTGATATTTACCTCCTTTTAAGTCTACAATTTCATCTACAGATAAAATATAATCAAAACTATCGCGATCTTCTTTAATGGAGAAATAGTTTTCTACCTCAGGTGATGACTTTATATTTACTTCCGGAATAAGTTTTAGTTGATCACCAAGATAATCTTCCTTACTTTTTTCAAGTAATGCCGCTATTGTTTCTTTTATCCTATTTGTGCCAAGAAAAGAGTAAAAAAAATCGCCTGTAATAAAATCGTGAATCTTTATAACTAGATTGCCATATATTGTTGAAAATGCATTTTTCTCCCCCATATTGTAAGTCCATAAACTAACAAATTCGAAATCGTTATATGGTGGAAATTGTTGTGTAAACTGTTCAATTATCTTTCGGTCACTAAGTTCTATTTTCTTAAAATTTGGAAAAGCTGGTAACATAATTTTCGAGGAGTTGACTTTTTAGTACTATAGTATATATGCTTGAATTATGCTAGAGACAATCAGAAAGGAATGGCAAACTAAGACTGCAGTGGTTTTTTTCTTATTTTTTTCGTTATGGTGGATAACACTACAATTTCCTCAAACTAAATCTGACTTATCTAATCATCTTTGGGGTGGACTGTATGGGATAGTAGCACTTTGGGGAGGAATTTGGGGCATTATTATTGCTCAAAAATGGGGAGGAATGAAAAGTCTAACTGGAAAAACAATTTTCATGTTTGCTTTGGGGCTTTTTGCTCAAGAAATTGGTCAAGTCTCTTATAATTACTATATCTTTGTTCTTAAACAATCAGTTCCTTATCCATCAATTGGAGATTTTTTCTTCTATATCACAATACCCTTTTACATTGCTGCCATTATTTATTTAGCCAAAGCCTCCGGTGTACACGTTTCATTGCGATCCGTTCGAAATAAATTTCAGGCAGTATTAATTCCTCTTGGAATGTTATTATTATCCTATTTTATTTTTTTGCAGGGATACAAATTTGATTGGTCCAATCCAATAAAAGTATTTATCGATTTTGGAGCTCCATTTGGACAAGCCATATATATTTCTCTTGCAATACTGACATTTACTTTAACTAAAGGAGTATTGGGTGGAATGATGAAAAGTAAAGTACTATTTATATTATTTGCTCTTCTTGCCCAATATGTTGCTGATTGGGTATTTCTCTATCAAGCAAGTCGCGAGACATGGGTTGCAGGTGGGATAAATGATTATATGTATCTAACTGCCTATTTTATTATGGCTTTAGCTTTACTTCAACTGAAAACAGTTTATACGAAGTTGCAGAATAAAGGGTAAATATGGATATATACTCACAAGCAATTTCACAAATCATCAAACAACAGGAACTTATTATTGGTCCTCTTGCCCTTAACCAGGCAAAGGGAATTTCCGGATTAGATATTATTAGTGATAGTGATATAAAAATTAAAGGCGATGGAAAAGCGGTATTGGAAAATCTGGTAAAACAGTATGCCCGTCTTTTTGGCCAGGCCTCTGTTGAGGTATGTAAAGATGCAGTTAAGGAAATCAAGCCCCCGGTTCCTTCCAATGATTTGCCTGAGATTCTCCGTTGATACATTCGACAGTGCTAAAAAGCACTGCTCAGTATTTTCTTCATAAAATCAAGATTCCCAATAATATCAAAGGATTGATTAGTGTACTTTGCCCACGGTATACTTCGATTACTTAGAATTGTAATTCGATATAACTCAGTACTAGATAAGAGATATTTATCTTATGACAGACTCTACTTCTACTATTTCTACCGTACCGTCTTCTCCTATTACTCCAGCAAAAAATAATCCGGAAGTTCAGGACCAGCTTGCAAAAGTAAACCAGGAAATTTATGAAAGAAATGTTGAGCTGGCAGTCCGGAACAGAACTCTGGATACGCTTCGAAAGATGTATGAGATTATTAATACTTCTTTTGGAATCCGCGGAACAGCTCAACGGCTCACAGCTGCAATTACTGAAGAGTTAAAATTTAAAAAAGTCTATCTGGCTCTTCTAAGTCAGGATAAATCTCAATTGAAAATGGCCGTACGGCATCCGATCCAGTTATCTGAAGAGGAGATTATGAGTTATTTTAAAGTTCCCTTTGATCAAATCTCTATTCCTCTTACACAGAGTGATAACTTATGCATTAAATGTGTGATGGATAAGCGTTCCAGAATGACAAATTTTTTATATGATTTGCTGACTCCCCTTATTGATGAAAAACAAGCTGAAGAATTGCAGAAAAAGCTGAAGATTGAAACAGCAATTATTTTCCCGATTATATTCGGCAAGGAAGTTCTGGGAGTTCTTATCGTTTGTCTGGATAAACATATTGGTAATCTCTCCAGAGCAGAAAAAGAAACCCTTAAAGAAATAACTGAAGTTTTGGGACTTGCTATCCGTAATGCTGAACTTTACACCTCTTTGGAAACGACGACTGACAAACTGAAACGTGCCAATATTCGTCTTCAAGAACTGGATAAGATCAAAGATGAGTTCGTTTCCGTTGCTTCTCACGAGCTTCGTACTCCCATGACTGCTATTAAAAGTTATCTCTGGATGGTTCTCTATAAAAACATGCAGCCTCTCGATGATAAGGTTCACACCTATATATTCAGAGCATATGAGTCAACTGAAAGATTAATTAGGCTTGTCCAGGATATGCTTACCGTATCCCGGATTGAAGGGAATCGGATGGAGCTTCGGGTAAGTGATTTTAATCTGTATGAGCTTATAGACCAGATAGTAGATGAAATAAAAGTAAAAGCCGGAGAAAAGGGAATCCGGCTTACATTTACCCGAAAAGTAAAAGATGTTACGTTACATGCTGACCGGGATAAAATTACGGAAGTGATTATGAATTTATTAGGAAATGCGGTGAAGTATACACATCAGGGAGGTTTTATAGATCTTTCCCTTACCAGAAAAGATAACACTATAGAAATAAGTGTTAAAGATACCGGTACTGGAATTTCAGAAGCAGATAAGTCAAAGCTTTTCCAAAAATTCTCACGTCTGGAGCATTCCTATACGAAAATGGCTGAAAATACCGGTACCGGACTGGGACTCTATATCTGCCGTCAGATTGTCTCTTTACACGGAGGGGAAATCTGGGTAGACTCTGAGGTAG
The DNA here is from genome assembly GCA_001779195.1 of Candidatus Gottesmanbacteria bacterium RIFCSPHIGHO2_02_FULL_39_11. Lineage (GTDB taxonomy): Bacteria > Patescibacteriota > Microgenomatia > 2-02-FULL-39-11 > 2-02-FULL-39-11 > 2-02-FULL-39-11. The sequence continues at coordinate 113,790 of MFJL01000019.1, forward strand.
GCAAGGGAAGTACGTTTACATTTTCCATTCCCCAGGAAACAGTACAAGGAGATAGTCATGCCGGATCAAGCACCTGACCAGTTAAAAGGCAAAAAAATATTAGTTGTAGAGGATGAGCTCTACCTTCGTGAACTCTATGTTGAGATTCTAAAAGAGGAAGGTTTTGATGTTGCAGATGCAGCCGACGGTCAAAAAGCATACGAGGAGATTGGGAAAGGCGGATTTGATCTCATACTTTTAGACATCATGCTCCCCAAAATGGATGGTCTTACCATTTTGAAAATGATCCGGGAAAATCCTCCGGTAAATCCGAATAAAGCAATTGTGATGCTTACTAATCTGGGTCATGACTCATCCATTTCCGAGGCAATATCCTTAGGAGCCCGGGGATATATGATAAAAAGTGATTACACGCCTGAGGAACTTATCAAAGAAGTGAGACATTATTTGACGGAAGCACCTCCGACTGCCGCGAACTAACCTCTCTTGCCCTTTTTTCCTAAATTCCATACAATTCCCTCACAATGCCAATTAAACGCGAGTTTTCAGCAGGAGGGATAGTTTATAAAAAGGGAAAAGGGGAAAGGGGAAAGGTTAAAGATAAAGATACTCTCTGGCTTGTTTGTCAGCATAGCCAGCATAAGGGGTGGGTTTTTCCAAAAGGGCTTATCGGAGACCATGTTGAAGGAGAAAGTGTTGAGAATACTGCAGTTCGGGAGGTAAAAGAAGAGACAGGAGTGACAGCTGAGATTATCCAAAAACTGGAAAAACCAGTCCAGTATTTTTATAGTTTTCAGGGAGAAAAAAGACTTAAAACCGTCTATTATTTTTTAATGAAATACATTAAAGGAGATATTACAAAGCATGATTTTGAGATGATGGCTGTTGAGTGGCTGGAAACTGAAAAGGTTCTAGAAAGGTTAAGCTATCAATCAGACAAAGAGGCTTTTAATGAAGTTTTGAAAATGAAAAATTGGGACTAAGCTTCTGTAGCTTAACGGATAGAGTACTGGCCTCCGAAGCCGGTGATGGGAGTTCGATTCTCCCCAGAAGCACTAAAAATTTTTTAGCTAGCAAAGCAAGCATAGAAAATATACTTTGTATATTTTCAAAAAATTTTCAGTGTAAACACAGGAGAAATGATAAGTGAACGATATCGTGTGGGTTTCCTGCCTGCCGGCAGGCAGGGATTCTGGCCGGGAGCACTTCGCTTAGCTCAGTACGGGGACTTCTCCCGATTGAATTGGGATCAATGCAAGCATAGGTTATAATTGTATTGATTTACTCAAGAGGAAGGGTCGCATAGTTTGGCCTAGTGCGTTCGCTTGGAAAGCGAATATCTCTGCAAGGAGATCGCGGGTTCGAATCCCGCCCCTTCCGCCACGCACCAGTCGGTGCATAGCTTCGCCTTTGATATATAAGAAGCCGATTATATTTTAAACTGAGTTGTAAGAACAGTAGTGCGTGAGAGATGTGTCGACTGGTACGTCTCGAATGAAGTTTTATTACGTTTATATCCTCAAAAGCATTAATCACGATTTTATCTATGTTGGTTTTACGGAAAATCTCAAACTTCGATTAAAACAACATAATAATAAAGAAGAACTGTCAACAAAATATTATGCACTTTTTGAACTTATTCATTATGAAGCATATAGAAACGAAAAAGATGCCAAAAGAAGAGAACAATATCTCAAAACTACTAAAGGGAAAACAACTTTAAGATTTATGTTGAAAGAATATTTAATAAAGAAAAAACAACATTAGCCTCAAAGCTCATTTTAGGTTCTAACACTGTAATGGGTTGTCTTATATCTTCAATAATTCTTTTTTACTTAACAAAAAACATTGGTATTTCAATTCATAATTGAATAAAATACATAATATGTTTAATCATGACAGAAAGGTTAAAATTGAGGATTTAGGTTATAGTGAATTTTTTGAAGCCAAAGGAGAAAATTTGGAATTAACAGGATTTTCAATAGCTCGAGTTATTGCTGAATATAGAGAAGCATATAGAGTAAAGAGCGTAAATGGAGAATTCTTGGCAAAAATAACAGGGAAACAAATGTTTGATGCAGCAAGAAGAGAGGACTATCCTGCTGTTGGAGACTGGTTAGTTGTAACTGAACTTGATGGAGGACGAGCCGTTATTCGAAAGATTCTGCCCAGAAAATCGATACTTAAGAAAAAATACAGCGACAAACAGGACACGCAGATTATTGCAACTAATATTGATATTGCTTTTGTTATTGAATCAGTAGATAGGGATTACAATCTCAATCGTTTTGAAAGATATATTGTATTAGCAAATGAAGGAAAAATTAGACCGGTTGTTATACTGAACAAGATAGATTTAATTTCAATAACTGATTTGAATTCAAGAATTGATCAAATAACAAATAGATTCAATGATGTTGATATTATTCCAACCAGTACGATTACCGAGCAAGGACTCAACGAATTGGAAAATTATATTATAAAAGGAAAAACATATTGTTTTTTAGGCTCATCTGGAGTTGGAAAATCGTCATTAATAAACAAATTACTGAAGAAAAATGAAATTAAAACAAAAGAAATAAGTACTTCAACTGGAAAGGGTAAGCATACCACTACCACAAGAGAGATGTATTTTTTGGAAAACGGTGGGATTGTGATTGATAATCCTGGAACAAGAGAAGTAGGGATAGCAGATGCAATCGTTGGCATAGAAAATGTATTTGATGAGATAACTTATCTATCCAAGAAGTGTAAATTCTCTGACTGTACTCACACTAACGAACCTAGTTGTGCAATTTTAAGAGCAATTGAAGATAAAAAATTAGATGAAAATAAATATCAAAACTATATTAAGCTAAAAAAGGAAGCAGAGTATTATCAAATGAATGAACTTGAAAAAAGAGAAAAGGACCGTAAATTTGGACGATTCGTGAAAAAAGCCCTGAAACAGTTAAATGAATTTAAATCATAATTAACAAAAAATATTCTATCCCTATAGAAATCCAATATTGAAGGTATATTATGTGTAATTATTCAGTTCTCCCCGAAATACCTTTGAGGATATAGTTTCTTAAAGTTGAAATTATCGGCTGGTTTCTCATTTTGATAGTCTGGAATACACTCATATTGACTGCATGGGTCATGGCTCCTTCATCACTTCTTGATCCCCCTGATATTTTTCTGGTGATAACCATGGGTCTTATCTTCTGCTCTGCCAGATTATTGGTTAAGGGAACATTGGGAATAAGTAAAGCGGTAAGAAGGGTATCCCCCTGGTTTCTGATTCTGGTCTGGATACGCAGAGAATCAGCTGTATTATGTACATTTCAAGAAAAGGCATATCGTGGTAGAATCGAATTGGAGAAATAGGTTATTACACTGTAAATGGTTCTCCGCCTTCGCCTCGCTGAAGTCCCGATTTCATCGGGACGAAAGTGGGCTTCGCTCGTTCAGCTCGGCTTCGGCGAGACAATATCCGCTTTCAGATCGACGACAATAAAACTCATTTCCTATTTCGCCTTTTCCAACAAATATACAGCTTTTAACTTTGAGAAGTACCGCAAATCCGGTTCAGGAAGAGCGTTTCATAAGAAACATAATCTGATAAATTATCAATCATGAGGCCGCTAGAGAACCGTCCCCCTACCCCCCCTACCGTCCCCCTACGCGGATAGAGTACGGCCCTCCGAAGGCTGTGGTGTGGGTTCAATTCCCGCCAGGGGTACATATATTGGAGAGGTGTGATAATTGGTAGTCGCCTCGCTTGGAAAGCGAGTGTCCTGGAAACAGGATTAGGGGTTCGAGTCCCCTCCTCTCCGCCCTCGCCCCGTCATAGCGAGGCTACGGCGGACACAGTCCGCTAAGTAGGTCACGAAGGAGAGATTCACCCGCCATAGCTTTCTTTGATCATCGTAGCTTTAGCGAAGGATAGTGTTGGGATGTACCAGTCCGAAACAAAGTTATTTAGGGTTTTTGCGTAGGATGGAATCCCACCTTCTCCGCAGAGGGATAGAGTTTGAACACCAACGAACGCGTTTTTTATACGGAACATGTCGTTAAGGAAGAATCTTGATCCCGCTCATCCAATTGGTACCAAGCTTATCCTGTAGGGCCATATGAATTAACTGCATTCCTTCAAGTGCACGAGAATTTTCCAGTGGTCCGACGTCTAAAGGACGCATTCCTGAGTCTTGTACGAGTCTACTTATTACTCCCTTAGCTCCCTGATCGTCTCCAGCAATGAAGACATCTATCTGCTTACCGGCAACATTGCCTTCCACGAGTGTACCGGCAAAGGTTGTATTGAATGATTTCACGACCTTTGTCGATCGGGAAACAATCTTTGCGATTTCTTCAGCGGCAGAACTCCCTCTAGGAGTAAGAAGGGTAAAGTTTTTAAAATCAATCGGGTTTGTTATGTCGACCAATATTTTGTTTTTGAGCTGTTCTGTATATTGACGCGCGAGATTTCGAGCGATCTCATAAGGGAGTGCTAGAATAACAATTTTTCCTTTGAGTGACTCACCGAGACGCTTAGATTCTATTCGAACATTACTTGTTGTTCCCCGTTGGAGTTCTTGTTGTAGTGATTTTGCTTTATCAAGGTTTCTATCATAAAACGTTATATCAGTTCCTGTTGTAATAAGTCGAGTACCAATGCCTCGAGCCATGTCTCCGGCTCCCAAAATTGAAATTGCGTCTCTCACACCTATAGTATATTACAGATTGATAGAATTGGCAAGTAACGTTGATATGACAATTAATTGTAAATCACACATACCTGTGATATGACCTATAAAATCGTCTGGCATATTTATGAAAACTGTAAAAAGGACAAAAATAATAATAGTAGGGGCCGGTTTAGGCGGTTCGTTAATGGGAATATACCTTGCTCGCAGCGGTCACAATGTAGTAGTTATAGAAAGGCGAAGCGATTTGCGAACAAGTAAAAAGTCAGAAGGTCGCTCTATTAATATGACGTTATCTCCTAGGGGTTTAGTGCCTCTGGAAAAAGTGGGGTTAGCCTCTATGATGCTCTCATATGCGGTCCCACTAAAAGGACGAATGATTCATGAAGAAGATAGTGCATTGATTAGTCAAAAATACGGAAAAAATGACCATGAAGTATTATATTCGATTAAACGCACCGTCGTTAACTCAATATTGTTGAATACACTGCAGGTTCATCAAAACGTACATGTGCTATTTAATGAACAATGTATTTCAGTTTCCAAACGCACAAATAAACTAGTAATCAAAAATACGCGTACTGGGAAGTTGAAACATCTATCTGCAGACGTTATTATTAGAGCAGATGGTTCTAATTCCATCATTCGAAAAACTCTAAATCCTTCCGACGTGAAGGAAGAAACCATGGAATGGGGATACAAAGAGTTAGTTCTTCCGAATCTTCCAAACTCAGACGATTCCATTCAACAAACATCACTGCATATCTGGCCGCGAAAAAAGGGTTTACTCCTTGCTCTACCCAACAAGGACCAATCATTAACATGCACGTTAGTAATTCCTTTTGTTGGTCCGGAAAGTTTTGAGACACTCAACTCCAAAAACAATATTCGGGACTTCATTATAAAGTACTATCCTGACATATCCGAACACGTCTCCACGCTCACTAAAAACTTTCTAAGAAACCCTGTTGGATCATTCTTGACGATACGAACGCTACACTGGTATTTTAAAAATAAAATAGTATTGTTGGGAGACGCGGTCCACGCTGTTTTTCCGTTTTATGGGCAGGGAATGAATGCAACATTTGAAGATTGTGCAATACTGTCAGATTGCATGGATCGTTATCCAAACGATTTACACTCGGCGTTTAAAATGTATCAATTAAAACGTAAAATTCACACAGATATGTTATCGTGCTTATCTAGAAAAAATTTTTATGAACTTCGGGACGGTGTTAGATCATTACGGCTCCTCGCAAAAAGGGAAATTGATATATCCATTAATAAAATAATACCTACGTGGTTACCCTTGTATACAATGATAGCCCATACTTCTATACCCTATGCGGATGCAGTAAAACGGGCAGAACGACAGGACAATCTTGGAAAAAGGCTAGGGTTAGATTTGTTAATTGGACTTAAAGCAGCACAGTTGTGGATGCGAGATGTGGTGAATAAAAGGTAAGCTTAAGAACATTCTTGTACTATATCACGGATAAATTCTGTCCCCGGGGTTGACTACTTTGTTTGGGGTAAAATCGAATTGGAGAAACAGGTTATAATACTGTAATTGGTTCTCGCAAACTCAGGAGAATATAAATAATATAGGTTGTTCTGTAGCCTCAAAGCTCATTTTAGGTTCTAACACTGCAAATGGTTGTGTCATGTACTGATTTTAGATTATTTTGATTCCTCTTAAATCTTTTCAGAATCGAACTTATTTGATGTGTTTTACGATATAATATACGGAATGGAATTGATAATAATTATATTTCTGATTATCATTAGCGGAATTTTCGCTATGACTGAAATAGCGATTATATCGTCCCGCAAATCAAAGCTGAAACAAATGGCAGAGAAGGGGGATATTGATGCCAGAAAAGCTCTTGAATTGGCCAATAATCCAAATCGCTTCCTATCTACAGTACAAATAGGAATCACCTTTGTCGGAATATTTGCCGGAGCTTTTGGAGGAGAGACATTAGTACGTTCTCTTTCACACTCGTTATCCCGAATGCCCTTTATAGGTAATTATAGTGAAATTATCGCTCTTCTTATTGTAGTTTCCTTCATCACCTACCTGTCTTTGGTAATCGGAGAGCTGGTACCAAAACGTCTTGGTCTAGGGAGTCCCGAAAAAATTGCCTCATTTATGGCAAAATATATGCAGATTTTATCCACCATAAGCTCTCCTCTTATTAATCTTCTGAGTGTTTCTACAGAATGGATATTGAGAATATTTAAAATAAAACCATATGTAGAATCACAAATCACAGAAGATGAGATCAAAATGCTTATCAAGGAAGGAGCGCGAATAGGAGTCTTCAACCTTACTGAGAAAGACATTGTAGAAAGGACTTTCCGGTTAAGTGACAAGAAAGCAAATATGCTTATGACTTCCCGCAAAGAGATCAAATGGCTTGATATCACAAAAGGCAGTAAATCGCTCAGAGAAACAATCTCCAGGAATTCATTCTCATACTTCCCTGTTTGCAGGGATAATCTAGACAGGGTAATAGGTGTTGTCCGCACAAAGGAAATACTCACAAACTACCTTACTGAAGAAAAACTAAATCTGCAGAAGTTTATGCACAAACCATTATTTGTTCCCGAAAGTATGTATGCCTTGAAAGTTCTTGAGCTCTTCAAAAAGTCAGGTGTACACATAGCAATGGTTGTGGATGAATACGGCAATATCGAGGGTTTATTATCAATAACTGATCTTTTGGAAGCGATTGTCGGTGATATTTCAACAATAGATGAACTGCAGGAAGCAGAAATATCACAAAGAGATGATGGAACTTGGTTTGTTGATGGATTAGTGTTAATTGACGAGTTTAAAGAATACTTTCATATGCGAAAGTTTCCTGAAGAAAGGTCCGGGATATTCCAGACAATTGGCGGTTTTGTTATGCACAAAATAGGACATGTTCCAAAGGCAGGTAACGCGTTTGAATTTGATGGATTCAGGTATGAGGTGGTAGATATGGACGGAAACAGGATTGATAAGATACTTGTAAAAAAATACAAATATAAAGAATAAAGAAGCAAAATGAATATTTTAAAAGCAATTGTGGTATATCTATTAAGCACCCCGATAAGAATATTAAAATGGAGGGGAAAGAATATAAACTATTTTATTAACCATTATTAAATTTATACATTTACAAAGGTAAACTTGTTGTAGCTGAAAGAAGAGAAATAGGTTATTACACTGTAAATGGTTCTCCGCCTTCGCCTCGCTGAAGTCCCGATTTCATCGGGACGAAAGTGGGCTTCGCTC
>MFJL01000020.1:0-5075 GCA_001779195.1 Candidatus Gottesmanbacteria bacterium RIFCSPHIGHO2_02_FULL_39_11
CTGGAGGTCCTCTCGGGTGAGCAGAAGAAAGCCTTGACTCTGGTGAGTGAAGGATACTCATACAAGGAAATCTCAAGGCAGCTCCAGAGGCCCCTCAACACAGTCCGTACTATTATTCGAAGAGCTAGGTTACAAATTATGAAGGTGAGAGAAGATGAGTAATCTCGAAGACAGGATCATAAAAAAAATCTACACCTGTGAAACAGTAGATGTATGCACGGGTACCGGGCTAAAACTGGTTCTTCTCACCGCAGCAGTCTTTTTTATTACTTCTTTTATTACCTTTGCTCTCCCCATCATTTCTGAAAACAGAATAATCGATTTATTTTCTTTGGAATTATTCTTTGCTTTGGCATCTCTTATTACCTTTATTGTTTTAGTTTTTACCACTTTGATGAGTCTAAAGAAAGTTACGAGTAGGGTTAGATCTGTCGTGCGCTACTGGTTTGTGCCAACAAAATAAGTTTTATCCTCACTTAGGAGCTATTCATTATAGCCAAAGAGCCGTTCAATGACGGCTCTTTTTTGGTAAAATATCTATGCGCTTTTACAGTTTTCTTTTATCTATGTGGGGGGTCGTCTAACGGTAGGACGATGGACTTTGGCTCCATCTATCGGGGTCCGAATCCCTGCCCCCCAGCAAAATAAAAAATGCTCAATAGATCTTTATAATAATCTGCTACACTTGGCAGGTGCAAATACAATTAAATGACTCGTAAAATAGGGTTCAAACTTGGTCCAGTTCAGCAATCCCCATACCTAGCCTACTACAACAATCTTTATTATAAGAACGAGTAATAGAATTATAACCTTTTAAATACTCAACTAAACAATCATGTTCTTAAAGAATTCACATTACCAGTTAAGTCTGTAACGTAAAGTAAACCACCAGTAGTAGGTTTTACATTTAAACCTGTAATATTAATATCTTGTCTTAATTTTTTTCCGACCATATCCGAGGCCCTTCTTAAAGCATCGTGATTTTTTCTGTACGCATCCATATTAATTGTACCTAGAATAGGGTGTTGGAATAGCCCCTCACGCTCTGAAGAATAATCATCCATGTTTGGCCCATCGATAAAGCCGCTTTGAGTAACAGGACAAGCGTTCTCTGTTGAAACGTTATCAATAGGTACCACTCTCCATTTATATTTATTCGCACCCTGGACATTGTACAATTCTGTGTCCTGTTTATCTAAAATATTCCTCGCTTGAGCTGTTAATTTTTCATACAAAAGAATTTTCTTCAATCCAAAGGATGGAGGATATACTTTATAAACTCTGCCATTTAGCAGGATAACAGCTGATTCAAAACCTAGAGCAAGTGGATGACCACCTTGATCGACATAACTTCTAACTACAGCTTGTACTTGTGGATTATGGAGTGATAACAGCTCGTCAATCATTAATAAGGAGTATAACTATTTAAAACTTCAAATTCAAATTCTTGAAGTATAAAAGTTTCTAACATATTCCAGTTCCCTCAGCCAAACTGGAGTCGAACCGTATCGAAGACTTTCTTGTATAATTTCTACATGATTATCACCAAACGCGAACCATATTCCAAAGAAGAAGTAGAAAAACTCAAAGAATTGTTTGATCCTTATATAAAAACAGTTATTGACGTAAGGAAAAAAATTTGTTCCGCAGGGTGCGACAGACATTTTGACTCGGAAAAACTACTACTAGAACAAGGTTCAAAACAAAGCGATCTATGGGGAGGAGGCATAGATTTGGAAACGATAACCATAGACTGTAATTCAATGATTAACATTCGCCCGAAGGAAGGAAATACCAGTAACGAGATACAAAATGCTAAAATGAGGAAAGAATTTGAGGATTTAACTAATTTTTTTTTCAAAGAGATATATGAAAAATAAATTTATCTTAGAATCTATGGCGAGCGATCTAAAACGTGTAGCTTTAGGTCTTCACCGTGGATCAAAGAAAATGGCCAGTAGATTTCTAGAGGAGTCTCTGAAAAGAAAAGATGAATTAAACATGAGTGAAGTCGCTCCTTATCTAAAAAAGTTTATCTCAAAACTGGACGGGAAAATAGAAGCGGAAGATGCCCTTATGTATAGCACGCTCATTCAGAATTATTCGCAAAAGCTATAAGGACGGTCTGGGTTTAACCCGACACGCTCAGCAAACAAGCGCGCGCAGCCATTATACCGTATCCTCCACCATCCACATCTAATTTGATATCCTAACTTAGGACTCGTAGCACTCTTTTTCTCTACTTTCCAAGCGTACATAGGGACCTTGCTCTAAATAGTTATGAACAAATTCTTTAAAGCCATTGTTCCAAATACACATACCTCTAAATTTATTAGGATATTTTTTTTGAATATATTCTGCAACTTCAACCGAAGACCTCTCACTATTTACGATGTGTATTTTGGCGGTCCCATCTGGTATGTAGGTAAAAAGTTTTGACGCGGTTTCATCTGTTGCCCTATATCCAACTAGGTAAATCTCCTTAGCAGTCTTAAACATATCATGTGCTCTTTTTATAATCTGATCCTCGACAACCATACTATCTTTATATATGGGCAAAATTATTAAAGGATAGAAAAGTTGGTAGCTTAGTCTTCTATATATCTGTAGAATGTTATATAAATTCAAGTCATTAGGATTAATAACCTTGTGTTGATCTAGGTCCATCATTTTCCTTTTATACATCTTGCTCATTGCCACCCTCATATGAAGACCTACATCAAAATCATCGGTTTTACTTAAAAGTAAATTTTTACTAGTTTCCGTTGTAAACCAATTCACGGACCCATGAGGTTTCAGATAATCATTCTTAATATAGTCATCGAAAGTATCAAAATTAACATTGAATACGTCACTAAAAGTTAAATCGAGCAATAAATCGTAATTAAAATTTATAATCCCAAAATCCTCTTTCTTACTATGTATTTTATTTAATAACGTTCTATATACAGTGTGTCTACAATTATCCTCGTTTTTATAAACACATTCTGATACTCTTAAAAAGAGTATCCATATATAAAAAGCGATCTTTGCTAATTTGCTAAATTGAGCATGTTTATGTTTTCCGGGTTTCATTACATGTGCTTCTTCCCATCTGGTAGTTAACCATTTTTCAATATTTACTCCTGTGGGATCATAAAAATTTGCCGAGTCATCTTCAATTTCATTCAAATCATGAATACTTAAACCTATTTCCTTTGCATAATGAATATCATATTGATTACAACCTTGAAAAATACCTCTTGTTACGGGAGGTATTTTATGCTTCGGTAATTTCTTAGTATGTGCACTATGAGATGCACCTGCACCAAATACAAAAATTTTCATATCGTTATTATATAATTTTATAACTATATGACTAAACGGGTCTAAACTGACCCGCTCAGCCAACTTCGTCCTTGATAGGTATGCCCAGTATGCTATGTGAGAATTGATTGATATACTTTATTGGATGGGAATAAAACCTCTTAAACCAGAATTGTACGTCTCGAATTACAAAAAAAGCCTACTTTTTTATTCAGAAATTTTAGGTTTCAAGATAGAATATACGCGTGATAATCCCAAATTCGCATTCTTGTCATACCGCGGAGCACACCTTATGATTCAAGAATGTGATCCCAGTAAGGAAGATGAGTATGTTACCGGAAAACTTGAGTACCCGTTTGGTCGCGGAATAAACTTTCAAATCGAAACCAATAACGTACAAAAATTAAATGATTTATTGAAAAAGAATAATTATCCCTTAAGAATGGAGTTGAAAGATAGTTGGTATAAAGTTAAAGACGTGCTTCATGGATCTCGACAAATTCTGGTACAAGATCCTGACGGATATCTGCTTCGGTTTTCTCAAAGCATCGGTAAAAAGTCGGTTACATAATTTTTAATTTCTCAATATCTTTTTAGCCTGTAGACAATATACTGCTATAAGGACGATCTAGGTCCCGACCGACACACTTAGCACTAAAATTTAGCTTAAAAAAACCCACATATTCTCATTGGGACAATTCAAACCTATTTTTTTAAGTAAGAAAAGAAAATAAGTAAGGCAGGTCTTGATATTTTAAATACTATGAGTTATACTGTCTTTATTTGGTGGCGATGAAGAGGAAGAGTAACAAGAACGAGTTTAATAGAAAATCAACTCACCGACTGAAAGGTTGAACAAATAGATTCTTGTGAACGGCACCTTGGAGTCACAAACTCTAATAAAGAGATTCAACTTAAGCGATTTATCGAAAGTTGGATAATTAGGGTGGAACCGCGAGTAGGAAGACTCGTCCCTAGCTTGTAACGTTATTACAAGTTGAAGGACGAGTTTTTTTATGACCTAAACCGTGGTGTTGAAAGCTTGGCAAGCCGGAGCCACAACAAATTCGAGAATGAAGGGGATAAGTTCAATGGACTAACATTACTTATCAAGTAGGGTGGAACCGCGACTCAACCATAAGAGGGCCGTCCCTATACAGTTATTTATTGGTACCTGTATATGGACGGCTTTTTATTGGCATAGATATGAAAGAAATTACGCGGAGAGAATTATTAGATTACTCATGGAAATCATTCGTTTTATTTGCTGTTGGAGCAGCAACTTCAGCGTGTGGATCGACAGAATCTGTATTACCCACACCCGATCGTATTCCAACTGTAAATCCCTTAGATCCCTCACCTTACCGAGATTTGGCGAGATTTTATCCAGCGCTGGACTCTTTACCTATTAATGGAGAACCGATGCAACTTGCAACAACTGTGCCGACCACTATCTACAATTTCACTCAGAACAGAAAAGTTAATCAAGATCCAATAGAAAACGTTTTTGACTATTTTGAATCGTTGGCAATCTCCAATAAATCAATCGATTATAGCTTTCAGATGTTTGATCGATCATCAATTGAGATAACAAAAAGACCTGTTGTAGAAAGATCTTTTGTCTTAGTTCCTTCTGATGGACCGAACTTATCTACAAATTCTCTTTCCGAAGCGGATAAAGTAGCTGCTGTTACTCTTATAGATGATGAAGATCCCGAAAAAATCAAGACATATACATTTATTAAACTTGTTGACGTCTTGAATGCAGA
>MFJL01000020.1:5094-5865 GCA_001779195.1 Candidatus Gottesmanbacteria bacterium RIFCSPHIGHO2_02_FULL_39_11
GATTTCAGGAAATTCGTCACTGAAGTGTGCCAATCGACGATCTTTGTACGACTCAACACTGATATATCAGCACACCAAATGGCTTATCAAAATTTAAGCCAGGAAATTTTGTGTAACTCAATTTCTGTAGAAATAGAAGATAGGCACAAAAATATTCTCTATGACGATCATGCTAGAAGCTTAAAAGGTATGGGTTTTGCCGGATTTCCTATCATTATTTCAAGTCAAAAAGATTATTTATTAACACCACAATTAGGAGATGTAATTAAATAATTATTAGTTGAAGCATCCTGTAAAAGTGAAAATCCAGAAACGGTATTTATTTAAGACTCGAACATTATCAGGATGATCTGGGTCCTGACCGACATACTCGGCACGATTGGAGTTGGACGGAATCAAGGGAAAAACTCAATAAAATAACTTCTGGATCTTCTTTTGCGTCCACTATGTGTAAAAAAGTAAATATAACCAATTCTGATAATCTCTTAATAAAATAGTTGTAAAAGGTGGCAAACACATAGCCGACTAACCAGGCGGTTATGCTTGCGGTAATAATTCCCAAAATAAATGATTCCAAACTTAAATTCCACGCGCTGATTTTGCTTATATCTATGCCGTGAAACCAGGATTTTGCTACATTCATCGAAATATCCGGAAATAAGCCGACTAAGAGCCTGCATACGATATAGACGATAGCTGTAGTTGCGGCTGCGGCATTGGCTGTTGCCATAGGTTCATGTTTCATATATCTCACCCGCCTTCCTAATATTA
>MFJL01000021.1 GCA_001779195.1 Candidatus Gottesmanbacteria bacterium RIFCSPHIGHO2_02_FULL_39_11
TCCTTGGGACACTAAATGATAGAAGTCAGGAATAAAACGTATTTACGGTAACTGTTGCAGGTTTCTGTAAAAATATTGCAGCCTGCATTTCTTCCGCATTATTTTTTTGAATTTCTGTATGTCCAACTCGCTCCGGAACTGTAAATCTCTCTGCTAGTTTTCCTGATAAATAATAATTTTGTTCAATTTCTGGCAAAAAATCAGGGTTGACCCATACCGGCAAAAATTCTGTAACTGCCATATTTTTCCGTGTTATCGGCGGGTGAAACACAGGTTGCGGTTGGTAAAAATAGGTGTCCGGAAAAGGAAAAATTTCAACATACGGAATAGTATACGGCCTGCCTGAAATTACAGCCAAAAAAATAAAAAGTGCTGCCCAGTACTTGTGATCTTTTAAAAGAAATCCGCCGGCAATACTCCCGGCAAACGTTGCCGGTATGAGAAACCGGACCGGATAGACGACAAATTGCAGGAGTGGAAAGTAGAGCCATATCCAGGTAGAAATGGGATTCGCCATAAAAACACAGATCCAAAATAGTACCGTTGTAGCTATTAGAGTCAAAAAATGTTTGTCTTTCTTTCTTTTTTTCGAGTTCATTAGATAAATAAGCACAAAGATACTGCTTGCAAAAGATAATAATAAGATAGGTATTCCGAGGCTAAAATCCATGTAATAGGTTACTTGTTCCTGTATGGTTTTAACGGCGGTCGTCAGCTGATAAGTAAATGAATACATATGCAAATATAATTGCTGCATTTCGCTACTAATAAGCTGCGGATAAGAAATAAATTGCATAAAAGATACAGCCGGAAGCCAAAAAAAAGTACTTATTATAAGAGCATTTCCCCAAGGAAACAGGAGAAACATAGTTGATATGAATTTTTTCTTTTGAGAAACGAGTATATAAAGGATATAAATAATACTGAAAATAAGAGCCATAATATTATACGAAAGTATGAAAAGTACCCATAGAAGAACAAGAAGAATAAAATAAAATCCTAAAACTATATTTTTCTTACTTAAATCCTCTTTACGGTCAAGGAAACGACAGGCAAGAAGCAAAATAAAAAATATCCAAGGTGGGAAAACAAAAGAGGTCATTTCACCCCATGCTTCAGAAAGGAAAATGGTAAGAAGATGATGGGGACTCCATGCATAGAGTACGGCAGCACTTACCGCCGCTACTTCTCCCCACAGTAGATTTACAAGTAGATACATCCCTATTGCAGATAAAATAAGAGTTAGAGCTTCAAATATCTGGACGGATACATTCACAGAAAAACCAAAAAGATGAATCCCACTTATCACATAGTAAGGCAGAAGGTAATTATAAAGAAAAACAGGGGAGCCATATCCCAAAGCAGAATCCCCTAGCCACCGGGGTCTTATATTTCCCTCTTGTAATGATTTTTCAAATGAAACCAGCCGAAATTTGTGAGCTAAACCATCTGTGGTTCCGGGAATATAGGATTTAAAAAGCGGTATAATCAGAATTATCAGTAGAACCAAAAGAACAAGAAAAGGTAGAATTCTCTTCTTCATTACCTCACTGTAGCAAAGGAAAACATACTTAACAATCCGACTCTATAATTAATAGATAGATCTACACTCATGACATTTACCAAATAGCTCGATTCGATGAAACTCAATTTTAAAAGACAGATTATTTTCTGCATTTTTTTTAACCTCCCTAATATTACACTCTTTTATATCCTCAACTTTTCTGCACTTGGTACAGATAGCATGATGGTGATGGGGGAGAGAAGTTAGTTCGTATCTGGCTTTTCCTTCATCAAATTCAAGTCTGGTTAATATACGAGCTTCAGTAAGTTTATTTACAATCCTAAATACGGTGGTTCTGTCAACATTTATTTTTCTTCTATTTAATCTGCCGATAAAATCCTCAACATCCAAAGGTTTTTTTTCTTTTTCAAGAATACGTATTACTGCAGAACTTGCTTTTGTGTTTCTGATTTTCATTTCTGTATTATATGCGACACAGTTGCAGAAATCAAATAAAAACATTTTGTAATCCCGGGCTTGTTTACTCAGAAAATTCGCCAGAATTATTCCTAGACCCGGGATCCACGATGGATTCCCGCCTTCGCGGGAATGACATTATGCCTGAAATAGAATTACAAACTCTCCTTTAGGATTGGAAAAGTGCGTTAATGCATCTGATACTTTTCCCCTGTATACTTCCTCGTGAAGCTTAGTAAGTTCCCGTGCAACCACTATTTCAATGTCTCCGAAAACATTTCTAATGCTTGTTAATTCATCAGAAAGGCGGTGAGGAGAGGCTAGAAAACAGATGGTGGGAAATAATGTCATCCTGAGGCTTTGTGAGGGATCCCGTTGGTTTTCGGACTTTCCTACGGGATTCCTGTCTGCCGACAAGGCAGGCTTCTCCCGATCAGAATCGGATTCAGAATGACTAGAGAACATTTTTTTTATACGTTCCAACATCTTTTTTCTTTTCCCCTCTTTCTCAGGTAAATATCCGAAATACCAGAAAGGCTGGGTGGGAAGCCCGGAAAGAGTTAGAGCGGTAATAATGGATGTCGGTCCGGGAACTGCTGTTATTGTTATGTTTCTTTTTATGCATACTCGGATCAGTTTAAATCCGGGATCAGATATTAGGGGAGTGCCGGCATCAGAAACCAGTGCCACATCTTTTCCCGACTCTAAAATTTCTATAATCTCCGATGTTTTCAATTCTTCATTTTCGTCCCGGTAAGATATAAAAAGAGGAGTCTCTTCGTCACCCTGAACTTGGTTCAGGGTCTGATTTTGATTTTCTGAAGATGCTGAAACAAGTTCAGCATGACGATTTTCCGCCAAAATTGCTACATTTAAAAAATGTTCTCGTATAAGTTTCCGAAGTTGTCCGGTTACACGGGTATCTTCACAGGCAATCACAGGAACAGACATGAGAATTTTAATTGCCCGGATGGTTACGTCTTCTATATTGCCTATCGGAGTTGAAACTATGTACAATGTAGACATATTTATTAAATCCGAAATAACTTTTTTGATATTTTGATGTTGGAAGTGAGAAATGAGATACAGATGCGAGATAACTTGAATTTTTGATATCAAATAATCTAGACTTCTCACTTCAAAGACCCACTTCCCACATCTCACTTCAATAGATCTTAATTAGGATTTGAACTAGTATACCAAATTATGGGAACACTAATTTTAGTAAGACACGGAGAGACGTATTACAATGCCGATTCCAGATGGACAGGTACAACAGATATTGATCTGACTCCCAAAGGAGAAGAAGAAGCAAGAAAAGTCGGAGAATTTCTCAAATCAATTAAATTTACTGCGGCATATTGTTCAACTCTTTCGCGGACCAAACATACACTCACCATAATTCTTGACACGATAGGTCAAACCGGGCTTCCTGTTTTTGAGGATAAAGCGCTAAATGAAAGAGATTATGGGGACTATACGGGCTTAAATAAATGGGAAGTAAGAAAAATGCTCGGAGAACAGGTTTTTATAGAGCTCTGGAGAAGCTGGGAGGGAAACGTGCCTCACGGAGAGTCTCTAAAAGATGTATACGGGCGGGTGATACCATACTATCTTAAAGAAATAGTCCCCAGACTTGAAAAGGGGGAAAATATTTTAGTCATCCTTCACGGAAACTCTATGCGGGCACTGGCTAAATATATCGAACGGGTACCTGACCGGGATGTTGCCAAAATTTTGACAAATACCGGAGATATATATAAATATATGGTTGATAAAGACGGATATATGCTTGACCGGTCTATTTTGCATGTCCGGATGGATTTTATTCCATCAGCACCTACTGAGCACATTGTATGACCCTTCAATTACACTCAGGGTCATGGTGAGCATAATCGAACTATGAAAAAAATTCGAGTCGGCATCAACGGATTTGGGAGAATCGGAAGAGTTGCAGCCAGAATTATTGAAGGGCGGGATAATTTAGAGCTTGCAGCCATCAACAGCCATGCAGACTCTTCTTCTCATGCATATCTTCTCAAATACGACTCGACCTATGGAATTTTTAATAAAAAGGTAAAGGCAATAGATAATAATTTCATTTCAATTGACGGGCGAAACATAACTGTGTTTAACAGGGATACGCCATCTGAAATTCCATGGGAAAAAGCAAATGTCGATATAGTTATTGACTCAACCGGACTTTTTACTAAAAAAGAAGATTTGATGCCTCACATCAGGACTTCAGTTAAAAAAGTAGTTTTATCTTCTCCCGCAAAAGATGATATGAAAACTATCGTCATGGGAGTAAATGAAGAGAACTTTAATGTTAAAACAGATCATACCGTCTCAAACTCCTCCTGCACGACAAATTGTCTTGCAACTACCCTTAAAGTCTTAGATGATAGTTTTAACGTAAAAAGAGGCTTTATGACAACTACTCATGCAGTTACAGACTCTCAAAATCTGCTGGATAATTCCCATAAAAAAGAAACACGGCTTAGACGTAGTGCAATTGCATCTTTAATTCCGGCATCAACGGGATCTGCTAAAGATATCGGCAAGCTTTTTCCCAAACTTAACGGAAAAATTCTTTGCAGGTCCATTCGTGTTCCTCTTCAAACGGTTTCTTTAATAAATGTAATAGTCGAACTTGAGGAAAAGACAACCATTGAAGAAATTCATCACGTTTATAATGAATATGAAAAAGGGGGGATGAAGGGAATACTGGAAGTTGCACAGGAAGAACTGGTTTCAAAAGATTATACGGGTAATCCTCATTCCTCAATTATTGATCCTTTCTTAACTCAAATCTTAGATGGCAATCTGGTAAATATTTATGCCTGGTATGACAATGAGTGGGGATATACGAGTCGTTTGGTGGATCTGGTAGAATTAATTGGAAAAACCCTGTCATCCTGAGGTCTTTCCGAAGCCTGCCTGCCGGCAGGCAGGGATCCCGTTTGACATTAATTCCAACGGGATTCTTCAGCCTCGTTTAACTCAGCTTCAGAATGACGTTGTTAACTATGAAGAAAAAAACCATTAAAGACATTCCCGATCTGTCCAGAAAGAGAGTTTTTTTAACTGCTGATTTCAATATTTCCCTGGATAATGGAGAAGTGGCAAATGACACACGAATACGGGAAACTCTTCCTACCATTGACTATTTACTGGGGAAAAAAGCAAAAATTATTATTGCGTCTCATTTGGGCCGCCCCAAAGGAAAGGTCGATCCTCATCTGTCTCTTGCCCCGGTTGCGGAGAGGCTTTCAAATCTCACCAAAAGAAAAGTACATTTAATTCCTGAGTTTTGGAAAGAAGAATCCCTTGATTTAATTAAAACCATACCGGATAACGAAATAGTTCTTCTTGAGAATATTCGTTTCTGTATAGGTGAGCAGGAAAACGAGAGAGAGTTTTCAAAACATCTTTCAAAAATGGCTGACCTGTTTGTAAATGATGCATTTGGAGCTTCTCACCGGGTACATGCATCAACGGTCGGAATTACCCAGTTTCTAAAAGGATACGCAGGACTTCTTTTAGATAAAGAGGTTACCATGCTCTCAGAGGCTCTTGAAAATCCGAAGCGTCCTATGACGGTTATTAT
>MFJL01000022.1:0-56573 GCA_001779195.1 Candidatus Gottesmanbacteria bacterium RIFCSPHIGHO2_02_FULL_39_11
CAGGAAGAAAATCCCGAAAGCCTTTGAGAGTTTGTGGAATGATCATATTAGATTAAATTACTTAAGTATCTTAAGCAACTTAGGAGACTTAGACAACATCTCAACTTCTTCTTTTTTTAATACTACCAGATCTTCAATCCGGACACCACAAAAACCAGGAATATAAATACCGGGCTCAACCGTTATGACGGAGTTTTGGGGAAGTATCTGCGGATAATTTTCCTTCATCCGGGGAGACTCATGAATCTGTAGACCAACCCCGTGTCCCAGTCCGTGCGGATAGGACTCAAATCCGGCAGATACAATTACCTGTCGGGCTGCATAGTCAATATCCGCCCCATTAACTCCGGCTTTTATAAGAGAGAGAGCTTTTTTTTGAGATGCCAAAACCGTGTCGTATACTTTTTTCATTTTAGCCGATGGGGTTCCCCAAAAAATAACCCGTGTCATATCAGAACAATATCCTGAAATTTTTGCCCCAAAATCAAGAAGAATTAAACTGTTACTGTTTAATTTTTTGTCTCCGGATAAGTGGTGGGGGATAGCAGAGTTTTCGTTAAACGCAACAATCGGGTCAAACGCATTTTCTCCTCCGTTTCTTTTGGTGAAAAACTCAATTTCCAAAGCCAGTTCTTTTTCTGAAATTCCATTTTTAATTTTAGTTTTTACATACTCAAACGTTTTATCCGTCAAATCCGCAGCTTTTGCAATCCATGCAATCTCCCTTATATCTTTTATTTTTCTTAATTCTTCGATAAGTCCGGCAGTTGCCGTTAATTTTTTCTGAAGTTTTTTTTCTAAAGAATTCAATTCTGAAACCGTCAAATTTTCTTCCTCAAATCCGATGGTTTCAATTTTTTCCTTTTGTATTATATCTAACACATGATGATGAATTCTTTTATCCGAGGTAATATTTAAACTGACAAAATCCTTCCCTCCGTTTTTATACAGTTCGTAATAAGTCGGAAATGTCAGAAGGTAAGCATTATAAAGGGTTACAAATAAAAATCCCTCCCGTTCATCGGGGGAGAGCCCGTTAAACCCGGTCAGGTAAATTACATTCGGTTGAGAAGAAACGAAAAGAGAGTCGAGGTGATTTTCTAAGAGTTTTTCTTGAAGGGAGGCAATTCTCGCGTTCATATAAGGATAGAGTATACAGTATTCAGAATACAGTATACAGAATAAAAAATTATAATTTTTATGCTAAATGCTGTATTCTGCATACTGCATTCTGTATACTAAATTCATGGACTTTCCTCTCAATCTTGCCGAATGCGAAAATTTTCTCTCCTGTATTCTTCCCAAAGCCGGGGAAATTGCCAAGAGGTATTTTAAAAATCCCGATCTTCACTTTAAAAATAAATCCGAGCATGAGATTGTTACGGATGCTGACATCGCCATAAACGATTACCTCTGTGCAGGTCTTACTCTTGAATATCCTGATTTCCCCATTTTCTCTGAGGAGAGTAACCGTATGGAAACGGAAAAATATAGGGAAAGTGATGCTTTTTGGGTTATTGACCCGATCGATGGTACAAACAATTTTGCCAGGGGTATGGACCTTTTTGCCATAAGTATAGCCCTCTGCCAAAAAGATAGAACACTACAGGGCTCTGTCTATTCCCCGGTTCGAAATGAGTGGTATCAGGCGCGGGAGGATATAAAAGGCGCATTCAGAAACGGTGAGGAAATACACGCAGGATCTAAAAATACTCTTCAAAATATTAAAGTTGCAGTTGATTTTGGATATAGTCATGATGCCCGCAAAGAAGCTTCCTCATTCATTCAAAAAATGATTAAGCATACCAATTCCATCTATTCTCTCGGATGCGCAACTCTTGCACAGTGCCAGATAGCAGAGGGATCAGCAGATATCTACAGAAGTGTGGGACTTAAGCCCTGGGATCAGGCGGCAGCGGCTTTTATTGCACAAAAAGCAGGTGCTAAAGTGTTAAACGGACAGGGAGGAGAGTGGAATATATTCTCGGAAAGTATTTTGCTCGGAAAAGAGGGAATTATCAAAAAAGTAAAAAAAGAACTGGCGTAATCGCATAACCTCCGTTTTTTTATGGTGTAGGACTCTGATTCAGTTTTTTGCTGGGAGTCGGAGTTAATTTCTTAGAAGGTGTCGGCGTTACTTTAGGTGTAACACTCGGTTTGACAATTTTAGAAGATGTGGGACCTGCTGAGGGGCTGGGTGTGGGAGTCAATTCCTCTTTTTGGTTAAGAAAGGGAAAAACATAGAGTCTTCCTCCGGTCACCTTGTTACTTTCCTTTAGCCGGGCAGTCCCCACTACATGAATGGGGTCTCCGACAGCAAGCTTTGAAAATCCTCCTTTTTCAATTTTCTTCAATGTTCCATAGGTGAAAATTCGGGTTGTTGTTTCGATATCCACTACTTCGTTTGCGTCTTTTGTCTTGACGGTGACTGTATAGTTGTCCCGGTCAATATCAACAATTTTTCCGAAAAATGTGATGCTTGCTTCTTCTATATAAAT
This sequence comes from Candidatus Gottesmanbacteria bacterium RIFCSPHIGHO2_02_FULL_39_11, assembly GCA_001779195.1. Taxonomy (GTDB): domain Bacteria; phylum Patescibacteriota; class Microgenomatia; order 2-02-FULL-39-11; family 2-02-FULL-39-11; genus 2-02-FULL-39-11. Next base: position 2,499 of record MFJL01000022.1, read on the forward strand.
AATTTTCCCTAAAATTACCGACTTATCTTCATTAAAAATACCAATTACCGAGATATAGCTCCCTTCTTTAATCTTGCTTATTTTTTGCTCAGTGCGTCCGTCTTTTATAAACTGGTACACCACCATATCATCTGAATAGGAGATTTTTTTCTCGCCTGACGGGGTTGTCAAAGTGATTGTTGCATTTTCAATTTTCTTAACGGTTCCGGATGTACCTGTCTTATCTTTTTCCCGAAGCTCTGCAACTTTTGTCGCAATCTTTTCTTTCAGTTTTTCAATTTGTTTTAATTTATTAATGGTTTCACTTTCGCTGACGGTCGGAGTTGCCGATTGAGTAGATGCTTTTGTCGCGGCCGCAACCGGAGAAAGTACGGCTCCGTTTAAAAGTATTACCGATAATAAAAGTATCCCGTATTTTTTCATATTTTTTCAGGTGTATAGAAAAGCATAAAAGTTTTACTCGTTGAACCTCCTTTATCATCATATGCAACAATCGTAAATTTATTAGAGCCTTCTGTCAGGGTTAAATTTTGTTTAAAACTTCCGCTGTCAGAAGAACTGAGAATCGTTATATCGGAATCTGCATCCAGTAAAACCAGTTTGCTGTTTTTTACACTTCCCTCAAGAGTTACGGACTTTTGTGTAAATACGCTATCCGGAGGAGGGTTTTTAATATCAATTGTAATATTGGCTGTGTTATTTTCAGTCCGGGTTACCGCAGGACTTACCTTAGCGCTTATTTGTGTAGTGGGCTGGCGCTTGGTAATGGTTGGAAGAAAGATCACAATAAAAGCAGCGAGCATCCCGAAAACAAGACCAATAAGAATAGCCAGCGCTATATCTTTTTTCATAGTCTACATTATACCATTCCTGATGAAGTTAGGCTAATTTCATCTGACTTTTTAGTATAAACCCTTGTAAAAGGAAAAAAACAATGATAAGCTAAAATCCGTTTATAAATGCATACCGGATGTTATCAGTTACAATACTAACTTATGGATATTTACTATTTAGGACTCTCAAGCTTTAGACTGAAAGGCAAATCCGCCACAGTTCTTTCAGATCCGTATAACTATAAAAGTGCCGGGGTAAAGCTGGGAAGCGGAGAAGTGAATATCATTTCTGTTTCAGGACCCAACGTCAAAAAAGAATTAAAAGGAATTGAAAGCCAAGCTATTGAGCTTCCGGGACCCGGAGAGTATGAAATTCACGCAGTACAGGTAATTGGAATTTTAGGGGGCCGGGATGGTGAGCAGAATACCGTTTTTCATTTTGAGATAGACGGGATTAACATTTTACATGCCGGGTACTTAAACAAAAAACTTGATGAAAAGGAAATTGAAAAACTGGGGGTAGTTGATATCGTTTTAGTTCCGGTAGGAGGAGTAGCGGGGGTCTTATCTTCCTCTGAAATTTCTGACTTTGTTACCAAAGTTGAGCCCTCAATTGTTATTCCCATGCTCTATGCAAATTCTAAATTTGATCCAAAAGAGTATCCGAATCTGGGTGATTTACGTGAATTTCTAAAACAAATGGGCAAGGACTCCGCAGAACCCTTGGTCAAGCTTTCCATAACTAAAGACAAGCTTCCCGAAGAAATGCAGGTAATAGTGTTACAAATAAGTTAAATATGGCATCTCCCCGTATCCCTCCCCATGATGAGCAGGCTGAGTCTTCCATTTTAGGAGCAATCCTTATTGATCGGGAAGCAATTTCAGATATTGTTGATTTTCTTCGTCCCGAGTACTTTTACAAAGACATACACGCATATGTCTACTCTGCGATGCTTTCCCTGTATGAAAAACGAGAGCCGATCGATATCGTCACCGTTACAGCAGAACTTAAAAAAATGGGTAAATACAAAGATGTGGGAGGCGCTGCTTTTCTGACGGAACTTACCAACGCGGTTCCGACTTCTGCCAATACCGAACACTACGGAAAAATAGTATCTGATCATTTCGTAAAACGAAAGCTTATTGAGGTATCCGGAAGTATTACGGATTCGGCATTTGATGAACGAAAAGAAGCAAAAGAAGTATTAGATGATGCAGAATCTGAGGTTCTGGCAATTGCAGAGCACCGCTCGACTCATGATTTCATACCGATTAAGGATGCACTTGCTGAAAGCTTTGAGAGACTGGATGAACTTCACAAACGGGGATCAACCATGCGGGGAGTTCCGACAGGTTTTTCAGATTTGGATTTTAAACTGGCCGGACTTCAGGATGCAAATTTAATTATCCTGGCAGCTCGTCCAGGAACCGGAAAAACTGCGTTTGCCTTAAATATTGCTCAAAATATCTCCGTTCGCCAAAAAACGACCGTCGGCTTCTTTTCTCTTGAAATGAGTAAAGAGGAGTTGGTTGACCGGTTACTGGTTTCCCAGGCAGATGTAGATGCCTGGAGGCTAAAAACGGGGAAGCTAAATGAAGAAGATTTTGCCCGTCTTTCCCAGGCGATGGGGGAGCTTGCCGAGGCGCCTCTTTTTATAGATGACACGCCGGGGCTTAATATTTTTGAAATGCGCACCAAAGCCAGGCGTTTGGTTGCCGCCCAAAAATTAAAGCTTATAATCGTTGATTATCTTCAGCTTGTCGATGCCGGAACCAAACGGTATGAAAGCCGGGTACAGGAAGTATCGGCAATTTCCCAATCCCTGAAAAATTTAGCCCGGGAACTTAAAATTCCGGTCTTGGCCCTTTCTCAGTTATCCAGGGCTGTTGAGGCGAGGGGGAGTAAAGCACCGCAGCTGTCTGATCTTCGGGAGTCAGGAGCAATAGAGCAGGATGCTGATGTCGTCATGTTTCTCTACCGGGAAGATCAGAATGTAGAAAACTGGGATCAGCAGATAATTAAGTTATCCATTGCCAAGCATAGAAATGGCCCGACAGGGGAGATTGATCTGATATTTAAAGGAGATAGAGTACGGTTTTATAATGTGGATAAGAAGCGCGACGCCGAAGGCACTGAGGTGCCGTTCTAGTAAGTTTCACCAGGTTTACCCGCTATTGCCAGAATCCGATCTCCCAAAACTCTCAGGTTTGCAGGAACTTCAGAATCAAGAAAAAACTGATGAGGTATTTCACTTTTCTGAAGTTTTTTTATGCATACCGGTGAAAGCATTCCTATTTGGAAAGAGTGGGATCTAAGAGCAAAAGGGCAGCGGCATAACTCTTTCCTCTTTCAACCGTTTCTTTGACTCTGTGATCGATATCTGTCGGACTTGAAGTCTGTGTTTCGTCAAACATATTTTTCAAAATGAAGTGGGCAAGGAGGGAGTCGAACCCTCATAGCCTTGCGACTATTAGTTTTTGAGACTAACGCGTATGCCATTCCGCCACTTGCCCGATAGCACCACGGCAATTGCCCCATTATATCATTTGGTATACAATCTCTACATCCGCCATTCTATGTTATAAATTAGGCTAGGCGGGACACGTATGAAAATTACTCTCAAACCTACGTCACCTAATAAAATTTCTTCAGATGTTGTAATCGTGTTTTCCTTTCAGGGTGAAGAGGTTAGCGCAATTACAGATAAATCTTTGTTGGAACTTATAAAAAAATCCATGCAAAGGGAACATTTTGAGGGAAAAGAAGGAGAAAAGATTACTATTTCTCCAGGTTCTTTAGCCGGAGCTTATAAAATACTAATAGTAGGTCTGGGAGATTCCAATAAATTCGAAAGCGAGGAAATAAGAAATAGTATGGGTAAGGCTTTGTCTTTTGCGAAAAGTCTTTCTCCCCAAACCGTTTCCATTCTTCCTCCTGAGTCTTGGATGAAGAAAATGGACCTTGAGTACCTTCTCTCTACTTTAACTGAAGCAGTGCACCTGTCATCTTATACATTTAATAAATATAAAAGTGAAGACCCAAAAAAGAAAAAAGATATTGAAGAAATATCTTTTCTTATATCTCCCGGAAAACTTTCCATGGCAGAGAAGGGGATAACTGAGGGGACAATTCATGCACGGGCTACCCAGTTCACACGGGACTTAGTAAATGAGCCTCCCGATCTGACTACACCAGCCTATTTGGCAAAAGTAGCAAAAGATATTGCGGATAAATCAGAAGGGACAATTAAGGCGACTATTTATGATCAGGTGGAAATCGAAAAAATAGGCATGAATGCATTTCTAGGAGTAGCCAAAGGAAGTAGTGAGCCGCCCAAATTTATCCATCTTTCCTATAGACCGAAAAAATCAAAGAAAAAAGTTGTTCTTATCGGAAAAGGAATTACTTTTGATACCGGAGGCCTTTCATTAAAGCCCGCGCAGTCTATGGAAACGATGAAGCTGGATATGGCCGGAGCCGCAGCCGTTTTGGGAGTTTTTAAAGCTTTAAAAGATGTCAGTCCGGACGTAAGTGTGGTTGGGCTTATTGCCGCATGTGAAAATATGCCCTCGGGAAGTGCTATGCGGCCCGGGGATATATTAAAAGCAATGAGTGGAAAGACAATTGAGGTATTAAATACGGATGCGGAAGGCAGATTAACACTTGCTGACGGGCTCTCCTATGCAGTTCTCAAAGAAAAGCCGGATGTAATTATTGATCTGGCAACTCTAACGGGCGCGTGCATAGTTGCGTTGGGGGAGGATATCACGGGGCTTTTCTCAAATAATCCTGCACTTGCCCAGAGTATTGAGAAAGCCTCTCGGGAAACCGGTGAAAAGTTATGGCAATTGCCTCTTCCAAAAATATATAAAGAACTTATTAAAAGTCACATCGCAGATATTAAAAATATCCAAACAGGCAAGTATGGGGGAGCAATTACCGCGGCTCTTTTTCTTGAAGAGTTTGTAGGGAATATTCCTTGGGCGCATTTGGATATTGCGGGTCCCTCCTATGCTGAAAAACCATCTTCCTTAACTCCGATTGGAGGGACGGGATATGGAGTAAGACTTCTCTTGAAATATTTAAAAAATATATGAGTGTTTACCCCGAACCACAATGCCCCGTTTGTAAGAACGTGGGTTCGGGGTTTACGAACGTGGACCTGCTTGCGCAGGCAGGAAATGGGTTCTTGAAAAATATCAAATCAGACAAATATCAAAATCAGAAGCCCCGTTATGAATACTTTTTTCACTGTATTAAAAAATAAAAATTTTCGAAGTCTTTGGCTTGCACAGATCACCTCCCAGATTGCTCTTAACATGCTTATATTTGTTCTGGGGATTCAGGTGTATAGCCATACCCGGTCAAATACAAGCGTATCCCTTATTCTTCTTTCTTTTGGACTTCCCTCTATTTTTTTCGGAATTCCTGCAGGCTCGATTGTCGACTTTTATGATAAGAAAAAAGTTCTTACCTACTGCAATTTATTCCGTGCGGTTCTTTTGTTTTTGTTTTTTTTGTTTTCCGATCAAATCCTCGTTTTATACCTTTTAGCAATTATTACCTCTATTATTACTCAGTTTTTTATTCCTGCTGAAGCCCCTTCGATTCCAAGTCTGGTTAGTCCAAATGAGCTTCTTTCCGCGAATTCACTCTTTACGATCAGTCTTTATTTTTCCACAATTTTCGGATTTATATTGGCCGGTCCTGCAGTTTCACTTCTGGGAACCTCGGGGGTTTATATTTTTATGATGATTTTGATGCTTTTGGCAACTTACTTTGTAACTAAACTTCCTGAAATTACCGTTCCTAAACCAAAGCGTTCCTCACCGATCTCAGCAGTCGTTATTTTGGATTCAATTGTTGTGGGGCTTAAATTTATCAAACACCACAAAAGGGTGGGACAGAGTCTTGTAATCCTTACAGGATCCCAGGCACTTATCTCGGTTCTGGTTGTTCTTGCACCCGGATTTGCAGATAAAATTGTAAAAGTAGCTCTCACGGATGCTTCGTATCTTGTGATGGGTCCTGCGGCGTTGGGCCTGGTACTGGGGGCATACTGGGTAGGAAAATACGGGGAAAAGTATCTGAAAGGTAAAATTATAAGAACCGGAATATTATCCATAGGGACTATTCTTGTCATTCTTTCTTTTTTTGCCAGATTACAAAACCTACTCACTATTCCACCTATTGCTATCTTTTTTATACTCCTTATAGGAGTGGGTTTTTTTACCTCACTTTTAAATGTTCCGGCAAGCACCATTTTACAACAGGAATCCGAATCAGATGTGAGGGGCAGAGTATACGGGATTTTAACCTCTCTAACGGGAGGAGTCTCTGTTCTTCCGGTTGTTCTTTCCGGAATTCTTGCCGATCTTACCTCTGTTACGGAGACGGTCCTCGTGATAGGATTTATTACACTCGCAGGAGGTATATATGAAATGATAAACAGTGGAAAGTCCAAATATCAAATATCAAATGTCAAATAAAATCCAAATGTTTAAAGTAAACTCCGGTCAAATCGGAGTAAACCCGCGTTCTGAGTAGCGGGGCATTGTGGTTCGGGGTAAATTGATTTGAAATTTGTCATTTGGATTTTGAAATTTTTTTTATGCTACCCATTCTTTTTACCATCGGCAGGTTTAATGTATATTCATTTGGTTTTTTTCTTGCGCTTTCATTTCTTCTATCTACATTTATTGTCTGGAAATTCGCAAAAGAAGATCTAAAAGAGACGGAATACTTTGACGCATTTTTGTATACTAATATCGTCGTTCTTGCTTTCGCCCGTATCTTCTATATTATTACTCATTTTAGCGACTTTGATTTTAATCCTCTGCGTCTTATCGTGGTTCGGGAGGCTCCGGGATTATCACTTCTGGGCGGGCTAATAGGAGGCGCTGTTTTTCTTTTTTTCTATGCAAGGAGAAAGAAATATGATTTTTTGCATTTAGCCGATTTATTCAGCTTAGCTTTCTCTTTTGCTCTCATTTTTGCCAAAATCGGAGAGCAATTAGGGGGGGCAGGGTATGGGAGAGAGACCCGCTTTTTTTTGGGAGTCAAAGTGGTAGGGCTTACCGGAATCAGGCACCCCACAGAACTGTATGAAGCGCTTTTATATATTTTGCTTTCCATTATTCTTCTGGTTCTGTATAAAAAATCAGTCCGGAGAAAAATCCCCTCAGGAGTCGTTTCTTACCTCTTTGTGATACTGACTTGTTTTATCTTTTTCGGACTTGAATTTCTGAAGGAAAGAAGCGTATACTGGAGTATCTTAAGTGAGAGACAAATAGGATCTGTTCTTATTTTTCTGCTGATTTCAATTCCGGTTTTAAGAAAAATTATAATTGCTAAATGGTTATCTAAAAAGAAAAAAAACATATGAACTCCTTAAATGCCGACATTACCAAGCAAATGAAAAAAAGGCTTTTAGATGAAAAAGAAAAACTTTTGCAAACTCTTTCGTCTTTAAAAGCCCAGGATCCTTTTGCAAATACCGATAGATTAAATGATAATGCAGCCTCAGATACGGAAGCTAAAGAAGAAACAGATCATGAACGGTATGAGGCCATTATTAGCCAGCAAAGAAAAAGAATGTCAGAAATTGAGCTGGCGCTTAAAAGAATTGAGGATACAACCTATGGAATATGTCTTAATTGCGGCAAGCCAATTGAGCAAAAACGGCTCCTAGTAAACCCTGCAGCTGTGTACTGTTTAACCTGCGAAAAAAATCTTGAAAAATGATTTCTCCATCCGTACTTTTTGAAGATGATAGTTATTTAGTAATAGATAAACCTTCAGGAATTTCAGTCAATCGCTCAATAAATGAAAAAGGGGAAACCATCCAGGATTTTGCCATCTCTTATCTTCATGTCCCTTTAACTCAGAAAAAAGAAGGAGAGGAGGATTCATTTTTAACCCGAAGCGGAATTGTACATAGAATAGATAAAGAAACATCAGGAATACTTCTTATTGCCAAGAATGAAAATTCTTTTAAAGCGTTACAATCCCAATTTCTGGACCGGACGGTTACGAAAAAATATATATGTCTTGTTCACGGTTTGTTGGGTTCTCCGGGCGGAACAATTAATGCACCAGTCGGAAGATTGCCCTGGAACAGGCGAAAATTCGGAGTCCTGCCGGAAGGAAGAGATGCAGTGACGGATTATAAAACACTCTCTACATACAAAGGTACCTATGACAAATATCAAATGTTAGAAATGACTCCGCATACCGGGCGTACTCATCAAATTAGAATCCATCTTAAGCATATAAATCATCCAATTGTCTCAGACCCCTTATATGCGGGAAGAAAAGTATATCGGGATGATCTCACCTTTTGTCCCCGTCTTTTCCTGCATGCAAGCCAAATAACTATAAATCATCCGGTAAGTAATGAGTCATTAACTATTAAATGTTCGTTGCCAGCTGATTTGGAAAAAGTTCTAGAAAATTTTAAAGGTTAATTTAGCAGTTCTTGACAGGTATTCACATTTTACGGTATAACAGCTACATATGGGATCATTTGGAGGATTTTATAAAGGAGAAAAAAGAAAACAAAAAAAATCTCTTCTTGAAAGAAAAGCGCAAAAGCTCTCAAGCTCAACGGGATCTTTTGTACTTCCACAAGTTGAAATCGTAAAAAAAGGCAAACGTGATGAAGAGTAAGCAAGTTCGAAAAAAGAGAACGGCTCGCTTAATTCGATTGATCCTAACGTCTTTTTTTGTTATTCTTTTCATAATTGTAACCGGCATCATTTTATTTTTGTCTTTTTCTCCCTCTTCTTGGGACGGGAAAAGGCGTTTCACTATCATTGTTCAGGATGACTCTCCGACTTCAGAAGATCGCCAAAACCCCATCGGATTATTTTCCATAGAGCCTGCACAGAACCGGGCAGTATACTTTATTTTGCCCGGTAATACTCTCTTAAATGTACCCTACGGATACGGTTCTTATCCGGCACGATCCATATATGCGTTAGGACTTTTAGACAAAAATCACGAAGCCGGAGAAATGGTTGCAAAAGCTGTCCAGTCCACTCTGGGTGTTTTTATAGACGGCTATATTATTAACAAAGGAAAAGCACCCCTCACTCCTCACACTGAAGAAGAGATAGTTTCTTTTAAGAAAAAAACATTTTCACTCTTAACTGCCATTATCCATTTTCCTTCTTTTTTAAGAAATAATTCTTCTGTTTTGGATACTAATCTAAGTCTTCTAGAGCAAAATATGCTTTTTTGGAGAGTGCGGTCTCTTCGGGCGGATCAGATAAAATTCGTAAATTTGGAAGACTCATTTATTATAACTGAGGATAAATTCCCGGATGGACAAGCAGTAAAAACAATTGACCGGGACCTCTTTGAGCTTTTGGTATCCGGACTATTCCAGGACAGTGTAATCCGGAGCGAAAATCTAAGTGTAGAAGTCGTAAACGCAGCAGGAGTTGAAAAACTTGCTTCTTCCATGTCTCTCATTTTTGAACACCTGGGAGCAAATGTCATCAGTATGACAACATCTAAAAATGACCAAACAAAGGCTTGTCTTATGATTTGCGATCGGAAAGAATTATACGGGTTTAAAACGGTCCAATTATTTACACGCCTTTTTAAATGCGATATACAGCAAAAAACTGACCAGGATTTACAAGGAGATGTTAGAATAATCTTAGGAAAGGATTTTATAAAGTAACATGCCTCTGCTTCCTTCAGCTATTATATTATTTCTCATCTCATTCATTTTAGCGGTGCATTCATCCTCAAAGGAACTGACAACTCCTAAAGAATTGGTAAATCTCAAAATTAAAAAGAAAGAAGGGGTAGGAGGAGTTATTTTATTTCTTAAATCAAAAATTGTGCATTACTCAAATTCATCTTCTGAGACTTGACATTTTTTCACTTCTTTAACGGGATCTGCAAATTCAATGGAATTGGGTAAAAACGACGGCTGATTTTTAAATCGTTTCCCCCGTTTATTCTCCCGCAGGAAAACACTCAAGCTTTTTTTATCCGTACTTTTGATAATAACCGTATAGGTATTTCCGGATTGCATAAGCCTAAGCAAACGAAAGGAAAGATCATCCGGCAGTACTCCTAAATATACTTTATTTTCATCCCTTACCTCAACGGAATGTCGCTTTATACACAAGTAGGCGTTGTCTCCGTTTTCAAGCTGTGAAAGAACGGAAATGGGAGCCACATTGATCAGATTTACTGATTTAGTTTTTCCCGGTTCCTCAAGAAAAAGATTGGGAGACATTTTAGTCTGCTTAACCGTACTTTTTTGGACTGTTTTTTTACTTCTTTTAGGAAGTGCGCTCAGTTTATTTAAATTTTTTTGGGCTACAAAGCAGTATTTATCCAAAAGAAGGACCTTTCTATAGAGTTTTTTTGCTTTTTCAATGTTTTGCAGTTGTATATGGGCATAGGCAAGACGCAGCATTCCTTCGATGTTTGACGGGTCCATTTCTATAATGGATTCATTTAAAGACACTGCGTCTTTCCAGTTATGGGATAGTGCTGATTCGATTGCGTTTTTACTTAAATTTGAGGTGGAAATCATGTGAAATACACAAGGAAGTGTAGAATTTAGCTTGAGAAAAGTCAAGAGGAGGAATATAATCTAAAGAGCGAAAAAGCGAAAAAGAGAGCAAGCGAAAAAGCGATTTTAAAATTTTTTCACTCTGTTTATCCTTTTCTCTCTTTCTCCTTTTCTCTTTCAAATTATGTCAGGACATTCTAAATGGTCGAAAGTAAAACATCAAAAAGAAACAACAGATGCTGTCAAAGGTAAGATTTTTACCAAAATGTCATCGGCTATCATGATTGCGGTTAAAGAAGGGGGAGGGGGGGACCCTAACTCCAATTTTCGTCTGCGTCTTGCCATAGAAAAAGCAAAATCTCATAATATGCCCAAAGAAAATATTGAGCGGGCTATAGAGAAAGCGGTAAAAGCAGGAAGCGAAGGAGGGATGGAACAGCATGTATATGAAGCCTTCGCGCCTGGGGGAGTGGGAATTATTATTGAAGCAACAACAGACAATAAACAAAGAACAGTTTCAGAGATTAAAAATACCTTAGAAAGACACGGGGGAGTCCTGGCCTCTTCAGGATCTGTTTCTCATTTGTTTGATTATGTGGGGTTTATTGAAGTAACTAAAACCGGGAAAACATTTGACCAAATAATGGAAATTGCGTTGGATGCGGGGGCAATTGATTTATCCGACCAGGAGAAAGCAGTAGATATTTACACCTCTCATGACCATTTACATAAGATTAAGGAAGAGCTGGTAAAAAAAGGCCTGACGGTTACAGAAAGCGAACTGATATATAAAGCGGTCAGCATTGTGTCCATTGAAAATCCAAACCAAATGAAAAAAACAGAAGAACTGTTACAGATTCTGGAAGAAAGAGATGACGTTGCCGCAGTTTTTGCAAACCTATAACCTACATGCCGAAATTTCTTAAAAAACTGGGCGTTCACAAACTAAGATTTCAATTGTTTCAGTTGGATAAACGTGAACGGTTTGCAATAGTTGTTCTTATTCTTACAGTGGGGATTTTTCTTTCTCAACTAATTCTCTCTGATATTCGTTTTTATCTGGTTATTGTGCTGTGCATAATGTCCTATGGTCTAACCCGTTGGGCGCTGCGGGAGGATATTAAAAAAATAGAATGGATTACTCTTTTTATCCTTCCGGTTTTTTTCACGGGGTTTGTTTCATTTTTCTATTTTCTTCTCCCGGAGAGAATGATCAGCCGGATATTTACCTCTGTAGCATTCGCAGTTGGAATGTATGCTATTCTTTTGGTTGAAAATATATATAACGTTGCTTCTCAAAGAAGTATTCAGCTCCTTCGCGCCGCACACAGCGTAGGCTTTCTTCTCTCTCTTATAGTTTTATACCTCTGTGCAACAGTTATTTATTCTCTTCGCTTGCCATTCTTCGCAAACTTCATTATTTTTTTCTCTATTTCTTTTATTCTGTCACTTCAGTTCTTATGGTCAACACGCCTGGAATCTTTTATTTCTAAAAAAATTATTTTATATGCATTTATAACCGGGGTTGGAGTAGGGGAATTAGCCTTGGTATTGTCAATTTGGCCTATTCAGGCAGCCTCATTTTCTCTTCTTATAAGCTCAGGATTTTACGGTCTTGTGGGGGTATCCCAGCTGTATTTGTTAGAAAGACTCTTTAAACCCAATATCAGGGAATATATCATTGTATTTTTGTTTGTTTTTATTTTGTGTTATTTTACAACGAGCTGGGGATAACTATTTGAAAAAATGAGCTGAGAATCGGTGTGGGGGAGAGAAGTGTTTGCGAAGGTGCTTACACTGTAATCCCGATTAAATCGGGATTACAGTGATATACTATGATATAGTCCTATAGTAAGTATCCTATAGTATTGTGTATATCTTTTCACGTAACACTTTTCACGACAGACACTCAAGTTAGCACTCTCATCTGTCAACTGTGAATTATTCTCCTCTGATAAGTATATTTACTCACTTTACCTAAATAGAGAAGGTACCCGATGTTTGGACACAAAAACACGCTCAAAATTATATAAATATATTGATATGAAGCTCCAAAACTAATTCCAAGCAGTTTTATTCTTACATACCTCTTTTAAGAGAGTAGAGGCCAACTCAAAAGTTATTAATTATATTGATATAAAGCTCTAAACTAATCCTGACAATTATTTTTATAAATTATTACACTCAAAAATATTAAAATATATTGATATGACAATCCAAATATAGCAGTGGAAAATACCCGAAACACTTTTTAGCAGTGCATATAACTGCACTATACACCTATGCACATTAAGAACATAAGAGAGTCATTCATTAATAAGAAAGCGGACTGCTCAAAGTAGGCTACCTCGCAAGAGGAAGGATTCCCCCCGGGAAGATACCGGCTATTTTCACGGTTTTGTGGTACCGCTTCTTTTTATGGTGTCCCGGCCCTGGGGAACACAAGACTATATAGTCGCACAATAACTCTTTTGCGACGTTGTGAGCGTAGATATGGAGAAGTGCTCCTTTTAATTTTAAATTATAAATTACCCATTTTAAATTAAATTAACCTCATTTATATGTTACTATAACGTAAATTAATTCCCTTCTAATCGGGTCTGTCATCCCGGGCCTGACCCGGGATCCATCTTACAATACTCGCCTTTTGAGCTCAAAATGAGGCTAATTTGTCATCCCCGATCTAATCGGGGATCCATAGGTATGGATTCCCGCCTTCCCATAAAAACTCTAACGAGTTTTCAGGGTAAACGCGGGAATGACACATTACCAAGTTAAGTGAGAACTAACCCATCCTAGGGCACTACAGGGGCTTAAAAATGAGGCTAAATAGTTGAGATGTCCTTCCAGGTTTTTAGAAAGAAACTTAATTAATTTTTTTTATGTAGAAGTAGTCTCGAAACTTTTACATCTCTGTCATGCTGAATTCATTTCAGCATCTTCAGAAGATTCCTGAACCGAATTCAGGACAGGCTCTGAAACAAGTTCAGGATGACGGTTTAGAGATGACTTCTAGGTTACTCATGATAGTTTCTTCCCATACAACGGGCATTCTACGTAGTTGACAAGTATTTGTCAAATGTCGCACAATGATGGTATGACTCTTCCTGAATCCGTACAGAAATTTTTTGAATATTTGGAAATCGAAAGAGGAAGCTCACGACTGACAATAAGGAATTATCGTCACTATATGGCCCGTTTTATGGACTTTTTGCAGGTAAATTACCCCAAAGTACTCTCCCCTACGGAAATAACAAATGACATCATTCGTTCTTACCGGTTATATCTTTCCCGTTTCACAGATGAGAGTGAAATGCCTTTAAAAAAAGTTACGCAAAATTATCATCTGATTGCCATACGGGCATATCTGAAATTTTTGCTGAAAACGGATCTGCCGGTATTATCTCCTGAAAAGATTGATTTGGGAAAAGCAGAAAGCAGGTCCCTAAAATTTTTAGACAGATCTCAGGTTGAACGTTTGATGAATATGCCCTCAATATCGGATGTTGCCGGTCTTCGGGATAAAGCCATTATGGAATTACTCTTTAGTACCGGTCTTCGGGTGAGCGAATTGGTACGTCTCAATCGCGACTCGGTAAATTTTGAGACAAAAGAATTTGGAGTGATTGGAAAAGGAGGACGGGTACGCGTCGTTTTTATGTCTGATGCCTCAATTGAATGGTTAACTCGCTATCTCTCTGAAAGAGAGGATGCTTTTAAACCATTATTTACCCGGGTTGGAGGAGCTAAACCCGATCCGACAACTCCGGATGAAAAAATGAGACTGACAACACGCTCAGTCCAGAGAATTGTAGAAAAATATGTAAAAAAAGCCCGACTGCCTATTAAAATTACTCCACATGGGATCCGTCATAGCTTTGCGACGGATCTGTTAAGGAGTGGAGCGGATATTAGAAGCATTCAAGAAATGCTGGGACATAAAAACATTTCTACAACTCAGATATATACCCATGTTACCAATCCGCAACTTAAAGAGATCCACGAGAAATTTCATAGACGTTAGCAGGAGTTACTTACAACCAGCATATGCCGGGATTGCCAGCGTTTTACCAGCTTAAAATGTTTTTTCCGGGATCCGAAGCAATACCGTTTTAAATCATATCCCAGCCAGCGCCTGAGAAAATCATTCCAGTCGTAAGATTTGCGTGTCCCCGAGACACTATCCAGAAGCTGAATTCGATTACGTTTAGCATCAAAAGTGCGAACTACCGCCCAGTGTCCGGACTCAGGATTAGGTTCGCCGCTCTCATCCAGATCATATAAATAACTTACGAGAATTACACAGGGATAACTCATCTTATTTAGGAAACGCTTGATATGGCTTAGAGTTGATTTTTTAAAGGACAGAACTTCCAAATGCAATTTTTCGATGGCGCGGATCATATGGTTCGTAGAGGTTCCATTTGAATTGGTTTGGCAGAGGGAAATAAGCTGCGTTAAGGGTTTATCCTGTCCTAAAATTCGTAATGCAATTTTCAAAGAAACGGGGCCGCATGTCCGATTATTTGGCTGTTTAATAGGAGACACGCTCAATCTGGTCATAGGACTGACATTATAATCCCAGAGGTTTACAGGTGGCAAGGGGGTTATTTTACCGTCTCAACAACGTTTTTGAGTAGACAAGCCACATTCACCGGTCCCACCCCTCCCGGGACTGGAGTGTAATAAGCTACACGGTCTTTAATTTCCCCGATGGTATAGTCAGGAGAAAACGTTAAGGAGGCTGGTGGGGTTTCTTCAGGATGCATTCCAACTCCTATCAAAACGGTTTTTTTTGAAACCATATCATGTCGCACAATATTTTCCTTCCCTACACAACTTATGATAATATCTGATGTTAAACACAACTTTTTAATATTTTCTGTTTTAGAATGAGCAATTATCGGATTAATCCCCATAGCAGTTAACATTTTGGCAATCGGAATTCCCCCCGTCTCTCCCCTACCGATGATTAAAACTTTTTTTTGAGAGAGCCAATTATGAAAGAATTGTTCTTCGTTCTTCGTTTGTCGTTTTTCGATAGACGAATCACGAATAACGGGATTACGATTTTCTTGGTTGTAAACCCATTTTAAAATCTCCAAAATAGCCTCAGAGATGGGGGGCATAAACTTAGACTGAGGGTGAAACCCGTCCACGTCTTTTTCCGGCTTAACCAGAAGATCCAGTTCTTCTTTTCTTATAGGTAAGGGAACCGGACGTTGGATAATAATTCCGTGGACTGTCTTGTCTTCGTTAAGTGACTTAAGTAACCTAAGTAACTTCTCTAAGGAAGATAGATGAAAAACAGTTACCTTGATTCCAATTTCTTCTCCCACTTTTTTCTTCCGGCTTATGTATTTTAGAGAGGAAGGGTCGTTTCCGACAATAACAACAGCAAGATGAGGAGGAATTGGTAAAGCGGAAACTTTTTTCTTTAACTTTTCTTTAATGGAGTTTGCAATTGTATTTCCGGGAATTACCATATCTCATCCAATGCAGGTTGCTGCTGCAATTTTATCTGACTTATCCATTCTCATAAGAATAACGCCGGATGTTGCCCGGGATAATCGGGGCAAACGGGCAAGAGGAAGTTTTACTACCTGACCTTTTTCAGATGTTAAAACTAAATTCTGAGACTCAGGAGAAATTGCCTGTGCGGCGACTACTTTTCCTGTTTTGTCCGTTACCTGCGCCACTTTTACTCCCTGACCGCCCCGATGCTGTTTGGGAAATCCGGAAAAAGGAGTTTTTTTGCCGATTCCCCTTTCCATGACGGTTAAAAAGTCCAGTTTTGCAATGTCTGCGTTTATAATTTCCATCGCAACCACAAAGTCATTCTCATCCATTAAAATTCCCCGCACTCCCATGGTGTCCCGGCCTGTCGAGCGGACTTCAGACTCTGCAAATTTAATCGATTTTCCTTCATAAGTAACCAGAAGCATCTCATCTTCTCCGCTTGAAAGTTTTGCCCAGGTAAGCTGATCCCCGGCATCAAGCTTTATCGCAACCAGTCCGCTTCGTCTTATGTTTTCAAATTCCTTCAGTTTTGTTTTTTTAATGGTTCCCTTTTTGGTGGCCATGGCTATATAGCTGTATTTTTTGCTTTCCTCTCCTTTAAGAGCATAGGTAAGGACGCTCGTTACAACTTCTGTTGAGTCAATATTAATAAGATTTACAATTGCTTGTCCCTTGCTTACCCGGCTTCCTTCAGGAATGTCCCAGACCCTAAGCTGGTACACTTTTCCTTTATTTGTAAAGAAAAGAATATTGTCATGAGTGTTTGCGGATATAAAATGCTCTATGGAATCTTCTTCCTTAGTGGTCATTCCGATAACCCCTTTACCACCTCTTTCCTGTGTTTTAAACGTAGCAATATTCATCCTTTTTACATATCCTGATTTTGTCAGAGTTATTACAGTAGGCTCGTTGGCTATAAGCTGCTCATCGGAGAATTCTCCGACTTTGGACTTGTAAACTTTAGTACGGCGCAGGTCTCCGTATTTTTCTTTAAGCTTTACAAGCTCTTCTTTGACTACTTTTAAAATTTTCTCAGGATGGGCAAGCAGATCAGTCAGGTATTGAATCGTTTCCCGAATCATAGAAAGCTCATCTTCAATTTTCTGCCGTTCAAGTGCTGCCAATCTCTTTAACTGCATGTCCAAAATTGCCTGGGACTGAAGGTCTGAGAGTTTAAACTTTTTTATAAGCTGAGCTTTTGCATCTTCTACATCCGTTGCATTTCTTATAGTCCGTATAACTTCATCGATATGATCAACCGCAATTTTAAGTCCTTCTAAAATATGTTCACGTGCCCGGGCTTCTTTCAGTTCAAATTCACTTCTTTTTTTGATTACTAGATGCCGGTGTTTTACATACTCTTCGAGGATTTGCTTTAAAGTCAAAGTCTGAGGAGTTCCATCAACTAAAGCAACCATATTTACCGGAAAGGAGGTTTGGAGAGATGTATGCTTATACAGATTATTTAAAACTTTTTTGGGGACTGCATCGCGTTTTAATTCTACATATACCCGGATGCCGTGCCGGTCTGACTCATCCCGAAGGTCTGAAATGCCCTCAAGCCTTTTATCTTTGACAAGCTGTGCGATATGAGCAATCATTAAAGCCTTGTTGACCTGATAGGGAAGCTCCGTAATAATAATTGCCGATTTACCGTTTCCTACTTCTTCAATTTCTGCTTTTCCCCGCATGATTATTTTCCCCCGCCCGGTCGCATACGCATTTTTAATTTCTGCGATATCATAAATTGCGCCGGCTGTCGGAAAATCAGGACCTTGAATAAATTCCATCAGTTCCTCAAGCGTGCCTGAAAATTCCATACGATTTTCACTTGTGAATTTGCTTTTTCCAATCATATAACCGACGGCATCGATAACCTCAGAAAGATTATGAGGAGGAATTTTGGTAGCCATACCAACCGCGATACCGTCAGACCCCATCAGAAGTAGATTTGGGAGTTTAGCAGCCAGAAAGACGGGTTCCTTGAGAGTATCGTCAAAATTTGAAAGCCAGGGAACGGTTTCTTTTTCCAAATCAGTCAGCATTTCCTCAGCAATTTTAGCGAGTTTTACCTCCGTGTACCGCATGGCAGCCGGAGGATCCCCGTCAATGGAGCCGAAATTCCCCTGTCCGTGAATAAGAGGGTACCGCATCGAAAATTCCTGAGCGAGTCTGACAAGCGCGTCATATACCGGCATGTCTCCATGGGGGTGATATTTTCCGAGTACTTCTCCGACAACTTTTGCCGATTTAGTGTGTTTGCCCGAGTAGTGGAGACCGAGCTGATACATGGCGTATAGAATGCGCCGGTGAACGGGCTTTAGACCGTCTCTGACATCCGGGAGAGCACGGGAAACGATAACGCTCATCGCGTAGTCAAGATAACTCCTTTTCATTTCATCAACGATTTCGATCCGTTCTAGTTTTCCGATATCTGACATAGTTAAGTTAGGTGACCTAAGTTACTTAGGTTACTTAGGTGACTTATGTTTGTTTTATCTTAAAAATCCTGCCAAAAGAAGAGCCACGATGTTGGCTACTTTAATCATGGGATTGATGGCTGGTCCTGCCGTATCTTTGTAAGGATCCCCGACCGTGTCTCCGGTAACGGCAGCCTGGTGGGCAAAGGATCCCTTTCCACCGAAGTGTCCGCCTTCAATATATTTCTTGGCATTATCCCATGCGGCTCCTCCTGTAGTCATCGAAATTCCGACAAAAAGCCCGGTGACGATAATTCCAACCAGAAATCCTCCCAAAGCAGAAGGTCCCAACAAGAATCCGACAAGTATAGGAGTTGCAATGGGTAAAATTGCAGGAACAATCATCTCATGTAGAGCCGCTTTTGTTACTATGTCTACGCAGCGCCGATAATCCGGCTTCTCTTTTCCGCTCATAATTCCTTTTATTTCCTTAAATTGGCGTCTGACCTCAACGACAACTGCATTGGCAGCTTTTCCTACGGCCTCCATCGCAAAAGATGCAAATAGATACGGAAGTGCGGCCCCAATTAAAAGTCCGACCAATGTATACGGATCTGAAAGGGAAAATGTAAGTTTCTGAGCCTGTAAAGACAGGGAATTTTCAAGCTCTTTTGTATAGCTGGCAAAAAGCACCAAAGCGGCAAGTCCCGCTGATGCAATGGCGTATGCTTTTGTTACTGCTTTTGTCGTGTTACCTACAGCGTCGAGGGCATCCGTCACATTTCGCACTGACTCGGGAAGATTGCTCATTTCAGCAATTCCTCCCGCGTTATCGGTAATGGGCCCAAATGCATCGATTGCGACCACGATTCCGCACAGTGAAAGCATGGCCATGACTGCAATTGCCACTCCGTACAATCCGGCCAATTGGAAGCTTAGGAGTGTAGCTGCTGATATTACCAAAATGGGCGCAAGCGTTGATTTCATGGAAACGGCCAGTCCCGCAATCACATTCGTCCCGTGTCCCGTATTACTGGCGTTGGCAATATGCTGAACGGACGAATAATTTTTTGACGTATAATATTCTGTTATAACAACCATAATGATGGTTACCGCAATTCCTATTAAACTCGCCAGATATAGATTAAAAGTTGAATACAGCCCGTTTTGTTCCATGACTGAAGAAGTCAGAAAATAGAATACGATGCACGATAATAGGGCGCTTGCGATTAGCCCTCTATATAATGCCGGCATAATTTTCTTATCTTTTCCGAGACGCACGAAGAATGTTCCTGCAATGGAGGTGACAATTGCACTTGCGCCAACTAGTAATGGAAAAACCAGAGCATTGGAAAAATTGGGAAGAGTCAGTTGTCCCAAGAGCATAACGGCAACGGCAGTGACGACGTATGTTTCAAAAAGATCGGCGGCCATTCCCGCATCATCCCCTACGTTATCTCCTACTAAATCCGCGATAACTCCGGGATTTCTGGGATCATCTTCCGGTATGCCTTTTTCAATTTTCCCGACCATATCGGTTCCTACATCCGCGCCTTTGGTGTAAATCCCTCCTCCTAAGCGGGCAAAAACAGAGATAAGGGATCCTCCAAATCCTAGGGCAATAAGAGGTTTAAGATCAAGGGGTGTACCTCCTGAAAGGGATTCTACATACCAAAACACTCCCACAACAGACAAAAGGGCAAGGCCTGCAACCATCATTCCGGTCACCGATCCTCCGGAAAAAGCAACCGAGAGAGCTGGAGCAAGTCCTTTTGTAGCAGCTTGAGCGGTTCTTACATTTGCCCGTACCGAAATATTCATTCCTACAAATCCGGCAACTGCCGAGAAAAAGGCACCTACCACAAATCCGATTGCCGAAGGAATTCCCATGGCAAAGGCCAAAATAACAGCAATAGCAATTGCGATTGCGGCAACGGTTTTATATTGCCGGGTCATAAATGCTTCTGCCCCCTCTTTGATGGCATCAGAAATCTGATTCATGGTTTCATTTCCCTTGGGGAGTTTAAGAATTTTTGCACTTTGTAAAATTCCATAGGCAACTCCCAGAAGTGCTGCGATAGCGGAAATAAAAATAAAATTTGTCATAAATTCTCCTTTCACGTAATAATACTATACATCCAGATTTGCTGATTTTGCGTGCGTCTGGATAAATCGTTTTCTCGGCAGAACTTCATCTCCCATAAGCATGGAAAAAACTTCATCCGCCTCGACGGCTTCGGCAACATTAATCTGCTTAAGGATTCTATTTGCAGGATTCATTGTAGTGTCCCAAAGCTGTTCCGGATTCATCTCTCCTAAACCTTTGTATCTTTGAAGACCCGGAATAAATTTTCCACCTTTCGCCTTTGCAAGAAGCGCATCCTTTTCTTCTTCTGAATATACATAATGAGACTCTTTTCCGATTTGAATTTTGTAAAGAGGGGGCTGAGCAACATACAAGTGGGAGTTTTGGACAACATACGGAAGATGCCTGAAGAAAAATGTTAAAAGTAAAGTTCTTATATGCTCTCCGTCGACATCCGCATCCGTCATGATAATGATTCGGTGATACCGGAGTTTTTCTGGGTTAAGGCTTTCCGCAATTCCCATACCAAGAGCTATAACTAAATCTTTAATTTCCGCAAATTCCAGAACTCGGTCCAGCCGGGCACGTTCTGTATTGAGAATTTTTCCCCGAAGAGGCAAGATAGCCTGGAACTTGCGGTCTCTCCCCTGCTTTGCGCTATTATGGACGAATATTCCTGAGGATAAAGCAAAATTATGTGTTTCGGGCACTTCAATATCATAAACATCGATCTTTTGCTGTAGAAGAATAACAGCTTTAACCCTATGATTGTAATAGGTTATTGCCGTGTGAAAATTTTGTTCGCTGTCATTAAAAAATCGGTGACAAATAGTATCATATTTAAGTAAGTTTTTGTCATTTGTTGTTTTTCGGATAAGGTTATATTGATCTTTGTTTATTTTATGGGAGTTTATATAAATCTGGTGTAAGGTATTTAAGGCCTTATTAAGATAGGTTTTATTATAAGTAGCGTACCGTTTAGATCGGAATTCGGGGGTCCACTGCTCTTTTGTTTTTTGTTGGCGCCATTTACGTAATTCATAATTTTCCCATAATTGATTAGCCTGATTGCGAAGCGAAATCTTGATTTCCGGGTGATCATGAAAAAACTGACTAACGCGTTTTGACTGAGCAAGTCTGTTATGTTGACTACTCCAGTATCGCTTTTGATTGTAGTTTAAAAGTTGATTATTTTTTTTGCGATATTCTGAATTGGTATTATAGAATTCCAAAAATTTTTGCAGCATATATTTTTTATATTCCTGGTTTTGCCATTGTTTTCTGGCATTTTGGCGCAACTGTTGCCGTATTATTGGAGAAGACATAATCAATTTAATCTTTTCTTTATAGCGATCTGTTTGGTGAGCTTGTGCTGCTTTGATTTTACTATCTGGCCGATGAAGAGTTTTTTCGATGTGACTTTTGTGAAGATTGAGATGTTCTTCTTTGGTCAACCTGGTTAAATTATCCGGGTTATTATTATGCTTATTAAAATCGATGTGATGGCGATACGCTCCCTTATTCAGAGTATAGTTACCTGAATCTAAATTATATTTATCCGCAATCATATGGGTAAATATCCAACGATGCTGGCCAGGATCAAACACCATCTCATAGTCTTTGATCGTAATACGTCTACCTATTCTTGATAACTGTTTTCTTAGAGGCATTAAAGAGTCATCAGGAGTTAAGTTACTGGCCTGTTTATAGCTACCGTCGCGGAGCATGAATAGATGATCGGGTGTACAAATAATTTCTTCATCATTATCAAGTATGACTTTAATAATTTGAGTATTTTTTTTGGTAATACGAGGATTCTTAATCAGTGCAATACTAATTAGCCCACATGAATTAATTGAATAGCAATAGTTTCGTTTGCCGGCTTTATCCTCTGCGATTAATTCTTTAAAGCTTAGGTTTCTACCATCGGTTAAAGCTACTTTTGTATCACCGGAAAAGCAACCGCCTGCACTGTCGCCTTCTACTATATACAATTCTGATTGTTTTGGATCCCGGCTTTGACAGTCCGCGAGTTTTCCGGGAAGAGATGAGCCTTCAAGCGCTCCTTTTCTGATAATGGCATCTTTAGCAGCTTTGGCAGCAAGACGTGCTTTGGCGGCTAGGAATACTTTTTCCAGGATACGCCGGGCATCTGACGGGTGCTCTTCAAAAAACACATCCAGTGCTTCGTTGACGGTGGTTTGCACAAACGGTTGGATTTCGGCGTTTCCCAGTTTTGTTTTTGTCTGTCCTTCAAACTGAAGATTGGTGGCGGGCATTTTTATAAATACTACCGCGGTAAGCCCCTCCCGGGTATCTTCTCCGATGATTGCGTCATCTCCCTCTTTAATAGCGCCGATTTTTTTACCGTAGTCATTAATTGCGCGGGTAAGGGCCATTCTAAATCCCGTCAGATGACTTCCTCCCTCTATGGTGTTGATGACGTTTACAAAACTTTCCACACTTTCTGAAAATCCGTCGTTGTATTGAAGTGCCGCCTGAAGCTGTACATCCCCTTCCTGTTTTTGGATAAATATGGGCGGATGCAACGGACTGCGGGTGCGGTTAACCGAAGCAACCAAAGATGTGATTCCCCCCTCAAAATAATAGTGGTCTTCCTCATTTGACCTCTCGTCAAACAGATGGAAAAAAAGTTTGGACACCAAATACGCTCTTTCTTTTATCTGCCTCTTTATCGTGTCATAGGTTGCCGCGATCCCCTCTTTAAATATTTCCTCGTCAAGTAGAAAGTTTGAGATCGTTCCGTTTTTTGACGTGTATTTAAAATGAGACGGAAGATTTTTTGTCAGATCCAGAAGGTTTTTTTTATACGGGGCAACTGGGGACATGACTGCCCCCCTTTCATATTTTTGGGAGAAACTTTTCCCGTCCCGGGTTACAATTACTTCCATCCACTTAGAAAGTGCGTTTACAACCGACGCTCCGACTCCATGAAGACCTCCGGAGACTTTATACGCATCTCCTGAAAATTTTCCTCCCGCATGAAGTTTGGTCATGACAATCTCAAGAGCTGATGTTTTATATTTAGGAACTATGTCAACCGGAATTCCTCTTCCGTCATCTGCAACAGTTACCGAGTTATCTTTATGGAGTATTATCCAGATATTTTGGGAAAATCCGGCAAGCGCCTCATCAACTGAATTATCGATTATCTCGGTAACGCAGTGGTGAACTCCGGTAAGAGAGGTTGATCCGATATACATTGCAGGGCGTTTTCGAACCGGCTCCAGCCCCTCAAGTACTACAATTTGTTCTCCTGAATACGTTTGCTTTGTCATAGAATTGTTACAGAATACCAGATATTGGGTAAAAATCAAAGCCTCAGCAGTCCCAAAAAGAGAATATCCAAAACTCCTTTTGAAGAAACGTTGGCATCCAGATAACTGCGCGCTG
The DNA here is from genome assembly GCA_001779195.1 of Candidatus Gottesmanbacteria bacterium RIFCSPHIGHO2_02_FULL_39_11. Taxonomy (GTDB): domain Bacteria; phylum Patescibacteriota; class Microgenomatia; order 2-02-FULL-39-11; family 2-02-FULL-39-11; genus 2-02-FULL-39-11. Next base: position 26,311 of record MFJL01000022.1, read on the forward strand.
ACTCAATTTTTGAAATTATTTCGCAAACCTGGCCGGATGTAAGAGTAGAGGGCGGTTGGAGGACAGATTGTTTAAGCAGCAAAATCTGACGGTTTAAAAAATGGATTGCATCATTTTTATTTTTATTAAATTGCCCGGCAATTTGAAGACGTTTTCCTGGAGATGACTTTAAAATGGTGAGAAGGAGATCAAGACTCTCCTTACTTTCCAATTCATTTATCGGAACAAACTCTGTTTTAATAAGCTCGCATCGGGAATAAACGGTAGACAGAATTTTTTTACCGTTTTGGGCAACCAGGAGGATAAGGGTGTCCTGTGGAGGTTCTTCCAGAAGTTTTAAAAAAGCATTTTGAGCTTCATCTGTTGCGGTTTCGAATTTATGGACAATTACCAGTCGGTATCCGGCTGCATTCATGTTAATAAGCTGTGATCTTATTTTTCTTACCAAATCAATCCCTACAGACGTTTCCGGTAAAAACTCAAACCGATTAAACGGCGTAATTGTGTATTTAGATTGAATACTATCTATTTCTTTTGTTATCTGTTTGCTGTTATCTGATATTAGTAAGTAGGAGCTGATCATAGTCTTCGTTGACAATTATAGCCAAGAATAGTGATAATGACTATAGGAAACACTGCCCATGGATATTGATGCTCGGATACTTAACTATTTTGTAGAAAATAATCTAATCTCTGGAGAAATTGCGGACCAAATTCGCATAAGCTCAATTAATAGCTCCGTGCCGGTTATAGATACCCTTCTTTCTAAACGAATTGTTTCAGAGGATGATATTCTGAAGGCAAAATCCTCTATTTACCATATCCGCTCCGTGGCGCTTGAAGGAAGGGGAATTTCACCGGAAATTTTGACATTTATTCCGGAGCCGGTTGCCCGGAAATACGTCTTAATTCCTTTTGATTTAAATAAAGTAACCAGCGAATTAAGTGTTGCTATGGTTGATCCTATGGATTTGCCCCTTCTTGATTTTCTTGAACAAAAATCAGGAAAAAAGATACTGGCGTTTTTAGGAAAAAAAACGGAAATTATCCAAAAAATAGATGAAGAATATTCTCAGGGACTCTCAGTTGAGGTAAGCGAAGCAATTAAGGAAACAGCCCAGGAGGTAAAGACAGTTGATTCCAGTAGCATCTCTCAAATTATTAAAGAAGCACCTATTGCTAAAATAGTTTCAACGATTCTTGACTATGCGGTAAAAAGCCGGGCCTCGGATGTCCACATAGAACCACAGGAAACCCGCACACGCGTCCGGTACCGGATCGACGGAATTCTCCATGAAAAATTAGCCCTTCCCCAATCGGTACACGATGCGGTTGTTTCCCGTATAAAAATTCTTTCGGAAATGAAAATTGATGAAAAGCGTATTCCCCAAGACGGGCGGTTTAATTTCAAAATGGGTAACGATGAAGTAGATTTACGGGTTTCAACGTTGCCTACCGTTCATGGTGAAAAGGTAGTCATGAGACTTTTGAAAAAAACAGGCGGAATCCCTTCCCTTCAGGATCTGGGTTTTGCCGGTCCCTCCTTAAAAAACCTGGAGATGGCAATTACCCGTCCCCATGGAATTATTTTGGTAACCGGACCGACCGGCTCCGGAAAAACAACTACTCTGTATTCGATTTTATCCCGTCTTAATACCGCGAAAGTAAATATTGTGACCCTTGAGGATCCAGTCGAATATGAAATAATCGGAATTAACCAAGTACAGATTAATCCAATCGCGGGTCTTACCTTTGCCTCAGGACTTCGGTCATTCTTAAGACAAGATCCCAATATTATATTGGTTGGGGAAATCCGGGACTCAGAGACGACCAATTTGGCAATTCAGGCAGCTCTTACCGGACATTTGGTATTTTCAACCCTTCATACCAACAACGCCTCAACCGCAATTCCTAGACTTTTAGATCTTGGCGCCGAACCGTTTCTTATCGTTTCGGTTCTCAATGCAGTTGAGGCTCAGCGTATTACCAGGAAAATTTGTGCGACATGTAAAGAGTCCTACACTCCCGCGCCTGAAGTAATTTTAGATTTTAAAAGTAAACTGGGTCCCCTTTTGACTAAAAAGGACAGCGAAATTGTTCTGTATAAAGGGAAGGGATGTAAAGAATGCAATTTGACAGGATATTTAGGCAGGACCGGAATTTATGAAACGATTATGATAACTCCTGCGATTGCAAAACTTATTGTTGAAAGACAAGGCGCCGCTGCAATTGAAAAAAAGGCAGTAGAGGAGGGTATGATTACCATGATACAGGATGGATATCTTAAAGTACTGAGTGGCATTACAACTATTGAGGAAGTATTAAGAGTAGCACAGGAGTAAAAACGAGATGTTTTGAAATGAGATGTGGGAAGTTGGTCTTTGATGTGAGAAGTTAGATTATTTAATCTAAGGATTCAAACAATCTCACTTCAGTACCTCACTTCACACTTCTAACATCAAAAAATCTAAATTTAATATGACCATTCAAGAACTTCTTATCTTAACCAACGTCCGTGAGGCATCTGATCTGCATCTTATCCCCGGACATTCACCTGCCGTTCGGATAAACGGAGAACTTAGACAACTTAACACATTTCCGGAGTTAACCTCTAAAGAGGTAGAACAGATGACATATTCTCTGTTAAATCCGGTTCAGAAAGAAGTACTTTTAAGCAACAAGGAGATTGATTTCTCAACCGTGGTAACTATCGAATCTGGAGAGCAAATCCGTTTCAGAAGCAATGCATATTATGAAAGAGGGGTTATCGCTTTAGCTTTTCGTCTCATACCGGGAAAAATAAAATCAATTGAAGAGTTAGGTCTTCCTTACCTCTTGCATGATTTTGTAAAATTAAAATCAGGATTTGTACTCCTAACGGGCGCCTCCGGACAAGGCAAATCTACAACTTTAGCATCATTAATTAACGAGATTAACCAGAGCCGCAGTGTGCATATTGTCACGGTTGAAGACCCTATTGAGTATGTTTTTCCCAAAGCAAAAGCAATTGTTTCTCAGAGAGAACTGGAACAGGACACTCATTCATGGAATAATGCTCTTCGGGCTATGCTTCGTGAAGATCCGGATGTTGCATACATCGGTGAGATGAGAGATAGGGAGACTGTTTCTGCAGCTCTTACCCTTGCTGAAACCGGCCATTTAGTTTTCTCGACCATTCATACCAATTCAGCAAGTCAGAGTGTTGACAGAATCGTTGATATGTTTCCAGGTAATCAGCAGCAGCAAATCCGTATGCAGTTATCCATGGTTTTATCCGGAGTTATTACCCAGCGTCTCATACCGAATCTCATGGGGACCCGCTCCCCCGCATACGAAATTATGCTGGCCTCTCAATCTATAAAAAGTATTATTCGGGAAGGAAAAACGCACCTTATTGATAATACGATTCAAACATCCGGAGAAATGGGCATGAAGCTTTTTGAAGATAGTCTAAAGGGTCTTATTGATGGCAACGTCATTTCTTTGGAAACTGCACTCAGTTATGCATTTCGTCCGGACCGCTTATTAGAGCTTACTAAAAAACGATAATTTATTTCTTATGGCACGTTTTTCATATACCGGAAAAGACAAATCAGGAACATCTCAAAAAGGATTTGTTGAGGCAACCAATCTGAATTTAGCAGCAGCTCTTCTTCATGAACAGGGATCTTTTATCATTAACCTTAAAGAAGTCAAAAAGAAAGGCCCGGTTCTCACCTTTTTATCCGGAGGAGTTTCAGCCAATGAAATTATCAATTTTACCCGTCAGCTTTCCACTATGATTACGGCAGGTCTTACACTGGTTGAAGGACTTTCCATCCTTTCTAAACAAAATACCAAGCCGTCTCTTCATAAAATGATTGTGGATATTCGCGATGAAGTACAGGGAGGTTCCTCTTTTGCCAAGTCACTTGAGAAATATCCCAGGCTTTTTTCCAAAATTTATATAGCACTGGTTAAAGCCGGGGAAGCCTCCGGTAAGCTGGATGTAATTCTTATACGGTTGTCTGAAACTCTTGAAAAAAGCAGAGGTTTTAAAAGCAGGATTAAAGGTGCATTTATGTATCCGATTATTGTCGTTATCGGCATGGTGGCGGTTAGTGTCGTTGTAATGGTGGTTGTTGTACCCCGTATGACAGGACTCTATAAAGATTTTGGCGTTACATTGCCTCTTCCTACCCGGATTTTAATTACCCTATCAGACGGGTTAATCAGGTGGGGATGGCTTTTAGGAATTATTTTAGTTCTTTTAATCGTTTTCTATGGCAGGTTTAGTAAAACAAGAATGGGAAGAACCATTATTACGAATATCATTCTTTCCCTGCCCATTATAGGACCCCTTATTAAAGAATCTATTTTAGTTGAAATTACGAGAACTCTTGCGATTTTAATTGACGGAGGCGTGCCGATTCTTACTGCCTTGCAGATTGCCCGGGATGCAACAACCAACATCCGGTATCAGGACGCATTTACGGAAGCAACCAGACAAGTAGAAAAAGGATTCCCCTTATCCGATCCTTTTTTGGATACGGATCTTTTCCCCCCTATTCTGTCTCAGATGGTAGCAGTAGGTGAGCAGACGGGAAAATTAGGAGATTCTCTTATGAAGCTTTCCGTTTTTTTTGAGAGCGAGTCAGAAGTGGCAGTGAAATCTCTGACAACTCTTATTGAGCCCTTAATTATGGTTGTACTGGGACTGGGGGTAGGATTTCTGGTCATTGCGGTTCTGTTGCCCATTTACTCCTTGACAAGTAAATTCTAACCCTGTAACACTTATATATAGCAATTATTTATATTTTTTCTAAAAACTTATTATGAACCAATTTTCTTCTTCATTAAAAAAAGGGTTTACCCTTATTGAAATTCTTATTGTCATCTCTCTGTTAGGCGTTTTGGCGGTTGCACTTCTGGCAACTATCGATCCTCTCGAGCAGATCCGAAAAGGACAGGATTCTAAAACTCAAAATTTAATTACTGAACTAAATGGAGCGATGGACAGATATTATGCTACACGACAAGAGTATACCTGGCAGGCTGCTAGCCCTTCTATAATACAATTAACCAGTGCAAATCAAACTACATATGTTGATCCTCTTATAACGGCGGGAGAATTGAAAACCAATTTTACAACCGTTGCTGGAACTAATTTAACTACCATCTATTTATCCGGTACGCCTAGCTCAAAAGTACTGTGTTTCCGTCCAACATCAAAAGCGATGCTTTTTGATAAAAATTCACATTATGCAGTTGATCATAGTGGTGCAGCAGGACCTGGAACCTGTAAGGGTGATACTACTCCGGGTGCCACTGATTGTGATTGGTGTGTATCTTCATAAGACTTGATCTTTAATGTGGAGTTAATCCTACCGGCAATTATTTTAGGGTCTTGCATCGGATCGTTCCTCAATGTAGTTATTGACAGGCTCAGTAGCGGGAAATCCATTGTCACTCCACAATCACACTGTGACAAATGCAAGAGATTTTTAACTCCGTTGGAACTGATTCCGGTACTCTCCTACATTTATTTAAAAGGCAGATGCAAGACGTGTCATACCAAACTTTCCATACAGTATCCCCTTTCTGAAATAGTTACCGGCCTTATCTTCGGATATTTAATGTGGTTTGTAATTAATACGGGATTATCATTTGTTTACTGGATTTATCTTTGCATTATTTTTTCCTGTCTTATTGTTGTTATTGGAACAGATTTAAAAAAAAGAATCATATTAGACGAGATAGTTTTCTTCGGGACTGTTGTTTCATTCCTATATATTCTTTTTTTTGATCCGGCCTCCCTTCTTTCTCACATCTTTTCTGCCTTTGTTTTTCTCGGATTTTTCTTATTTCTTTTTCTTATTACAAAGGGAAAAGGGATGGGATTTGGGGATGTGAAATTTTCATTTTTCATGGGACTGACTTTAGGATATCCTCAAATTATTGTCGGCTTTTATCTTGCTTTCTTGACAGGCGCACTGGTTTCTTTAATACTGGTAATAGGGAGGGTGAAATCGTTTAAGAGTACGGTTCCCTTTGGTCCGTATTTAGCTCTTGCGATGGGTATATCTTTGTTATTCGGTGATGTATTATGGCAAACTGCGCTTCGCGTTTTAAATCTTTGAGTATAAAAAAATTTCGCACGGAAGGGTTTTCTCTTCTTGAGATTGTTATTGCAATTGCGTTAATTAGTATAATGTCAGTTCCTATTATGGGGAGTTATATTAAAACTCAGCAAAGAGCCCGGGACAGTGTAAGAAAACATAATATTTCAGAAATTAGTAACGCTCTTGAGGAATATTACGGAATTTGCGGTTTTGCGTATCCGGCAGCCGGGGCTTATACAGGGATACTTTCCGGAACAAATAGTATTTCATGTGCGGCCGGCACTTTCATGTCCAAGGTTCCTCAGGATCCTAAAAGCGGAAGCGGAAGTTATTATTGCGGCGTATCCAGTATATGTGATACTACTCAGTATCAGATCTGCGGAACTCTGGAGGCTGAAGTTGCTCCGGCTCCGACAGGTTTTTGCCTGAGCAACAGACAGTAATATGAAAATTTCAAATTTCAAATTTCAAATTTCAAATTATAAAAAGGGGTTTACCCTTATCGAACTTCTTGTTGTGGTGACGATTATTTCAATTCTTTCAACACTCGGATTCACAAGTTATACGGCAGTTACAAAAGGCGGCCGGGATGCACTGCGAAAATCAAATCTCGAGCAGGTCAGGTCAGCTTTGGAAATTTTCAGAGCTCAAAATTCAGTCTATCCTGCTACTCCTGGTTCATGCGGGGCTCGTCCCGGGACGGCCCCGCTTATACTAGATGCTACCTATATAAATACATATCCTACTGATCCGGTAAGCGGAAACAATTATTGTTATGTCCAGACGGGAGGAGGATCCGGATATCAGTTATGTGCGTTTTTAGAAAACGGTGCGGCCTCCGGTAGTTCTTGCGGAGGAGCCACTTGCAAAGGCGGATCAGGATGCAACTATCAAGTAGTCAATCCATAAAAGGTTTTTCTTTTGTTGAAATCCTGGTAGTCACCGGAGTAATTTCCATTCTGGTTGGGGTATCTGTTGCCGGCTACAAGCAATTTAACGAGAGGCAGAAGCTCATTGCTGCCGGTCAAGAGATGAAGAATATCATTCGGGATGCTCAAAGCAGGGCGTATACCGGGGAAATCGACTGTTCCGATTTGGCATGCGGATGTATGTCTACATCTTTCGGATATGACCCATCCAGTTCGTATCTCACAGGATGGAGGGTTGACTTTAATGGACGCACGATTGAAGGGGTATGTACCAACGGAAATACGTTCTCCCAAAAAACATTTGACAGTTTTTCACTGTCTCCGGAAGTAACCATTGCTCAGCATCCGGGACCAAATCCGACCGGAGTGCTTTTCAGACCTTTTCCATCTTCAGTAAGCAACGAAGCAACTGTCTGCATCCGTTCAGATGGACTTTCCGATCAGGAGTATGCAATTACGGTTCGAGATGGCGGAACTATTACTGATTCCGGCGGTCTGCGGAAAAAGGACGGGGCTTCCTGTATACTGCTATGATTATGCATAACTTAAGACAAGGACAAACTATTTTTGAGGTACTGGTCGGACTTACTCTGATTATGCTTTTTTTGACAGGAATTGTCACGATAGAACTTATAGCCTTAAAAAATACGAATTATGCTAAAAATAAAAGTTTAGCAACTACCTATGCCTCAGAACAGCTTGAGAGAATCCGGGTAGCACGGGATACCATAGGACTAAGTAACCTATATGAGTTATATTGCAGTGGTCCAAATGGATGCTACATAGATGATAACCTGACTCCGTTTCCCAATAAGTCGCCCGCTACTACTCCCTACGTGCAGCAGGTTCTATTCTCCGTCTCTGCCGATTGTCCGACACCTCCTTCAATTCCCAACTCTGAGTCTTATAAAGTTACCGCAACAAGCAGTTGGGCGGGTACTGCCACAGATATTACACCTGCCCCTGAAGTATCGGTATCATCATGTATGTCGGATTGGAGATAGTCCTATGAAAAATCCAATTTCCAATTTCCAATTTCCAATTTCCAAAATAAGAGGATTTTCCATGGTTGAGATGCTTGTAGTTATCGCGCTACTCGGGATTATAAGTACCATTGTTACTCAGGTTTTAGTAATATCAGTTCGTTCTAGTCTTAAAGCTGAAATTCAGAAAGAAGTAAAACAAAACGGAGATTATGCCATATCTATCATGGAAAGAGCTATAAGAAACGCAACGGATGTGGATGCAGCAGGGTGCAATATATCCAGAGACTTTGTAACTATTACCAATCGCGATACGACAACTACCACGTTTACCTGTAGTAGTTCGCCGAACAAAATTGTTTCATCGGCAGGAGTAGACCTAGACCTAACCAATGATAAAGTAGCGTGGAGCGGGACATGTTATTTTCTTGTAGTGTGTCCTAATCCCCCTATAAGGCCCAAGTATGTATTTATCCATTTCACCCTTGCACAAGCAGGAGGAGGTGGCGATCCCAATGCGTCTGCCACTCTCCCCTATCAGTCTACCATTGAACTAAGAACTAATAGCCCTTGATGAAATTAAGCTCATTTCTGTTTGGAAATATTATGACAGTATCCACCCTTCCGTTATAATAGGAGGTATTATGCTTAGCTTTAGATTATACGTGACAGTTTAGAACATAATATTGGATGCGCATAATTGAAAAAATCATTTTGCAGGACTACAATAAAAAAAGTACGAAACCATTTTTTTAATTTTATGTCAGACAATCAATTAAAAATAATAGTAAAAAATTTAGTTTTAAGGACAGTTTCAACTCCTATTAGGGTGGGCTTGTATGGGTCACGAGCCAAGGGGGGTAGTCCCGGAAAATGGTCTGATATTGATGTAGTAGTCGCAGGAGATGAGCCACTTTGGGGGTGATAAGATTTCCGATCTACGGGAAGCCTTTGAAGAGTCTGATTTACCCTATTTTACTGATGTGACAGATTTGCTCTCTACAAAAGGTCGATTTAAAGAACAGTTGTTAAAGGAGGTTGAATGGTTGTAGAGGATCGACTTATATTGCGAGTGAAAGAGCTTCAGGATGCGCTCCTTACCCTTGAAGAGTCATTGGAAGAGGGGTTGAGGTATATAGCCCTAAATCCAGTATCAGGTCAGGAGCGCGCGAAGGATTGATCGATGACCCGGAATTATGGTTTAAATTTCTAGAGGCCCGTAACTGGACAGTCCATATTTACGATATAAAAAAAGCAGATGAAACATACAATTGGGCTAAAAAATTTGTTCCTGAGGTAACAATATTATTGGAGAGAGTTACGAAGATTGAGATTTGATAGGGTATGAAGATCGAAGATGTAGTTACATTTAGCCGATTCCGTGATGAAATTACACTCATTTCCTCCTGAAAAACCTATTTCTTACAAAATTGACAAATCTTACAAAGGGGTATATAGTATGCCTATGCTAAATAACTCTGTATCCATCGATGACTTACGGACAAATCTTGCTGAATTTATTGGCAGAGTAATGTATGGTAAAGATCGAATTATCATTAAAAAATACAACCGGGATGCTGCAGTCCTTTTAAGCGTAGATGACTATGAAAAACTCCTTGATCCTACAAAACGCTTAAGTAAGTCTCAATGGGATGAAGAAGTACGTAAACTCGACAGCATACGGACAAATATTCCTGATGCCGATCCTACGGATATTGTAAAAGAGATTAATCAAGTCATCCGGGATGTGCGGGCAGAAAACAAAAATCAAAATGCATGATTAGAGCGGTGTTAGATACCAATGTTTTAATTAGTGCACTTATTACAAAAAGACCATCTGCTCCGCTTGAGCTTTACAAAGCTTTTACCGCACAGCGTTTTCTTCTTATAACCTCCCCACCAATTCTTGAGGAGGTTGAAGATGTTCTTAATAGAGAAAAAATTGTGAAATACCACAAACTTACTCTGAAACAACGGAAAGCTATTATGGAACACCTGGTTATGCTCAGTTATGTGGCGTTGGAGTCAACAACTAATAAAGAAATCATTATTCAAAAAGATCCAAAAGATGATAAATTTCTTTATGCAGCAAGAGAAACTCGTGCAGATTATATCGTGAGCGGTGATCATCATTTATTGGATTTGAAAGAATATGAAGATATTAAAATATATACGCCAAATGATTTTTTGGCAATTTTAGATTGAGTTACGGACATACCTTCCGCGATGAAATCAGGTTCATTTTAGCCTGGAAAACCAATCTTGACAAAACTATAGAGTAATGATACATCCTATCCGTATATGCCAGGAACTCCGGATCAGAAGGAAATAGCTCAAGGTAAACCAGTAGAAAATACTAATAGCTATAAAGCAAGGGAACATTCCCGCAGAGCAGTATTAAGAGCTACTCTGTTCGGAGGACTGGGTACTCTTACATCAGGAGTACTGGGTGCCTGTTCTAGAAGTCCTGAAGTAACTTCTCAACCTCAACCTGCAACTGCTCCGTCTACAGGAACACCAGAGGCAACCCTATTTCAAAATCCTAGAGGTACAGCAACAATCGTCTCTAGACCGAAGATTGCCACTATTATACCTACTGCAACGTTGAATCCTCCGGAAGCTCTAACTCCTACCCCAGAATATGTACAAGGATTGACACATCTTCAGGAAGTTCCAAAACCTAATGAAGCTCTAAAAAAAACAACTATTGATATGTACGCAAAAACAATGGAAATTGATGCAAAGGAAGTAGAAGTAGGAATAAGCTTTAGTGAACTCAAAGATGAAAATGGCGATTATTTTGTTACAGCAGTTACACTAGACGAAACACCACTTTTAATTTATCATCCCATGAAAAACACATGGGTAGAGGCAGGACCTAGAAATCTCGCTGATTTGCAAAACTTTACCATCCAAGTTCCAAGCAGAGTCGATTATTTGTCTTTACGTAATGTTCCTAATATTGAAAAAACTGCGAATCAATTATTCAGCGCAAGCGAATTAAACACAAGTGTTGTATTTAGAAATTTTGAGACAGGCGACTGGAGGAAAATTATCGACACCTGGACTACCATCAAATCAGATCTAGATCAAGGTATTATTCCTGAGGGATTTAATTTTAATTGGAACGATGCAAACAAATTTGTAGATTTCGCTACATCCCATCAAATGAAAGTTAGAGCATTACATTTACTCTGGGGTGGAGATGTTCCAGACTCCATTTACAACGGAGATTTTAGTCCGAAAGATGTTGAGAAAATTGTAGAATTTACCGTAAAAGCTAGAGTTTTAAGATATAACGGTACAGTTGATGGACGTACAATCAGTGAATGGCATGCTGCTGATGAAATTGCAGCCACTCATTTATATCATCATAATGATAAATGGTCATTCTGGTTGGAAAAATTAGGATACCCTCAAGCAACAATTAAAGTTGCGAAGTGGGCAAAAGAAGCCAATCCTAACGCATCTTTAGTAATTGCTGAAGATAGTATATTGCATTTACGACAAGACCGAGCCAATTGGAAAAGTAATTTTTTCAATTTACTGAAATTTATAAAAGACCGTGAGGTACCCATAACTAAAGTTGATGTAGAAAATAATTTATGGATTTATGATCCTCCAAAGCTCGACGAAATGATATCTATCTTACGGAGAATTCAGGCAATGGGATTTGAAATCGGCGGATCTGAAGCGACAGTAGCAACTTCTGATACTTCGCCAGATTGGGTTTATCAGGATAAGATGAGGGATGTTAAGGATAAAACAATTGCACAAGCTGATGTTTATGGCGATATTTTAAGCGCATATCTTGCGGTTGGGGCAAAGGAGTGGGGTTTTGGCAGTCCCTCAGATCGAACAGAATATTTTGACGATATTGGTTATCCTGATGCAAACTCAACAATATTTGATGATCAAGAATTGCCTAAAAAATCGTATTACAGAATTCTGAAAGTACTGTACCAAAACTTAAAAAGCTCCCAAGGATAAAAGCTTCCCTTGCTCACCCCTATTTAAATTTTGTTTATAATGGCACTATGCGATCTGTTATTTTGTCATTACTTGTCTTAATCCAACTATCAGTTATTGTATTTCTCGGCATGCATATATATAGAATATAGAAAAGTACATAAGAATAATTTTAATACTAGTACTAGATACTAAGTACTAGTACTAGGGGTACTAGGGGACGGTTCTCAAAGCTCAAATAGCCTCATGATTGATAGAAATAATTAAATATGATATCTTATCTTCCTGTATTCGTTATATCTTTGTTCTTTTGATCCCCATATCTTTTTCTTGTAGGTATTCCGAACAAGTTCATCAATGATTATCTCCTTATATATCATTTGCCTTTCCTTTCCGGTATTTCCCAATTCCTGATAAAACATATCCCCGGTAATCAGTGGATCAGTTTTTCCTTCGGAATAAAACGTATAGCTTGAGTAGGTATAGTCTTTGGGATGTCTCACAATAGCTGCTCTCACGGGATTCAGTTCAATGTACTTTCCACATTGAATAAAATAGTTATCTTTTCCAATCGGCTGGCTTTTAAACCTGTCTTGCCAGAAATGTCCCACCCACCCATACTTTTTTTTGTAGTAGTAAAAATAGATGAGGTTTATCTTTTTCATAAACGATGAAAAGTCGCTTTCCTTGTTTGTTTTTATTAATAAATAGACATGATTTGGCATGAGGCAATAATGGTACAGATCAAACGGGTGTATCTCTTTGAGGTCTCTTACTATTTTGAGGTATTTATCATAATCATCATTCTGTCTGAAGATTGTATTTAGATTATTTCCCCGAGTCATCACATGATAGAAGGACAAAGGAAGGAGAAGTCGGGGAGATCTTGGCATGATTGAAAAGTAATATATCCGTCTATATCGTATTCATTTCAGAACCGTCCCCTATGTCTTATTAATGACAAAGCATAGTAATAAAATATTGGGTTTGCTAACCTCCAGTGTAATTGGAGCTTTAGCCTATCCGTGTCAAATATACTTGACACGAATGGTGTATTATTGTAGAATACAATTTATATGGAAACATCTGAGATAGAATTACTTATAAAAAAGTGGAATCCTCACTTTGAAGATCCAACCAAGGGTGAATGGGTAGGCAAAATACCCCGTGAGAAGTACATGCAGCGCCTTTGGAAAGTCATGGATATACGCCACATAGTGATACTTACGGGTGTTCGAAGGTCTGGAAAGTCTACCCTCATGCGTCAGCTGATGGGAAGATTAATACGGGAAGGTACAAAACCCACAAACGTATTGTATTTATATTTTGAAGATCTTTTGGTACAAAAATATCTCTCCCAGGGCTCTGATCTTTTGGAGCAGTTTTACTCATTTTATATGGAAAAATATAACCCTCAAGGGAAAGTGTATTTATTCCTGGATGAACTGCAGGGGATAAAAGACTTTAACCACTGGCTGCACACACATTATGAGTTTAATAAAAATATAAAATTTGTTGTGTCAGGTTCGCGAAGATCTCTTATAGACTCAGAAACGGCTACCCTTCTTACTGGCAGGAATGTCCAATTTGATATATATCCTTTCAACTTTTATGAGTATCTATTAGTTCATAATGTAGAAGTCAAAGGCAGCAACACCATAGAGAATATACGCGATGCTAATTTTAGCCAAACCACGAGCATACTGCACCACTTAGGCAATTTCTTATACGAAGGAGGCTATCCGGAGATAGTGTTGGCAATAAATCAGGAAAGTAAAAGTGCCATAGCTAATGGTTATTATCGCGACACCCTTGCTAGAGATGTCATAAATCCCAACAATATACGCAATCCCAGAGAAATAGAAGTGTTAGGACTGCAAGTGCTTGCAGACTTTACTAAAACTCATACTTATCGGAGCCTAGGGCAACCACAAGGACTCTCGGTAGATACAGTCAAAACATACTTAGAGTATTTTTATAAATCTTACCTTTTGTTTGAGAGTCGGCATTTTTCTTACAAAACTAAAGAAACCCATGATGTACGCCGTCCCATAAAGTTGTACGTAGTAGATAATGGTCTAAGAAACTTTAATACATTAAACCTTCGTCCGGATTTAGGTCAGTGTGCCGAAAATATGGTCTATATGGAGCTTGCGAAAAATAATGCAGTTATACATTATTGGAAAAAAGAAAAAGAAATTGATTTTGTCGTATTTAATCCCAATCTTTCACTAGTTAATGTTTCGTATACAGATCAAGTACACGAACGAGAAGTCAAAAGTATAGTTGAGAGCTTGCGGGAGTTTAATCTTAAAAAAGGAACAATTCTGACAAAAAACTACTTTGAAACAAAAGAAATTGAAGGAAAAATAGTTGAATTTATACCTCTCTGGGCTTGGCTTATTTTAAATGGAAGAGTCTTCTTCAAAGAAACAAACATACTTAGAGAAGCCTAAGTTCGATATCTGCCAATCTCCCCTACCAATCAACAATTGAACTCAGAACAAACACTCCGTGATGAAATTACACTCATTTTTGCCTGGAAAACCTATCTTGACAAAACTATAGGCTAGTGGTATAACTATGGCGCATATGAAAACGAATTTCAGCTTTTATTCCATTCCTGACGCTCTGTTTTTTATACTATTTACAAACGTTTCGTATACCAAATCCCGCATAAAGCGGGATTTTTCTTTTTATGTCTAATCCGAATGAACAATTACACCAAGATCAGGGAAATGATATAGGATTTGATGGAAACAGACAGTCTCTGGAATTCGAAAAATGGATAGCAGGTGAAGGTCTTAAAAAAAATATTCCTCTTACTCTTATCAAAGTAAATTATTCACCCGGCAGCTTAAATAGATTATCATCCAGGAGAGATTTGCTTGCGCCATTTACGGTATTTGCAGGTGTAGTAGGCTCTGCTTTAAATGATGCGCCAACGCGGATTCCGAAAAACTCAGACTCATCAACACCAAGAAAAGTAACGAGTAGACGGAGTTTTTTAAAAGCTTCTGGATTGACTGCAGTTGCTGCTGGATTAGTTTCTTGTATGCCTAGTTCCAGTCCGCAACCGGTTAATAAAGAAGTTCAACCTAAACTAGTACCCCCTACTCCACAAGTTGTTCCTGAAAAAGATCTGTTAGCATCTTTAACATCAGACTCAACATTTGTTGATGCACAGACATGGGGAAGAAATAACTTTATACCTCAAATGGAAGCTCTGGCAATACAATTTCCTCCTGACACTGTACAAAATATGAAAATGAATATTTTTCAAGCACAAGGCGAGGATAATAAACCAGTAGGTTATATCTTTGAAGTTGTAGATGAGAAAAATAAAAAACATGTCTATTCTGGTGCTGATACTGATGGTAGTGGAGGAGTGTATATTACTATTTCTGACGAACTTATAATAGAAAAAGATAGGAAGACTGGACTTAATAGAATAATTCCCATTAATCAAAAACAGGATCGTTATGTATATAGGTACTCTACTCCTGATAGGGGTGATTACTTAGATCCAAGAATTGGTATGATGGTTGGTATTGGAATTGGTGTGACTGATAGTACTCAACTGAATAAAGGAAATGAGTTTCTAACAAAAATATCTCCTCTGCTGAGTAATTTTGTAAAAGATCAAGTATTAAATCAAAAGCAGGATCAAGCTGAATTTAGTTTTAAAGTAAACCAATCAAATGGAAAATTTTATGGGACTTTTGAAGAAATAAATAACGAAAAAGAAACATCAATTTATGTAGTGTCTGAGAGTGCAGAGATTCATAAGCTGGATCAAGTTTCAGGCTACACGTACTCTTTAGATGAAATAACAGGCGAGATACTCCTGTATAAAGATGGAGAAAAGGCTGGACGAGTAAAAACCGTAAATTCAAAAGGCCAGGTTCTACAAATTGAAACGACACCGGACGCAACAGCTACAGCAGAACCAACCAATGTGCCAAAACCAACAGGTACACCAACATCAGTTGATACACCAATAGTAGTAGTTACACAGGGTGCGACAGCTGCAGCACAGCTAACAAGTATACCAACATCAGCTGATACAGCAACAGCAAATGCTGTAGCAACACAGGCTGCTACGTCTACTCCGCAGCCAACTAATTCTGTAGCGAAGGTTGAAATTACCATTACAGCTAATGGACCTATTGCAACTTTAAGGCCTCCTACTGAAACACCCGATCCTAAAAAGGAAATTTTAACTCCTGATTCACCTCTTAAAGAACTACTACATAAAATAGGGATTCCCCAAGTAGGAGTTGCTTCTAATTTTTATGGAGATACAGATGCAATTCATATCCTAAAAATGAATACAATTGCGCAAGAAGAAGACTTCTTTTATCCTTTCGGAGTTTTTTATTTGGAAAATACGCAAAAAAATTCACCATGGATAGCTCAGGAAGATCAAAGCATCGCTGATTATGCGGTGTCACAGGCGCAAGCAAAGGGGTTAAAACTCTTCTTAGAGCCAGTTACATGGAATGAAGCCGCAATGAAGAAGTTTGAAACAGGCGCCGCTTGGTTAAATGATTCTATGTCAGCAGAAGACACAATTAAATCTGTCGAGGAAAGAGGAGCATATTTAGCAAAGAGGTATGCTGACAAAGGCTTAGATACTATAAGTGTTGCGGTTGAGCCGTACGAGTCCAGAGATGGAGTAAATTGGAAGATAGATAATAGGTGGGATAAAGCGTATAAAAAAGTGGAGAAGCCATATGATTATATAGAAGGAATAGCACGAGCGATCCGGGAAGTAAATACGAATGTCCATATTTTAGGTATAAACCCATATGGCGCATTAGCTGGCGAAACAGTAGCAGATCTTGTATATGAAAAGTATAAACAGTACAAGGAACACAGAGCACCCATTGATACTGTAGGATTTCAGGGAGATATTAAAGCGAAAGACCTTCCTCTAAATATTTCAGCTATTCGAAAAAATATCCAGCGTTTTCAAGACTTAGGTTTCAGAGTCGATGTAAACTCTATCAGAATTACCGGTACAAATGATGCTAAAGTATTGGCTAAAGCCTATTATGATCTTTCTGTCTTATGCGGAGAGATGGGCTGTCCGTTTTCTGTATGGGGTATCGTCCCTAAAGATGTAAATAACTTTGGAGGATATCCTATATTCTATGATGAGAATGTTGAGCAAACAGATCTCCTAATTGAATTCAAAAAACTTCTGGCAGGCAAAATTAACGGCACGGCATGAAGGTATAGATGACCAAGGTAGGAAATGATAGGATAAGATTATCCTTTCTCTAGGATTGAATGAAATATTCCTCCTTCTTCCAAAAATTACTTTTTCCTTTTATCATAATGCAGCTTATTGTGGTAGTTTTTTTGGGATATAAAATCCTTCATAAAAAAAACAACGTCTTAGGTTCTTCCATAAAAGTAAATACCATTAACCGAAATGAGATCGTATATACTCCTGACCAAAAGTTACGGTATTTTTTTGAGCCTGTTCCAAAAAGCACTCAAACTGATAAAAGAAACTGGATGGAGAAGGAGGTAAAATACACTATAAACCAGGCAGGGTTTAATGACCGGTTCGACTATCCTATTGTTAAACCCCCAAAAACAATAAGAATTATGACTCTCGGTGACTCTTTTACCTTTGGAGTATATGTAAATACGGAAGATAATTGGACAGAGCTTCTCGAAGATAAACTTAACTCTATAAAGAATATTTGTCCGAATACTGATCACTTTGAAGTAATAAATTTAGGAGTTGGAGGATATGATATTGAATATGCTGCAAAACGATATATAAACCGTGGCAAAGTATATAATCCTAACATCATTTTATGGTTTTTAAAATATGATGATATTAATGCCATAAATGAGTGGTTTTTTCCTCTTGAGAGAAAAATTAGCGAAGAAATGAAACTAGATCGTTCATCTGAAGAGTATGTCGTATCTAAAGATGGAGTTCCCTATCCTTCTTGGGTAAAGGGATTTGAGGAGTTTCATAAAAAGTATGGTATGAATTCGATACTTTCCTATGAAAAAAATGTATTAAACAAATTTAATGAAAATTATCAAGGCAACTTAGCTATATTTACTTCTGATAATAGTGATTCAGAGACTAAAAACGAAATTAAAAGCTTTTCTAGACTTTCTCCTAATGGTCATTATTTTGAGATCCCAGGCCTCTCCTCGGATGAAACATTTCCAGATAATCATCCTAATCAGAAGGGACATAAGGTTATTTCAGATGCAATTTTAAACTATATGGTCAAAAATCCTGATATCTTTTGTCACTGAGATTTAGTTAAGACATAGTTTTCAATTACCAAATATTTCATTTTTGTTTTTAAAAAATCCTCTACCGCCTGTTTAGGAGATTCTACCAATGGTTCATCTGACAAATTAAAACTTGTGTTTAGAAGGCAGGGAATTTTTGTTTTTTGGTAAAATAACTTGATAAGATCATAATATATGCCGTCTGTATGATTAATCGTTTGAATTCTGCAGCTGTTATCTTTGTGGATAATTGAAGGAATCTTATCTTTCCAGTCTTTTTTCACTTGAAAACAGAAATTCATATAAGGAAATGATGTTTGGCTTAAAGGTAAATCAAATAATTTATTTGCATGTTCCTCAAGAACAGATCCACCAAATGGTCTGAAGTCTTCTCTTTTTTTAATCTCATTAACTCTCTCTTTCATATTTTTATTTTTAGGGCTTGCAAGAATTGATCTGTTTCCCAGTGCTCTGGGGCCAAACTCCATTCTTCCCTGGAACCATCCGACTATACCCTCCTTAATAAGGATATCGACAACTTTATTTAAAAGTTCTTTTTGCGATTTATATTTTTGAAAATGAAAAGACTTGTTTCTAACCAAAGGTAGTAGTTCTGATGCTTTATAAGAGTTGCCAAAATTTAAGTGACTTATCCTATATCTTTTTGGGTTATTCAGTATAGAATGATATATGTAAAGGGCTGCTCCAATTGCATTCCCGCTGTCCCCTGCAGCTCCCATAATATAAACTTTTTTAAAAGGAGTATTCTTAAATATTTTTCCATTCCCAAGAGCATTTAAGCCTACTCCCCCGCTTACACATACATTTTCATTTTTAGTTAATGAATAAAGGTGATTTAAAATTTTCAGATAAATTTTTTCTGTGACAAGCTGAATGCTTGATGCAATATCCATATGTTTTTGAGTTATCTGATCTTCTGGTTTTCGGGGAGATCCAAACAGTTTAGTAAATTTTTTAGACCACATAACAAATTTTTCCTGAAAACTGAAGTAATTCATATTTAACCTGAAGCTGCCATCATCTTTAATATCTATAACCTTAAAGATTTTGTTTATAAAATTAGGATTTCCATATGCTGAGAGTCCCATTACTTTGTATTCGTCGTTATTTACCTTGTAACCTAAAAAAGAAGTAAAAGTTGAGTAAAGTAATCCTAATGAGTGAGGGAAATTGATTGTTTTCAGCGGCAGTATTGCATTATTCTTGCCTTCCCAAAGAGCTGTTGTCTGATATTCCCCTACTCCGTCAATTGTCGCAATTGCAGAGGATTCAAAGGGAGAAGGATAAAAAACAGAGGATGCATGAGACAGATGGTGAGGAATAAAAAAAAGATCTTTTTTGAATTTAAGTTTTTTTCTGAGTGGTTGTTCAACTTTAATTTTGTGGTTCATCCAGTCGGGAATTGATTTTACGAATGCTCTGGCTCCATAGGGATATGTTTTTACGAACGTTTCAAGAATACGCTCAAATTTTAAAAGTGGTTTTTCATAATAGGAGATATAGTCGATTTGATCAATGCTAACCTCAGCAAATGCTAAGCAAGCCCGGATGGCTTTAAATGGAAATGAATTATCGTGCTTAATGCGGGAGAATCCTTCCTCTTCAACTGCAAAGATAACTTTTCCGTCTTTTATAAGAGTTGCTGCACTGTCATGGTAGTAAGCAGATATGCCTAAAATATACACATTAATATGCAGATTTGAAGTGTTCTAATGAGTGATCCAACTTAAAATTTTCCCAGTAAGTTGTTTCACTTTTATTTTTTTTCTTAATAAAGATATTGTAAAAAATATACATGATTCCCACTATTAGGTGATAAAATACAAAAAGAAACAATGAAGCAATTACGGCGTTTATTTTTTTGAAAATTTTTATCATATAATCGGATAAAGAAAGACAGGCAAAGGTGAAATCTGGATATAAATAATTACTAAAGTTGCAATGATAAGAAATAAAAATAAAGGAATTAACCACTTTTTATCGGATTTTCTTGCCAGAATTAATATTTGTTTAATTGCCTCAATCATTCCTTAATCATAGCAAATTGTACCCTTTTAATACATGTGAAAATACTTCAACTGCATAATTACTATCAATACCGAGGCGGAGAAGATGCGTATTTTGATTCTTTGACAGAATTATTGTCTGCAAACGGACACGAAGTAACTAAGTTTACGAAAAATAGCAAGGATATTTTGAATTCCTTTAAGGGTCAGTTCAGTTCTGCGCTTGGAATGTTTTGGAATACATCTGTTGAGCAGGAACTAGAAACCCTTATTCGTCTGAAAAAGCCTGATATTGCGCACTTTCACAATATAAATCCCTTAATTACAAATACAGCTTATTTTGTATGTAAAAAATATAATATTCCCATTGTTCAAACCATTCATAATTACCGGTTTTTATGTCCTAAAGGAACTTTATTTAGAAACGGAAATATTTGTCAATTATGTGTGACTAAAAGGTTTAAGTATCCTTCTATTCTGTATAACTGCTATCATAATTCATTTCCAGCCTCTGCAGTATACGCTTCCACTTTTTTTCTTAATACTCTTAGTAACTCTTTTAATCTTATAGATATCTTTATTTTTTCTTCTCTTTTCTCAAAATCCTATTTTTCTTCTTATACCAATTTTCCGGACAAAAAAAAGACCGTGATTCCCTATTTTGTTCCTGATTTTAGAGTTAAAAAAATAAATTTAGCTTATAAAGACTACTTTTTGTTTGTCGGTAGATTATCTGAAGAAAAAGGAATTATTCAGCTTTTGGAGATACTTAAAAACATTCCTCTTAATTTAATTGTTATCGGAGATGGTCCTCTGAAAGATCAAGTCAGCAGCTACGGCAAATTTCCGAATATTCGCATATTAAATTATTGTAGCCGCCCGGAGGTTCTGCACTACATGAGTAATGCTTTTTGCAGTATTATTCCATCCAGATGGTTTGAAACAGGTCCCCTTGTGATGCTAGAGTCTTTATGTATGGGTACCCCTGTTATAGTACCTAATATAGGTTCATTTAAAGAGATAATAACTTCAGATGATTTTGGTTACAGATATAATCACAAAGACTTTTTGTCTCTAAAAAATAAAATTGAATTGATGTGGAGAAATAGAAAAATATGGAGTCAAAGAAAAAAAGAAATAAAAAAATATTTTTATGAAAAATATTCAGAGAAAAGTCATTACGATAACTTGATGGATGCCTATCACAAAGTACTATCAGTCAAAAACTCTAAATAGATATAAAGGGTAGAGAAACATCTTTAGAATGTAATAAAAACCCAGTTGAATCAACATAAAATTTTTTTTGAAAACATTTTCTTTTAACTCAATAATTTTTTTAGCTTTAAGAAATAGTTTGCTTTTTGCTTTTAAATTTAATCTTTTAGATCTAAAAGAGTGATCCCTAATTTGAACTGATAAATATTGGAATAAATTTAAAGAATGTGAATGCAAAATAATACATCTAGGATCGTAGACCTTAGTTAGTCCTTTATCGATTATATTTTTCCCCATTAAAATGTCTTCTCCATAATTGGTTTTACTGAAAGGATTCTTTTTTAAATATTCGCTCTTGTAGCAGGAAAAAGTATTAAAAAGAGAGTACCAGAGTATTTTAGAATCCTCACTTAAGGGTGTAAAGGGATTAATGATATCCTGAAATAATGGTTCACTATTTGCGTAATAATCCAATTCCTCAAATCTGCATTGCTGCTCGATTTTTTGAATAATAGGCGTTTTAGGGTATGGGATATGTTTTCCAAATACAGCAACAGTTTTACTGTCCGATTTCAAATCGTTTCTGAAAAACTTGAAGAAAGAATCATTAACTAGACTAACATCCTGAGACATGAAAATAATATATTTCCCTTTTGCCAGCCTTACTCCATCATTTCTAGTTAAACCGTGATTAAAATCCTTCTTTCTGATTTTAACTAGTGTTATTCTTGAAAATTTCAACTGAAATGAATTAATAATAGGAATAGTCTGGTCAGTCGATTCTGAATCAATTAGAATTATCTCAATATTGTACTTTTTGGAATATGTGATAAGGTTGGATAATAAATTTTCAATTGATCTCCCTGCATTATGAGTTGGTATAATTATAGAAAATTCAACACTTTTTTCTTCTTTTGTATAGCTTTTTTCCTTTTGAGAATCCCTCCTGTCGCTTTCCCCATGCCTGTATTTTCTTTTTTTAATTCTCATACAATTTCTCAGATTATCATTTTAATTTTATTCGTAATTATTATATCAAAACCTGACCTAAGATCTTCTCTTTTACCAATTAATAAAACTCTGAAAATACTGCTGTTTGTTTTTTTCCTATCTCAATCCTTATCAATTATTAATGCGGTCAATATCGATGAATTTTTATCCGTCTATAAAAATCTAACGGTTGGATTTATTTTCTTTATAGTGGCAATAGTTGAGATTAATTCGAGAGACCATATCAAAAAAATAATTCAAATCTTTGTTATATCCATTGTAGTAAATTTATCTGCCCAGCTTATCTATTATTTTGGACAAGACAGTATGGTAAATGTTCTGCAAGTTTTTCTGTATCCTAAATACTGGGAAGTAGTTAAATTAAATCTAATAAGGGACAGATTTTTTATTGAAATGCAGGAACCTGCGCTAATTCCGATCTTAATATATTTAGGAATAAAATCTCCATCTAAAAAATATACTTTTTTTTATTTTTTACTCTGGATCTTGGAAATATTCCTTTCTACTATATCAAATTTCAGAAGTTTATTTTTTATGGCAATAGTTTCCACCTATATATCTCTCTTTTATATGGTAAAAAAAATAAAATACTCTTTATTTTTAACTTCACTACTGATTATGGTATTTATAATTACCGGTTACATATCTGCTTTTTATGCAAACAGAAATACCATTGATAGGATAGTCTTTGCCACCAAAGAGGAGACACAAACACTAATTAGTAGAATTGATTTATGGAAATACTCTCTGGATTTAGGAAAAGCATTTTCTTTAACCGGGGTTGGATTGGGAAACTTTTATGAATATCTTCCCTTTAAATATCATCATACCGGGACAACCAATCCAAACCAAATTAAGCTAAATTTCCTAAGTTCTCACAATCCTCATAACATTATATTTGAGTTGTTATCGGAAACAGGTTTCATCGGATTATGTTCTTATATATTTCTATTAATCTATTTTATTAGGACAGATAAGGATATTTTCAGTAATAAAAAAAAAGAGATATATCCTTTTATAATTTCTTTTTGGACTTTGTTTTTATATGCAGCATGGAATCCGGCATTTACAACATCTTTTTGGATTCTTTTTTGGGTCTTAAGAGTTTTAATTATAAACTATAACAGAAATGAGTAATCATAATCAGATTAAAAAAAATGTAGCCGGAATAATAATTGCAAAGAGTGATTATGAGGCCATAAAAAAAACTGTTGCTACAAATATAAAAGCAGGAAAAAAACTTCTTATCTCCCCTCTTGCTTCTCATACGATAGTCAAAGCTTTGTTTGACAAAAAACTTAGGAGTATATTGAATCACTACGACGCTCTCTATCCGGACAGCCAGTATGTACGATGGGCTTTGGGATTTCTTTACGGAAGCTGGTTGAAGGATCGAGTGTATGGACCAGAGCTTATGCTTCGGGTATGTGGTCTTGCTCAGGATAATAAATATAAAATAATATTATACGGAAATACGTTAAGTACACTGGAAAGATTAAAAAATAATGTATTGAAGAAGTTTCCCGATTTAAAAATTAACGCGGTAATTCCATCTGTTTTTAGAGATTTAACTCTGGAGGAAAAAGAAAGTCTTATTAAAGAGATCGAAAAAAGTAAAACAAATATTCTGATTATCGGGATGAGCAGCCCTTTAGAGCAAATTTTGGGGTATAAGCTTCTCCATGAAAATCCATGTTTAAAAAAACCTATTGTTATTCTTCCCGTCGGAGCCGCATTTGATTTTATTGCGGGAGTCAGACTTCAAGCTCCTAAATGGATAGGAGATATGGGATTTGAATGGTTATTCAGGCTTCTTTCTGAGCCAAAACGGTTATGGAAAAGATATCTGGTATATGGTCCGTTATTTATTATTCTGGTGATCTTTCAAAAGATCAGGATGCTGGTTGGATATCAGAAACGATATATTCATTAAAGGTAAAATTGGACGTTGATATATTTATTCCTTTCCCTTTTTTGATAAGCTGTTCTTCCCCAAATACCATCTGGTTATCTTTCTCAACTACTTTTATCCGTGCTTTTACTTCTATATATCTTCTGGCTTCCGCTCCCGCAGGCAGGTTCGGTACAGACTCAATAGAATATTCGATGCTGTCTGAATATTTTTTATCCAGCACTTCAAATATGTTACTTTCTCCGTCAAAATAAGAGTCCCCTATTTGTATTGCATCAAACTCCCACGGGAATGCCAATCTTTTTACCAGAGTAATAATTTTTTCTTTATTTTTTTCATCTAAAGGCTTTTCCGAAAGCTGTGTGACAGTTCCGGCGCTTGCAAATGTTGGAAAAGATAGATCGATAGGAGATCCGACAGCCAAAGTATCTCTATTGAATAAATAGTTTTTGGTTGTTTTTTGTTGGGAAACTTTAAGTTTTAAACTAAGATAAGTATCGAACTGATCGCTTCCCCAGACCGGATAATGAGTGACAGAGAGAACTTCAACTATTTTTTTGCCGGTTAAATCTTTTGCCGAATCTCCTTTTTTTATTTGGCTGATCATCCAAATATTGGGTTTTGCTACCTGTGCCCACCATAATCCCTGTCCCAGTTTTACCTTTGTATAGACATAGACAGGCTTTGAGATAAATAATTTATAAAAAGAAACTAGAGCTACAAAAAGAACACAGATGATAATTCCGATAATGAAATAATATCGTTTAACAAACCGGGAGATAGATTTAAGGTTCACAGTGGTATTATATATGATTAGAAGTCATTTCAATACCGTCATCCTGAACCTGCCTGCACTGAACATAATCACTAAGTCAGATGCTGAAATAAATTCAGCATGACAAATTAACTAAAGTTTTGTTATATATTCTAGATATGATTCGGCACCAGGCTTATAAAATTATTGCTTTTATTCTTTTTATTCCGGCTATTTTTATATTTCTTATTCTGTATGTTCCAGTTGTTGCCGCAAGCCGCGGGAGTTTTTTCTTTAAACAAAAAAGAATTGGAAAAGACGAAAAACCATTTACCATGTATAAGATTAGGACTATGCAAGCGGACGCCGAATATATAAAACACACCTTATTAAAAAAAAATCAGGCGGATGGACCGGTATTTAAAATTAAAAATGATCCCAGATTTACCGGAATCGGCAGAGTATTGGCCCAATACGGAGTTGATGAATTGCCTCAGATATTTAATATTATAAAAGGAGAAATGAGTTTTGTGGGGCCCCGTCCCCTGCCGGTTGACGAAGCAAAAAAAATACCTCAAAAATATCAAATTCGGCAATCGGTACTTCCCGGAATTACTTCTCTTTGGGTGGCAAAAGGGTCGCATTCACGGCTTAACTTTAAGGAGTGGATGGAAAGTGATCTAGAATATATTGAAAACAATTCTCTTTTTGAGGACATGAGGATTATTATTCTTACTATAAAGGGACTTCTGCTATAGCGGAGATGACCCTATTTTTTATGTACTTGACTACCGGAAAATCGGTAC
This sequence comes from Candidatus Gottesmanbacteria bacterium RIFCSPHIGHO2_02_FULL_39_11, assembly GCA_001779195.1. Classification (GTDB taxonomy): domain Bacteria; phylum Patescibacteriota; class Microgenomatia; order 2-02-FULL-39-11; family 2-02-FULL-39-11; genus 2-02-FULL-39-11. Next base: position 52,291 of record MFJL01000022.1, read on the forward strand.
TAAAATAGTAGTATGATCAAAAGAGAAGTGCTATCCCAGCTTGAGAAACACCTTCCATCTGACCAGATGACGATAATTATTGGTCCGCGACAGGTTGGAAAGACATATCTCATGAATCAGTTGAAGGAACAACTTCAAGAAAAGGGCAGTAAGACGGTATGGCTCAATCTTGATAATGAAGAGGACAAACAAAGATTTGTCTCACAGGCGGATCTTCTTTCCTATATAGAACTGCAAGTTGGAAAGGAGAAAGCGGTGGTTTTTATCGATGAGATACAAAGGAAAGATGATGCCGGGCTTTTTTTGAAGGGAATTTTTGATATGAAAACTCCCTATAAGTTTGTTGTCTCCGGTTCAGGGAGCCTTGAGCTTCGGGCTAAAATTTCTGAATCCATGGCGGGAAGAAAACAGTTGTTTGCCGTTGACCCGATAAGCTTTAAAGAGTTTGTCAATTTTAAAACAAATTACCAATATGAAGATAAATTAGCAGATTTTTTTAAACTGGAAGCTCTTAAAACAGACCGGTTGCTTTCCGAATATATGGTATTCGGCGGCTATCCCCGTGTCATCCTGGCAGAAACTGCTGAAGAGAAACAGAGTCAAATGCAGGAAATATATCGAAGCTATGTGGATCGTGATATCCATGCACTTCTTCATCTTGAGAAAATCGATGCGTTTAATAATCTTCTGAAAATTATTGCTTCGCAAATTGGACAACTCGTAAGTATAGCCGAGCTGACATCGACAATCGGAATTGACCAAAAAACAGTCAGACATTATCTGTTTTACCTGGAACAAACATTTCTCATACGCAAGGTTACTCCCTATTTCAGAAATACGAGAAGCGAAGTTACCAAAGCACCTCTTTATTACTTTGTGGATGTTGGATTTCGTAACTGGCTTCTAGGGTTATTTGGCCTTCCGGAAATTCCCCAACCGCTCCGGGGACATTTATTTGAAAACGTTGTTTTTAACGTGTTGAAAAATCAGACTGAACTCACACCCACCCGAATTCATTTCTGGCGGACAAAAGATCAGGCTGAAGTTGATTTTATTTTGGAAAAAGGTTTAGGTGTTATTCCTATTGAGGTAAAGTATGCAAAGTTGTCAAAACTTGAATTACCCAGATCACTCAGAAACTTCCTGACACGGTATAAACCATCAAAGGGATTCATGATCCATATCGGATATGAAGGAACTGGTGAAATAGTAGAAACTACCTCTATGCGACTTTTACCATTCTACAAATTGATTCTTCAACCGTTAGAGCCTTAACAAAAAATTACTGTTACCATCCGGTTTTGGCGCATATATCCGTCTCATTTTCTTTGCAGAAGTCAGTAATCTGCGTCTTTATTTCATCCGGCAGATTGGACATAGTATCCTGCTGTTTTAGCTTTGCGAAAGCAGATTCCAGAAATTCTTTTGCTTTTTTTTCTTGCGACACCTCTTTTTTCAGGAGATATATTTTTTTTACCGTGACAAAACTGCTAAATCCTTCCATCTGATTTGCTTTCTCGAAAAGTTTTAAAGCTTTTTCTTTATTGTGATTTTCTTCATAAAAATGCCCCAGAAATTCAAGTGTTCTGATATCATAGGATCCCACCCATTCATACATTCTTGCCAAACGAAATGCTCCGGAATTGTTTCCCACCCGATCTTCCGTAATAATCGCGGACTGGTATGCCTGTTTACTTAACGGATACGCATAAACAGAAAGATGAGGCTTATCCGCGTGAAGAAATATTCTGCTTGTAATTACCAGTATTAGTGCGAGATGTAATATAAGAGAGGTTGTTCCATAGACAAAACTGCCGTCCATTTCTTTTTCTTCTTTGTAGATTATTCCCGCAAGTATCATAAAGAGAATAAAGAGTGAGTATATCCGGTATGTATAGTCGGTTTGAAAGACGAGGAGTAAATATATAAACAAAAGCGGATAAACTAAATTGGTTCCGCGGCCTGATTTTAAGATGAAAAAAATAAAAAGAGCAAAGCAAATAACTGCCGGTAATCCATTTTCTACGAGTACATCAAGAAATAAGTTATGTGACGTCTCTGACCACCATAAAGGATGGGAGAAATGTAAAGAGGAGGCATATCCGTAGTTACCCGGTCCTACTCCGAAAAACGAATTGGCGTAAAAAGATTTTATGGACTGCATGATATATTCAGGGCGCTTGGAAAGCAGTTCTTTGTATCCGAGATTAAGATAAGATGAGAAAATATCATTAGTTGATTTTAATATAGGAATTGACCGGGACTCCCTAACGGTAAAAACGGAGAAAAACAGCAGAATAATACCCATTACTCCGAAAACAAATGGTATTTTTTTACCTTTAATACTATTTTTTCTCCGGACTATACCGTAATAGAGTCCGGTTAACAGTAAAGCGTTATATGAAGACCTTGAGTAGGAAAGCAAAAAAAATGGCAGTACTAAAACGATGAAAATGCCGAAAACTTTTATTTTTTTTGTTATAGCCTGATAAATAAGGAAAATAATGAAGAGTCCCAGATAGTCTCCCAGATGATTATGGGAGCCGAAATTGGATACAACCAGTTGATATCCGCCGATTGGTTCTGCCAAAAAGGGAATTGTTTTTATAGGAGTTAAAAGTATCAGAAAATAGGTTACAAAAAAAACGCTTCCCCAAATAATAGAAGCATCTATAATCTGTTCTCCGTCCTTTTTATGGTTATAGAAAAAAATAAAGATTAAGAAAGAAGATATATAAAACAGAGTCAGTTCAAATGATCGTTGCACATCAGCGGAAAATCCAAAAGTGGAAACAAAACTGGAAGAGGCAAATAGACTAAAAAGCAGGGTTACCCTCTTTGGAAAATACAGTTTTTTCCTCTTAAGGAATGAAATAAAAAACAATACAGAAGGAAATAAAAAGTAAAGGTAATAGATAGTGTCATGGATACCGTTAAACCCGATTCCTTCAAGCAAAAGGGGGATTATGAAGATAAGTTGCAGGAAGAGCACCATATTGTTCTGTTGATTTTTATTTTTTGGATCATTAATATGAGATTAATGGGATACAGGACGTATCGTTTTCTTCTTTTACCATTTATTCTTATTCTTCTGATGATAGCATATCATCTTCTTTTTTTGCCGAAAAAAGCTTTTGCTCAATATCACACAATCGGAGGAACCATCAGAAATTGCGCTACCAATGCAGCTCTTCCTGGAGCTTCTGTGTCTGTTTTTGATGGAACATTGGGGCAAACTATAAATCTGACTACGGATGGAACCGGGCGTTTTTCCCGAGCCGGATGGGCACGAATTGGAGACTTATATTCAGTCAACCCCCAACTTTCTGCCCCAAGTGGATATACCGGAGGGCCACGAACTACACAACTGGGTTGGACACTAAATACCTGCAGCGGAGCTGATACTCCGCTTGGGTCTGCCTCTTATGAATGTCAGCGGGCAAACGGGGGTGACTGTTCTGCAACTATACCCGGAAATAGGGGGCCGGAACAGTGTAATTTTTGTTATAATCCGGCTCCCCGTAATTTATGTAGTGATTTGATAATTTCAGGAGTCATGCTCTCACCTAGTACTCCTCTTCAGATTACAGCTGTTGCAACTGTCCCTAATGTTCCCAGATTTATCTACGGATTTTACAATATGAACAATCTATATGGTCCCGGTAACCCCAAACCTATCCGGTTTGTGAGCGGAGTTGACTACGTAGTTGCGGAAAATGCATCTCCTCCGGCCGGTAGTCATACGATTGGAATTACTTATAGTCAGTTTGACCGGCCGGATCTCAATAACGGAGGTATAAAGCCAACTTATATCCAAGTAATCGGTTTTTTCATCGATCCCCTAACAAGTACGACTGCATCTCCTGATCCCGATTGTATTGTATGGTTTAATGTAGCTACTCCTACTCCTACTCCAACCAGAACACCAACTCCAACCCCAACCAGAACTCCGACTCCTATCCCGGTACCTAACTGTTTAGATGTAACGGTTCCTGCCGGTAACCTCCTGACTAATACCACCTATACGATTTCAGCGAGATATGCAAACGCAGCTGGCCCGGTAACGAACCGGGGACTGGCTGTAACCAACAATTTATGCTCAACTACCTATTTCGGTCAGACTTCAGCCGGGGGTCCGGGGACAGTTAACTATAGCTGGAGGACACCAGCAACTCCCGGTACCTATTATGTATACTGTCGTGCTTGGAATGCCATTATCGCTGAATGCCGAGGATATAACTCTTGTGTGACGGGGCCACCCATTTATCGCTGTACCGGGCCGA
>MFJL01000022.1:56598-64068 GCA_001779195.1 Candidatus Gottesmanbacteria bacterium RIFCSPHIGHO2_02_FULL_39_11
CCTACCGTAACCAGAACTCCTACTCCTACAATTCCGGGAGTTCCTTCTCTAACTCCAACCAGAACTCCGACTCCAACCCAGACTCCTACTCCAACTCTTACCGGAGCTCCGACTCCGACCAGAACTCCTACACCCACCGTAACCCTGACTCCTACTCCAACAAGTACGCCCCTTCCCACTGCTACCCAAACCCCAACCCTTACCCCTACAACTACTCCTACTCCGACTAATACTCCGACTCCAACCAATACTCCCACTCCTACTCCCACTCCGACTCCTGAAGCCTGGAGCAAAATATATGGAGGAGATATATTTCAACTAGATGTAAATAACGGGAAACCGATTCCGACCCAAGTTCCCGGCACACTTTTTCTCAATGAAATTCCTGGTCAGACCCATACAGTAGGTATTGTTCAGTCTTCCACCGGATTACCATTTGTAATCGATTATCTTTCCTCTCCTAAATGGTTTGCACAATATCCCACGACTGGGTTTTTTTCTTTTGATTCGTATTGGCAAACGTTAGCTCCTCTTGCCCGAAACGGAGCAAGCGGTGTTGTGGGGAATGCATCTGATTTATCGGCTGGGACATATGTTTACAGTTACACAAGCGGGGGGACGTATACTCTTGATACATCATTTACTGCCGACCTGGTTATTTATTTAATTCGCGGAAATTTACGGATTACCAATAATTTTAACCTGCCAGCAAATAGTGCCGCGGTTTTTGTAGTTGACGGATCTGTTTTTGTCGCAGGCAATGTAGGCAATATTGCAGGACTTTATATTGTAAATAATACATTTAATATAGAAAGAGAGATAGGAGCTGTTCCAATTCCACTTCCTTTTAGCATGAATGGTATGATTCTAACAAACACCTTGTCCCTTAACCGGATATACGGGGATATTGCAAATCCAACGTATCAGTTTACTTTCCAGCCTCAGTACGCTGTGAAGCTGATTCCGTTTTTAGGGAGATCACAGATCAGTTGGCAGGAGCTGGCACCCTGAAAAACTAAAAGTTTTCCAGGGTAAACCCATTATGAAAATTTCCAATAAATTAAAAAATAAGAAAGAGAGCGGGCAGATGGTTCTTATTTTAGTTCTTATGACAATTGTAGGAGTGACGATCGGGCTTTCTTTGGTATCCCGCACCATACAGGACGTGAGAATTTCATCTCAAATCGAACAAAGCAGTCGGGCATTTTCAGCAGCTGAGGCCGGAGTTGAAAATGCATTGAAATTTTCAAATGCCGGTAGTTATAACGGAACTATCGATGTAGGTGGTACTAGCTCAAGTTACCAGTCACAGGTCACAAACATAGGAGGCGGAGCGGCAGGATCAACGTTGGTTACTTTCGGACTTACCGATGTAAATCAGACGCAAACTATTTGGCTTACTGACCATTCACCCGGAGGGGACTTAATGGAGTCTTCCTATTATCCTTTAGGTGAACCTATTTATATATGCTGGCAAAACGGAAGCCCTACACCTGCTGCGGTTATTACTCTCTATTATAAAAATGGATCCAGTTATTATGTTATAAAAGGTGCGTATGACCCGGTTTTCGTCAGAGGGGGCTCCAATTCGTTTAGATGGGGTCTTCCTGAAGGAACGGGGGGCAACTGCGGCGGAGTACCTGGGTATAATTATCAGGTTACCATCACTCCCACAACCTCTGCCGGAAATTATCAGGTGCCGGGTGGTTCTATTCTCTTGTTTGCTAAAGTTCAAATGCTGTACGTAAGCTCTCCTCTTGCAGTACTGTCCAGTAGCACCAATTCATTTCCACCTCAGGGAAAGCAAATTACGTCAGTTGGACAGACCGCAAGCGGAGTCACACGGCGTATTCAAGTAATACAGGGATTTAAAACTCTTCCTTCCCTTCTGGATTTTGCTTTGTATAGTCAGTAACATATAGTGTTATGAATAATTCAATTCTTGGTATTGATATTGGCACTCACAGTATAAAAGCGGTTGAACTTATACGGGGAAAAAATAAAAAAATCCGCCTTAGATCGGTAGGGTATATTCCATCTCCAAGTGTCTCTTCCGAAGGAACTACAAAAAAAATAGTCGAAGGATTAGGAAGACTTATTCATGACATGAAAGTATCCACCAATGAAGCAGTTATCTCTCTTCCTCCCTCTAAAGTTGTTACCCGGATAGTCGAGGTACCCCTGATGAAAGATGCGGAGCTTGCATCCAGCATCCAGTGGGAAGCAGAACAATATATTCCCTGGCCTCTTGCCAAATCACGGGTTGACTATGCGGTAATTGAGGAAAATCCTGACACCAAAAGAATGAAAATCCTTCTTGCTGCAGCGCCTAAGGACTTTGTTGAGTCTATTATGAGTATTGTTGATCAAGTCGGAATTACTCCCATTGGTATTGAGCCTGAAGTAGTTGCTATAGTTAGATGCATTACTTTTAGTCTCCCTCCCCTACCTGCAATTCTTGTTTTATCTTTCGGAGCAACTAATTCTGAAATCGCACTTGTCAGAAAAAAAGAGATAGTTTTTACTAAGTCTTTTCCTATAGGAGGCAATACTCTTGGTCGGGCGATTTCTGAGGAAATGGGTTTCCAGTTTACACAAGCTGAAGAATATAAAAAAACGTACGGTATAGAAGAAAACCGGCTTGAAGGAAAAATATATAAAGTTATTATTCCTCTTCTCTCTGCGATGTTATCTGATCTTGAAAAAGCTTTAATTTATTATAAAAGCCAATACAGCCAGGAGACTATATCCACTTTGGTTTTAACCGGAGGAAGTGCTAAGATTCCGGGTCTTGTACCCTACCTGACTAAATACTTTGGTCTGGACTGTCAACTGATAAATCCATTTAGTTCAATAAGTGTCGATTCTTCTATAGCTCCCATGGTCATCCCCGACGGGGTTCTCTATACGGTTGCAACCGGATTAGGACTTAAAGTATTTGACTTATGAGTAAACGATCGATCAATTTAGTTCTTCCTCTTAAGCCCGAGCCTCCTTTGTTAAAAAAGATGCGGCTTTACCTGCCCATAGCTTCTGGAGTTATAACATTTATTTTTGTTATTATTTTTATTTCAACTCTTATATTTCTAAGAATTAGAAACGATCAGTACGAAAGTATGCTTGCCCAGTCACAACTTTTGGAGTCGCAGATTACAGCTCAGAAGGAAGAAGAGGGTCTCTATGTTCTTACCTACCGAATGCTGGGAACTATCGAAAAAATACTTTCAAAAACGACAACCTTCAGCAAACTTACATCGGATATATCCGTATTTAATTCTACTCCTTTGATTCTTACGGGATTTTCATTGTCGAGTAAAGGGGATGCAAATCTGACGATTCATGCTGATAACGCGGATGCACTTTCTCAGCTTATTGATATTTTATCAAAAGCAGACGATGAAAAAAAGTACGCAAATATCATAGCCAGTAATGTAATACGGAATGAGGAGGGTCTGTATACCGTTACGTTAACATTTAAACCTAATCCGGATCTCTTAAAATGAAAAAAAACTCAACGATGCTTCCCTTATTTATTAAATATGAAATTGCACTTGCTTCGTTTATAATCATTTGTTTTGTGACCATTTTGACATTTGCATTCTTGATCCCTAATGTGACAAAAATGGACGCGATCATTAGAGAAAATGATGCATTAGCCACAAAAATTGAGAGATTAAAAAATAAAGAGAGAATTCTTTCACCCATACAGCCTGAAGATTACAAAAGCAGATATACCAGAACCCGATCTATTTTACCCGGGGTTGCTGATTATGTGTCTATTCTTAATACTCTAAATGCCCTGGAGAGAAAAACAGGAGCAATTGTTTCCACAACCGACTTTAAAATTCCGGCAGATTCCGCGGGAGCATCAGAAATAAGCGATGCGATTCAAGCTGCTTCCAGTTCAGGGACACCTATTTGGGTAATGATCGGACTGTCCGGTTCTTATGAACAGCTCAAAGGGTTTTTAAGCGCATTAAATAAACTGGACGGGAGACTCTTTAATGTTTATCAGGCAAATTATTCTAAAAATGATAGCGGAAATGACGAATTAAAACTCGTGACGAGTACCTATTCTTATAAATTAAACACAGATCTTGGATCTGTCGATAGTTCACTGCCTCCGTTTGACAAGGGGAAAAAATCAATACTTTCCGCAATTGATACGGCTCCTGTTATAGACAAGAATGATGACGAAGTATCTACGATGTCCGGGAAAACGGACTTATTTAACTAGAAGTAGTCTCGAAACCTTTGCGTTTCTGTCATGCTGAATTCACCTGTCTGCCGACGAGGCAGGTTTCAGCATCTTCAGAAGATTCCTGAACCGAATTCAGGACAGGCTCTGAAACAAGTTCAGGATGACGGTTTAGAGATGAGTTCTAGTACATAAAGAAGCAAAACCCCACAAAAAAAACTATATATTGCAAGATATGTATGTGAACGTATCGAATAAGGGCTTAATTAAAGTTTCGTGTTGGTAAAATTGTAGTTTCTCCTCGTTAATTCAATCCATTTAACGTATTAGTGGTTGGTATATGACCACTAACACGAATCGTTCTGTTTTTTGTCAGGCCTGTAGTAGTACTCTATCGTCAATATATGGTAATCTTTCCCTTGATTGTTGAATCATAAATCGCTCTAAATCAACCTAAAAGCTTGTTGCAAGGGCATATATTATCATAAACACCTGTTTTATACCAATCGGCAATGATTTTTTCTCCATATACTCATTTAACGAGTGAGTATTCCAACCCGTACTTGTTCCTATAGTCACAGTGGGAATACCGGCAGCCATTGAGACATCTCCGTCAGTATTTCCGGAATTGATTTCCGACTGAATACCAAGTTGTTTTTGTACCTCAATTGTTAATTGATAAATTTTATGATCTACTGGGAAAATCACAGCAGGCACTTCTGCTGATATACTGATAGTTATTTCTGTCTCTGGGAATTTTTTTCTATACTTTTCAATAATTGATTTAAATGTCTCTTTTGCTTTTTGAAGATTTTGATTATTTTCTGATCGGATTTCAAATAAACATGAGGCATTTCTGGAAATAGCATTGATACCCCCTTCTCCTTTTATCTGTCCGACATTAAAGGTCGTTTTCCCATTTGCCTGTGGAAGTTTGAAATGGGAAAAGTCACTTATTATTTGTGAAAGTATAACGTTTGCATTTGGTCTTCCAAAATCTCTGAAACTATGACCGCCTATTTTTGTATCTACCGTAAGTTCACAGCGATACTGGCCAATTACTTGATTGGTGACTCTTCCGATCGGATGACTTTCCACATTTACTACCGCGTCGATTTGTTTTCCGTAGTCTTTTATGATCTGCTTCATTCCTCGTTTTGCTCCCAGACCTTCTTCTCCAATAGTAAACCCAAAGATGAGATTATGAGGAAATTCAATAGCGTGTTTTTTGATAAGCGCAATGGTAGTAAGTAGTCCGGTTATTCCAGCGCTGTTATCACAGACTCCATGTCCATAGATGTATTCTTCATCCTCTTTGATGGTAACTTCTTTTCCAGGATCACACGCTGTATCAGTATGGGCGACTACTAAAATGGTTTTCTTTGGAGATTTTGCTTGTAGCTTTGTGACACAATTTCCAATACTGTCTGTAATAATTTGACTTATCCCATATTCTTGTATTTTTTCTTTAATAAATTGTATTTTCTTTTGTTCTTGACCTGTGGGAGATGGAATACTAGCGATGCTTATAAGAAGTTTGAGGAGATTGTCTTTGTTGCTATCAATTTTCTGAAGTATATACTCTAGGTTTTTATCTTGCATGATAACGGAATTTATAGTTTAGGTCCCTGTAACTTTTTAGCATGGTTAAGGTATTTTATCAAAAAAAATTAGAGGATTTTAATTTTTCTTTTTTCCATTTTAAGATCTGGGCATGATTTCCGGAAAGAAGAATCGGAGGTACCGGAAATCCTCTAAATGAAGGAGGTCGGGTATATTGAGGAAATTCTTTTGTTTTTCCGTCAAAATAGGACTCCATTTCAACCGACTTTTGATTAAGCACGTTAGGAATAAGACGGGTCACACTGTCAGCAATTATCAAAATGGGCAGTTCGCCTCCGGTTACTACATATTTGCCAACAGATACGGAAGCATCAATAAAATGATAAATTCTGGCATCGACTCCTTCATAATGACCTGATATCAGAATCAGGTGATCCAGATGTGAATACATTTTTGCTTTTTTTTGAGTAAAAAGAGCCGACCCGGCTTCTGTTAAAATAATTTTTCTTTTATTTTTTTTAATATGGGGATACCTTTGTATGGTTGCCTCAATTGCTTTTACCAGGACATCTACTTTTAAAATCATTCCCACTCCCCCTCCATAGGGCTTACGATCGACTGTCCTTCGTTTTCCTTCCGAATAATCGCGAATGTTGACGAGGTCAAACCGGACAAGATTTTTTTTCTGAGCACGCAGAAGAATGGAAGAATTTAAAATAGGAATAAGAGTTTGGGGAAAAAGAGTAAGAAGGGAGATAACCATGAAAAATTAAGCTACTTCGATGCGGACCTGTTTATCATGTTTTACGGCAAGTACTTTGACGATATTTCGGATTGCCTGAATAATTTTTCCGCCTTTCCCGATTATTTTACCGATATCTTTCTCATTTGCGGAGATGATATACTGTATGCTTTTTTCATCAAGGATTCTTTCCGAAACCTCAACATCCTGAGGATTATCAACAATAAGACTTACTAAATAATTGATAAATTCTTTCATAAGGAAAGGATTTTACGAAGGGGCAGAGTCGGCTGTGCTCCTTTTCCCACCCAGTAATCCAGGCGAACCTTGTCTATCTCAAGCTTAGGAGGCTTAAAGGATTTATCATAATACCCTATTTCTTCAACAACTTTTCCGTCCCTTTTTGCCGATTCGTCCGCGATTACGATGCGAAAAGTTCGTATTCCGGTTCGTCCCATTTTTTTAAGTTTTATTTTAGCTGCCATGTTAGGTAGTATACTTCTTTTTCTCCCACTTCTCAAGAGCGCTTAAGGCCGCGTTCTGCTCTGCATCCTGCTTACTCTTTCCGCTTCCCTCTCCCCATAGTGTGTTTTCTACGTATACTCCTACGCTAAACTCCTTAGCGTGATCCGGTCCTATCTCTTTTAATACCCGGTAAAGAGGTGAAACGCGGGAATTTTCCTGTACTAGTTCCTGAAAGCTGCTTTTGCTGTCTTTATACAACTTTTCTTTTAATACCCGATCAATAAGAGGAAAAAGGTAGGTAACGAGTATTTTTTCTGCGGCTCGTATGCCACTGTCCAGATAAACTGCACCTAAAAACGCTTCGAATGTATCCGCCAGAATGGACTGATTCTTCCGTCCCCCGCCGTCTTCTTCTCCTTTTGAAAGAAGTAAATAGTCACCGAGTGAGAGAACGGTAGCAACATGAAAAAGTGTAGTAGTTTTGACAATTGATGAGCGTAAA
>MFJL01000023.1 GCA_001779195.1 Candidatus Gottesmanbacteria bacterium RIFCSPHIGHO2_02_FULL_39_11
ATGGACAACTTGCCAGTTCACTTTCCATTCCTTCCTATCACCACACGCCTGATCTGATTGTCGACGCGGGAGGATTTGTCGATACGGCTGATTATAATATTCTTTATCAAAATTTTGGCTCGTGTACTCCGTAATAAAAATAAAAAATGATTGATAATTTATCGTATGTAATTTATTCTTAAATGAAATGAGCAAATCGTTTTTTCAACTATTAAAGACACTTACTCCTAAACAAAAAGCAGGAGCTCTGTTGGGGGTCTTGTTTCTTCTTTTAATTCCCAGCGTTTATATCGTGCAGCAGGGAGGAAATGATATCAGAAATCGTGCGGCAGGAAGCGGTGAAGTCGATATTGGAATTGATACGGGAAGTCCCACGTATTCGGCAGGAAATCAATTTACCATACAGATTGCCATGAGAAAAATAGTGAGTCGTACCATTGTGGTAAGCGGTGCCCAAGCCGTTGTTGACGTGCCGCTTTCTGTTTTTTCGATAAGTTCTGCAACTTGTATTGCTCCTTTTAACGGAACCCCCTTTGTAAGCATAACCGGACCACGGGTCACACTTTTTTGTGCTCTTTCTCCTGGTGCACCGGTGGTTGATCTCTCGTCTTCTCCCACTATTTTTGGTTCTATCAGTCTAAGTGTGAATCCCGACGCAGCACTTGGGACTTCGCAACTTACTTTTGCAGGAACGCGCGCAACTGAAGCCAATATACAAGGGCAGTCTCCGGATGTATCAACAGCCGGAACCAATGCAACCATTACAATCGTCGATGCTCCGGTTGCCACTCCCACACCTACCATCACTTTGACTCCGGTTCCGCCCACGGTAACGCCTACCCGGACTCCCACTCCTATACCTTCTCCTACCCGCACACCTACTCCTACTGCGACCTGGACTCCCACTCCTACCGCTACGTTAACTCCCATTCCGAATGGTCCGTCTCTCACACCTACTCTTACTCCTTCGCCAACACCCACCACGGTTATAAGCGTTATCCCAACTGTCACACCTCCTTTTAACACCGATGACTATCTTATCAGTATCGGGACAAAAGATTCTCTTACAATAAATATCGGAGCAGGGGAGTTTATGTATATAAACTTTAAGACCAAGCTGGCTCATGTGGAAAATACTCCGGATCTTATCTTACGGATGCGAGTCAAAGATGAACTTGCTTTTACTCAAAATCCTCCGTCAACTACGGATACCTGCCAAACACCCGGTACGGGTTCACGCGATTTTTATATTCCGGTAAAAGCGGATGAGAGCGGAGCGTATAGTCCTTCATCCTCTACCTCAGTAACGGCTCCCTCCGGTATAACGTTGGCAACCGTTGAATTAGACGGATGGGTAAGACTTCCCGGACTTAATAAGGATAAATTCTACACAATAACTCTTAAAGGTCCCAAGACACGGGGAACCAAAATGATTGAACATCTCAAACTTGAGGGAGATAAACCTGCCTCTCAAGACTTTGACTGGACGGGAAATCCTCTTTTTCCAGGAGATCTTCCGGATCCCAATAATACTAATAGACAGGATTGTACGGTAAACAGCATAGATCTCTCCTTGATGGTTGATAGGCAGGGAAATACAGATGGCGCGGCCCTGGATATTGCTGATGTGACATATGACGGGGTAGTAAACGGAAATGATATTTCAAAAGTGGTTAATACGCTTTCAACCAAGCCGGATGATGATTAGATGAGAGGTATTAGGTATAAGGTTAAAGGTTTAAGTCAGAAAAAATATCTTTCACCTTTCACCTTTAATCTATAACCTTTAACCTATTTATAATAATATGAAACTTATAAAACTTCTCACTTTATTTTTTATTTTATTCATTATATTAGGAGCGGTTTTTGTGTTTATTTTTGAGAGAAAAGCAACCAAAGTGATCGATCAAAGGATGGTTCCGGTTATAACAGAAAGCCAACTAAACCCGACCGCAACACATGCACCCCCTCCCGGAATTTTATCTCTTAACGCTTCCTTGTCGGCATTAAAAGTAGGAGAAAAAACAGATGTTACCGTTTCCATGAGGGCTGAGGGGAAATCCATAATCGGATCTGATGTAATACTTAGATATGATCCGATGATCCTGCGTGCCGATCCTATAATTACGGAAAGCAAGTTCTTTGATATTTATCCGCGTAAAACTGTTGATAATGTAAAAGGACTTATCTCAATTACTGCATTCCGCCCAACAGACCAGACTGCCCTGACAGGGGCAAAAGATATTGCTACCGTTACTTTCACCGCGCTTAAAGCAGGTACGGCAGATGTTTCGCTTGATTTTGTCCCCGCGACAACAAACCACTCGACAATTGTTGAAAGAGGCACAAGTAAAAATATTTTAGGAATGGTTGTGCCGATTACATTAACAATTGGGAAGTAATATTTATCCGTCATGCTGAACAAGTTTTCAGCATCTTCAGATAAAAATGTCATCCTACAAAAATTGGATCCGGCCATTAAAAAAAATGAGACCCTGAAACGAGTTCAGGGTGACGAAAAAAACCGAGGTGACAAAGAATAGTATGAAGCGATTTATTTTACCCATATTTTTGCTATTTATTTTTCTCTCTGTTCCTGTTTCTGCTGCCCATGCTCAGGTTTTTAAGCTCCAACTTTCCAATCCTTCTCAAAGTATAAAAATAGGGGACACAGTGACGGTAAATATTTTAATAAACACCAACGGCATTGCGACGATTAACGGAGATGCTCTTATTAATTTTGATCCTTCAAAGATGAGTATACAAAGTGCTCAAAGCGGCAATTTTTACACGTATTTCTCAAGTAATGCACTTGGCGGTTCACCCACTAAATATCTGATCTCAAGTTGGGAAGAAAGCATAGCTCACGCGAAGACTTCCAATACCGATGTTTTGTTTGCAACATTTACTTTTAACGCTCTCTCAAGCGGCGATACATCATTTACCATGGACTGTACAACCGGAACCGGAGCAGATTCAAACATAAACCAGGCGTCAGACTCCTCAGATATAATAAACTGCAGCGCACTAACTCCATTGGGTTTTAATATAGGTACATCAACCCAGGGAGGAGCAACCAACACCCCCGCGCCAGGAAGTCCCACCTCCACTCCCTCTCCGACATCTCAGGTTGGGGCAACTGCAACTCCGGGAGCGACAGCTCCAACTGCAACCAGAGTTCCTACTGCAACTCCCAGACCTACCAGTACACCACGGCCAACCAGTACACCAAGGCCGACAAGCACGCCCCGACCGACAGTTACTCCTCGGGCAGGAGGAGGGAACGGGCCGGTTGCCGGATTGCCGGGAATTACAATAGCAATTGCAGGTCTTGGAACCTTATTGACGGTAATTGGAATATTGGCTATCCTGTAAGATAGGTTCTAGGTGAAAGGTTCCAGGTTAAAGAAAATAAAAATATTCTTTATTCTGTAACCTAATACCTTTAACCTTTAACCTTTAACCTTTAACCTTAAACCTTTAACCTTTAACCTTAAACCTTAAACCTTTAACCTATGTCTTTAACTACTTTTCAGCCAAAAGCAAAAATAGGAATTTTACTTTTTATCTTAGTTGCAGGTTTTTCAACTACTGCTTATTTTGGCCGTGATATTGTTTTAAATTATTTTGCCAAGGCAACGACCTGCGCGGTAAAGGATTTAAAAATTGAATCTATTGCCTCGCGAAGTGCTGACATTTCATTTACATCGGATGACGCGATTCAATCCCGGGTCGAGTATGGGACAAGCCCAGAAAATTTGACTTTCTCAATCCCTGAGACCGCAGCAACAACTAACCATAAATTGACCATTCCTTCCCTTGCATCAGGTAAAGATTATTATTTTGTCGTTTCAGTAGGGGTTCCCGGCAAACTTCCCGGTACAACCGATACCGTGAGGTGTGACTCCCTGGGACAGACGTGTACCTCAGATTCCTGCAAGCCGTGGCAATTTAAGACGGAAAAGGGACAGACTGAATCAGTTTCTCCCTCGCGGGCAATTGAGCCTACAAGTTCATTATCGGCATTTTGTCAGAAAATACGCTCGTATATAGGTAAAACATCGGAAAGTGCCTCCTGGTCAGCAGGTATAAAGCAATATGATATTGACGCCAATGGCGTTATCAACGGCCTGGATATCATCAAATGCCCCAAAACGGGGAAGTAAATCTTCACATTCTACCTCAGGTTGGAACCATATTTTAGCATCTAAACTCCCTCAATTTGAAAAAAGACCTATAAGAGAGTACTATTAGACTCTATTTTGAGGGGAAGAATTTTCCAGGAAAATGGGATTTTATGACAATAATTGAATTTTCAGAATTCACGCCTCCAGTCGAGAAGTTAAATGATCCAGTTCACGCAACAGACTGGTTACTTTCTCAATTTCCTCCAATTCAGGGCAAAACGATTGAAAGAGATAGTGTATTTCAACCTCTAGATAAGGCATCTCGTTATTTGTCTTCATCTGAGTTTAAAAAGCTAGTCAATGCCTTCAACCTAGCTTATCAAGCCCATAGAAATCCCTGCAAACCGGGGGATGAATTTCGGAAAGATCGTAGCTTATATATCACTCATCCCTTTGCATCGACTGACATTTTAGCGGATGAGAAGATAGAAGGTGATTGTCTTTTTGCTGCTGCGACTCATGATACCGTTGAAGATACCCATCTGTCTCTTTATCAGCTTGCAAAATATCTGGATAAGGAAACGGCCCGTGTAGTCTTTCCTATAACTAAAATTGCAGGGTCAGAGGACCCCTTTGAAACAGAAGAAAAATTGTTTCAAATGGCACTCAAAAGTAAAGGAGGAGCCCGATCTGTTCTGGTTAAACTGGCAGATCGGATACATAACATGCGTACACTCGGTTCTTTGAATCCTGCGAGTCAACTAAGAATTGCGTTACAGACATGGGAGCTATATGCTCCGACAGCAGAGCTTTTTAATATCCAAAATTGGGCTAATAAGCTATTTGCTCTTTCCGGACAGTATCTATGGCCAGATCGATTTGGAGAAGTTTTAGAGACAAGAGATTCATTTTCCACTGAAAAAAATCTCAATCTTCTGGAAACTGCAACAGATTTGACAAAAACTTTATCAAGATTAAGCCGTATAGCAACTACACCTGCTGTTATTCCTGCCAGTCATGACATACTTACTCTTGTGAGTCCAGGAAGTGAAAGTGATATCGAGATTCATCCTCAAAAAACTGTTCCCTATTATCTTATCGCACGTAATGGAGAAGATTTTGAAAAACTGAGTAACTATCTAAATAGTCAGAGACTATCGATACAAAATATTCGTTACGATGGTTCACAAGGATTTAATTGCGACTTTGCCTTTGGAAATCAGATCTTTCACATTATGGCTCGAGATATGCGATCTTATCTTGTTGAAAAAGCATCCTTATTAGACCTGCATAGAGATGAACTACCCGATAACGAAACTATTCAAGATTACGAGTTTAATAAAGAAGAAAATTTTCAGATGCGAAAAAAAATAGCAGAGGAAAAAATTAAAACTGTTGTTCAGTATATAGAACAAGTCTTAGCAGATAAGGAGGAGGAAGGTTTGGAATCAGCTTCTCTTATGAGAAGACTACGGGAAAAGATGAATCTTCCTTCTGCTGAAACGAACTTTATAGGAGTGGAGACCCCTGATGGACAAAGAAGAATTTTACCTTCTTCTTCTACTGTTTTGGATTTTGCATTTGATGTTTGGGACAAACTAGGATTTTCTGCAGCGGCAGCTATAGTTAACGGAGTTGATGTTCCGTTCTCTTATGAGATGAAGGAGGGTGATAAGGCAGAAATTATCCCTATTGAACCAATACCAAGAGATTCTCAAGAACCTGTACGCTGTATGCTTGAAGTAGAATGGTTAGACTGGGTTAGAACTCCCTCTGCAAGAAGACGTATACAATCAGGACTTGAAAGTGTTTTAAATATAAAAGCTAAATGTGATGAGATAAGGGTGGAGATGGATGATCCAAATCCAAAAATAAGACAAAAAGGGAAAGGTAAGCTTCTTAGATCGGTTAAAAATCTAGGTTATGAAGATTTCAGTCACTTCTTAGAGTATGCGAAAAAACCTCAATCTGATGCTAGAGAGAGAGGAATAATGCCTATGCTTAAAGACCAGAAAAGATATTTGGTTGGTGAAAAAGCCATCTCTGATTTAAGAAAAGGGTGGGCAAGAGAGCAAAATGCCGTTAACTTAAGAAAATATATTACTTTTGAAAGATTTCTTGAACAGTACGGAATAGGATTAGTCAGTCCTAACGAAAAGAAAGCTTTCTTTGAGGGGTATAAAGAATATATACATTCTTTACCAACTTTTAGCGTTGATCTACCAAACCAGAAAGGATATCTGGCCTTACTAACAAGTGTTATTGCTCCCTTTGTGGATATTCAGGATATAGAAACCCTCTTTAACACAGGCGATTTGGGTGCGCTTCAGGCAAGAATAGTGATACGTGGGGAAACAGAAGAAAGAAGAGTAAGTGAGGTTAGAGAAATGATTCATCTTCTTGAAAATCAGTTTAATCATGGTTTAGAAAATATTGCGGTCCCTCCTAAGAGAGAATGGAGGGTAGATCTACCGTTACATTCTGAGGGAGGCGTTTCCATCTTTATCGGATTATTTGAGAAATTCGGAATGCGGCTTAAAAACTTCACGGCTGATTATAAAAAGGGAAAATGTCAGTGTGTATTTATTCCAGAACCGGAGTCTTTTAATCTTAAACCAATTCAACCTAATGACGTCCAAGAAATAATCAAACTGCTTCAATCACAAAAAAGGAGTTAATGTAATCCCTAGTTTTTTTATTTTAAAGGGAGCAATAAATTATTAAACTCTAGTGGTTACCATAAGAGCATTGCCACCTCCAAGAAGAAAAAACTGAGGGTCACTGAGGTATTGTTGAATATAATTTATTCGTGATAGGTCCTCAGGGGAAAGTGGTTTGTCTTTGACTTGTCGTCGGATGAGTTCTGTCAGACTTTCCTTTGTCAACTGTAAATCATTCCGTAAAGCATATTCAGGATGAAGTTGAATAATTGCGGGCAACAGCCAAAAAGACCAGATATCTTCATCGCTGATATCCAGAGACTGACCGATAAGATCTCTAGGTTTTAGACTATCTTCTTCAATTAATTTTACGACTTGTTGATCAATTTTTTTAATATCTTCTACACTCAATTGTTTAGTTAAAGTATCAATAATATCAGTTTGGATTCCCTGAGAGTGACTTGTCATGTCGAGCCGTCTGGGAACATTTTCTTCTTGAGCCCAAAATAAGTAGGGTAATCCTAAAACAAACCCAAAACCCTCTGAGGATTGTATTTTAAATCCTTGACTTTGAAGTTCTTCTATCCATTGGGGTGCCCGTTTATGATTAACCTCTGAAGAGTGTCTATATCTATTAATATACGAAAATATATCATTGCCCTTAAAACCATCCAGTTTATACATTGATGGAAAGACAAAGATTGCTTGGCTGTTTGGATTAAGAACCCGTTTGATTTCTCCTAATGCTCCTTTCGAATCTGAAACATGATCCATTACATCAAGCGCTAATACAGTTGTAAATGATTTATTGGGAAAGGGAATATGATCTACATTGGCACATACAGACGTTGAATTTAAATTGTTTTTCCCATCTCCATCTAATATAGTATTAAAAACATTAACGTCTATATCTATACCTACGTAACGTATGTTTGGTAGAACTGATAGTAATTTAGCTCTCAGACCGTCATGATGGATTGCATTGACATTACATCCAACATCTAATAAATTCCCAGCCGACGGAGCACTTCCTTCGACCATCTTAGTAAGAACCATGCCATACTTTAATTGAGTATAGGGTTTAGCCATAGTTTCATGTGCGTACTTTTCTGCCTTAGGAAGTGATGATTCAACCAGTGTCATAATTGATTTAATGAAGCTTGATAAGTCTTAAGCAGTTTTTTAAATCCTTCTTGAGAAACCATGTTTATGGCATCCTCTAGGGAAGCCCAGATCAGATTTTGAACAGGAGTATTTAATCCTTCAGGGATATTATTTTTTGATATTTCTATGCCTGAAAGGTCTGCAGGGTATCCCTGCAAATGAAGTGTATTGATTGGTGTTTGAGGTTTTGAAGAGTTTAGCTGAGTTGATATTTGAATTGGGAAACGGTTCAAAAGTCGAGATGCTATAGCATATTTTAAGAGTGGTCCTAACTCTTCATCCAGTTCTCTTCTAACTGTTTCAAGACCGTTTCCATCCTCTTTATTTTCCTCCAACAATCCTCCTGGAAGTTTATACTTAGTTTTTGGATTATCTGAGTTTTCTGAATGTTCCTCCTGCAAGAGAACCTCACGTCTTCCATTTTGAATTCTTGTTCCAATCACGAAAGCTCCACGAGATTGAGGAGAAAACTCATATAGTTGAGTAGGAAAAAAAGCATATTTACTATCGTCAATTTCTAATCCTCCTGTATATGTAGCTATGGACTGGGCAACGGAATCTTTTTTTGTGATGAGGAAAGCGGATTTGGAATTTGGTAATAAACTAGTAAATTTTGAAACTTTTCTGGCTTTATCTCCTATATCGTCTAAAATTAAGACTCTTTTTCCCGAAAGCTCTGTCTTATGATTAGCTATAAATGACTCTATATCTTCGATTTTTCCATCAAAAAGTAAGGCTGGAGGGATACTTAATTCAACTCTAAGCTGATTGGCAGGTGTTACTGTATTATCCCCAACTGCTATTAAAACTTCAGGAAGTTCTCCTTCTTTTTCTTCTCCGATATAGATACTTTGAGCAATTTTTTGGACCGCGCGGGCTAAGTCCTGTTCACGAATTGTGACAGGTATTTTTTTCTGATCAGGACTTCTACTAAATGCGCGTTGATAAATAGAATGTTCTTCACCGGCAACAAGACTATCTCGGTAATCGCTAAGATTTAGGCCATATATATCTTCAGGAAAAACGTAATCAAATACACTACCACTGTCTTCTTCAACTTTACGCGAAATTTGTCTATCTATAATATAAGGTCCTATGGCATAGCGTAAGTCAAATAAATAATTTGACCAAGCTTCTAGGGTATACATCGATAATTCTACTTTTGTATCGGGTTGATTTTTTAGAAAAAGCTGTACTCGATACACTTGATATTTTTTTGAGGATCCCGCGTGTTTGGCTGAAAAGTCTTCTCCTTCTAGAGTATTTTCTTCTGTTACTATTTGAATTTCTTCATCATTAAGCTTGGAACTTCCGTCAGCAAGTGTTTCTAAAATAGAATAAATGTGTGTTCTATCTGTTACTACAATAGCCATTCGATATAAGTCATTTATTTTAGATGGGTCAAAAGTATTTTTGCGAATCATTTTTAAAGCGGTTTGTAATATGCCTTTTGTTTCATCTCTGTAGTGAACTGGAAAAGTTTCTCCTTCCGTTGTTCTAACTTGTCTAGTAGCAAGACGGGTGTAGATAATCCACGGATTGGGATCATATTGTTCTTCTGGTTCTAGTGGCTGAACTCCCTCAACTGAATGATTAATAGGATTATGTTGGGTAAGATAACGCATTTCACCGGATGGTCCATGGGATTCCGGGGTAAATACAGCATGGTTGAAAACATCCATAATTATTCTTCTTGCTTCTTTTACTCTAGGTTGATAGAGAAGTATTTCAATTGCAGCTTCTGACATACCAATAAGACTTGCACATTCAGATTTTGCAATTGATGTCCATTTTGGCGATGCATAAATCATCATCAGATCGACTAAGTCTGTAATTCCCTGTAATTCGGTGACCCCTCCCGATTGTATATTGGAAATACCCTTTAATGCTCCGGATTGAGGATCAGTGAGACTTTTACGAATAGATAACGCCTGAGATACCCCTTGTTCAATAGTTCTTTCGAAATCTTCAACACTCATAGAAGAAGGAATTTCTTTTCTGGTATTGAGTTTTAAATTTTTCAGATGCTGTCCAGCGATACCTGATTCAACTGGGAAGCTTTCTGATGAAGAATCATTAAGATTTACATTGTGTCTCCATGCTAAAAAACGAGTTAATCTCCTTCTAGCATTTTTTTTAAATTCTTCAAATCCAAGTTCTTCCTTAGTTTGAGGATTTTGATATTTTTTATTGGTAATAATACCAGGGATGTCACTAATTGTTGGGACATCAAAAATATATTCTAAAGCATGAATTGCCGACGCAATTCTTTTTTGATCTTCGAATGGTTTGTTATTTAACTCAAGAGGTTTTCCGCTTTCCCATTCCTCAAAATATCTTCCGGGAATAGCCTGAGTAGTTGGAGGGGTCCCAAACAAAATAGTCCTACTTGGTGGACCCAGAAACGGAAGCCATTTGTCCCGTCTTCCAAATTGATCTCGATTTATAGATTGGTCATAAGTTTCATGATTTCCCATATAAAAAAAACCTCCCGTTCTTTTGGGAGGTTCAGGTATAAATTTATTTAAGTTTAAATTACCTACACCCTCCCTTGTCATCCACAATAAGGACGCGAAGGGAATGATGGCAGGTAATCATTATTCGGTATTTCATGGTTATAGGCTATTTTACCCAAGTTGAGCTAAAAGTCAAGAACAAAAAACAAAATTTCACTATTGTGAATTTTTGTTTTTCCTTTTTTCTGCGCGATGTTCTTGTCTTACGCCTCTTACATATATATGTCCGTGATAACGGTATAAATGAAGTCCCCGGAGATTATTTTGATGATGTGTCATTTTATTGTCACCGAGCTCCTGTCCTCTAGTGTCTGAGGGTAACGATGGCAGGGGGTTGATCTGGTATCTGGTGTTTATAGCTCTGGATCCTGAATCTCCTTGAAGCTTAGGATAAACAAGTTCTGGAGAATGACACACGGTGTGAATATTATATGGGGTGGAAGAGATAGAGTAGTATCGACTGCGCATTTCTATGTGTCTGTCTTCTTCAAACTTCGCCTGATTTTTTGCATTTCTTGCCTGTCTTTTGGCTTTTATTTCATCCGGACTGACATACGGCTTATTATATTTTTCTT
The DNA here is from genome assembly GCA_001779195.1 of Candidatus Gottesmanbacteria bacterium RIFCSPHIGHO2_02_FULL_39_11. Lineage (GTDB taxonomy): Bacteria > Patescibacteriota > Microgenomatia > 2-02-FULL-39-11 > 2-02-FULL-39-11 > 2-02-FULL-39-11. The sequence goes on from MFJL01000023.1 coordinate 11,043, forward strand.
TTGTTTCTATTGTAGAAACAGGACCCCTGCCTATAAATTCTGAGAGCAATTTATCAAGAATCTCCTGTGCAAGACCCTCTCTTTCCAGTGCTGTCAGTTCTTCCAAAAAGGTATCTTCCTGTTTAGCGCTTAATATAAGTTTGCGAACATGCCGGTATGAAGGAGAATCATATGGGTTGGATACCGGTCGTTGTTGGGATAATGTGTTTTGTCTATTAATTTCGTCAAAAAGTCCTTTCATACCGATAGGTGATGCTTCCTGTGATGTCATAGGCGTAATACTATATCCTATAATTCTATTTTTGGCAATGTTTCATTGACTGGAATATAAGCTTGGGAGTACTATCGATAAGATGAATATAGAACATAGGAGTATCTCCCGGAGAGCTGTATTAGGAAGGATGGGGGTACTGGGAGCGGGCGCACTTATTGGGATCGGAAAACTTTATTCTGATTGGAATTTAAAAGCACCCATTATCAAGGGACTGGTTGATGCTGCAAAAGCTATTCCGGAAAGGGGAGAGGAGGAGAAAATTTCCTATCCCAATCCGGGATGGCTTGAGACGGGCCTGCCGGATCGTCCGCATCTTTTAAATTCCCGAAATGGCGCTGCCGAGTATTTACGATATATGGTTTTGCATAGTGATGTTCTGAAAAAGGCCGCCCGGCGTGCCAATAATGAGTTGATGGGTTCTGATGCGCCTTCTGCACCTCCGAAATTGGGAGATATGCTGAGTGTGTACTTAGAAGTAGCAGAAAAAGCGTTACATGAGGAGTATCCGGATACTGTTCCGTCTTTATCAAATAAAGTTCATGCAGCCATGTTTACTCTTGCCGCAAACGTCAGTCCGTATCTTACACCGTCACATCAGGATTACCAGGATTACTTTCCTCGTGTTTTTCCGGTTGAGAGGGAACCCGGGACAGATAAGATCGATTATAAAATGAGGTATGAAGGTACGGATCGGGCGATTCATGCGTTTCAGCACGCATTTGCCGCTTACCAGTATTCATATGGAGTTGAGAATGGTCTTACTGAAAAGGACAGTATGCCTTTTGGACTTTGGCTAATTTTAAATCTTTCCCGCGGTACACCTGAAGAAAAAGCTAAATTAGAATCTTTAATCATGGGGATGGTATGGGAAGTAATTGAAACGGAACAATTTTTTAAGGATTATTTTAATAAAAATAGAAACACCATTCCCAGCGGATTTGCGGATAATTTAGTAGGGTATGATTTTGCCGCGAACGCCCTGGGAGCACATGTTGGAATACGTCTTAGCAACCCTCGGCTAACAGAAGAAAAATTTGACAGGATCATAAAAGACTTGAATGATCCGAAATGGTATGCCACCTCTCAAGAATAGTCCGTATTGACAAACGGTTTCCCATAGAATATACTTCCAAATAAGTTATCAAAATAGTTAACTTATTTATACCAATCTTACTCTGGTTTGCAACTCGTAGAGTTCGCAAAACAGATTAGAGAGGTTTACCCTAAAAATTTTAGATGAGATTTACGGAGTAAATCTCATGCGGATTGCATAGCAATCCCTAAAATTTTCAGGGTGAATGCTGAAAAAACTTTTAACAAACCTGAGTTTTTTTACTGTAGAATAAAAATGGATACGCAGTTAGCTATAGAAAAATCCAGACAACTCAAAATATCGGTGATTCCAATCGTGCGGGAAGAATACGAGATGCTTTTATTAGCTCGGATTTTTGACAGCCGGTTTGGGAAACAACTTGTATTTAGAGGCGGGACAGCATTGCGTCTTGCGTATAATTCACCGCGATTTTCAGACGATCTTGATTTTTCAGAGCGAAAATCAATTTCTGTTGCCGAATTTCAAAAATGGGGTAAGGAGGTTGATAAAGACAATGAATATATGGAACTGGTGGAAGCACTTAAAAAGAAATTTACTCTCTTTGCTTTGTTTAGGATAAAAGATCCTGCCTTACCCGCATCAATAAGTATCAAAGTTGAAATATCAGTAAGAGAAGACCGATGGGTACAGGATAAAGACTACACGCTCATGCGATTGCAAAGTGCAGTTACACCACTGACTGTACTCGCACAGGTTGCTTCTATTGAGAGGATCGAGAAAGAAAAACTGAATATTAAACCTGCCAGAATTAGAGACATTTTTGATTTATGGTATATAGGCCAACGGTTGAATAGGCCGCACAAGATGGATTTTAGCTCATTCCCAGCCAGAGAAGTAAGAAGAGAGTTACATAGATTGCTTGCAGGAGGTGCAAGAAGGCTCATTGAATCATGGCTGCCAAAAAACTGACAGTAATGGAGTTTATAAGAAAACTACAAGCTCTCGACAGGGGCTTTTTTACTACGGCTGATTTAGAAAAAATCACCGGACTGGAAAGAAACAGTCTTAAGGTGAGTCTGAACAGAATGGTAAAAAAAGAAATCCTTACAAGGTTGAAAAGGGGAGTGTATCAACTCAGTCTTAACATGATTGACGTCAAAAAAGTTGCTAACCAACTATATTATCCTTCCTACCTTTCGTTTGAGACTGCGCTTTCTCAGTACGGCATCTTAAGCCAGATACCTTATACCCAGACATTTGCTACCCTTAACAAATCAAAGAAAATGACTATCTGGAATACAGAGGTGGAATTTACACAGCTCAAAAAAGATTTATATTTCGGCTACCAATTTGAGAATGGTATTTACATTGCTAAACCTGAAAAAGCACTGCTTGACGATTTGTACTTGGTGAGCAGGGGAAAAAGAACCTTAAACATAGAAGAACTGGATTTGAGAAATATAAGTAAAAACGTACTGGAAGAATTTGCCCAAAAGTATCCCGCCTACATGGGTAAGTTACTCTCAGAGGTTATGAAGTATATCGGCACAACACCGATAACAAATGAAAATAAAGAGAGAATTATATGGGATAAATGATATTCTCTCTAAAGAATAGCCTATAATATTGACTTACTTACCTCGTTTTGGTACTATTCTTCCCGTCGTTGCTCTTTAACAATTTCACACATCACAAAAATTAGAATTAAGAATTAGGAAGTAAGAATTAAGAACTGGGAATAAGAAAGATTCCGTGGTTCACAAGAGGGGAAGAAAGAATTTTTTTCTTCTCTTGTGGACCATGGGGTCTAAAATTACGTTTTTCGCGCAAAGTCGAACGTTTTAGTTTCATCATAGAACATCATGAACGGGATCTTGCTCATATGAGCTTCATTCTCGAAAAAAAGAAGAGAATGATGGGGAAGAGATCCCGGAATTGCGAAAGGCTAAAGGAGGAAAACAAGATGACTACGAAAAAAGAGGCCGTGATCATTACAACGGTAACGATTATAGGCCTTCTTGCTTCGCTGATTTTCATCCCGGCGGAGGCACGAGACATCCGTGCGGGAATCGTTATTCTTGCGGGGCTGATGGGATTCTTGGATATATTAGCACTTCTTTTGCTAAAGGATCCACCCCATTGGCCGCCACACGGATAGCCAAGGACTCCAAAACCCATAGGAGTCAAAGTCGAAGATGATGGTCCAATAGTGGTCCTCAGGACTTCCATGTCAGATATGACAGAGAAGATAAACATCCGTTAGTTTGCGGATGGGGGACGTTTGACGGAAGATTTAAAATGAACAAAATGAATAACGGCAAATGGTTTGCTCTTACCATATCTGTTATTGGGATGCTGGGAGGAGCAATGACAGGAAACTGGATTATAGCAGGGATTTGTTTTTTGGTTTTTCTTGCTGTAGTCCTCAGCAAGTAGACTTTTGGGGTTCCCTAGCCTGGGGCAGAAATGCCTAGTTTTATAGGAGGTTAAAAATGCTAAGAAAAGTTTTAGCATTTATATGCCTCTTCTTGGGAGGCATGTTGGCCATGATAATGATCATGGCCCTTCTCAACGGTGTTTTTACCGTTGAGGTTCTAGGGGGGCTGATTCTAGCGGCTGCCCTTTTTTGGGTAGCTATGTGGAGACTTACTCAGAAGTGAATCTTCATACTCCGAATCACAAATTTAAATCTCATGCCTCATGCATGAGAGATACACCGTGAGGGTGTATTGATTGTGTGTGATGTGTGAGATTTGAGTTTGTGTAGTAGGAGCTTGATAAAGCGAATCTCTTTTTCGTATTCACTTTTTCTCCTTTTCTCCTTTTCACTTTATGAAGTCTCTACTACACAGACAAATAAAAAGAAGCCAACGATAAAGTCCCCTCTGAGGATGGTTAGCCATCAGACTGAGGGGATTTTTGTGTTTCCAAATATATACCCGTCTTACTCTGGTCCCGATTTGATCGAGAGCAGATTAGAGGGGTTTATACTCAAAAAGTCAGGTGTAAACCTGAGTTTTTGGAGTATAACTTCAGTTGAAACAGTAATTCTTCTTTAAGTTTTTCCCGTACCCACGATTTTTGTTTATTATCCAGAAGATCTCCCAGCCCCGCGAGAAGATCGGTGTTTTTAACTGTCTTTACCTGATTTTCCATTTTTCCAATTGCATCAGATAAAGATAAACCTATTCTTTTATTAACTATTTCCTCTGTGATATGCCAGTTATTTTTTAAGAAATACCATAGATCAAAAAGGTCGCGTGACGCGAATTTTTTTCTCGTCAAAACGGTGCATAGTTTATATGCCGCCATATCCTCTTCCTTCATGACAAGTACGGAAATACCGAGATAACTTTTAGGCACATAATGAGCAAGAGTTGGTCTTTTGGATAGTTCTATTTTTATGTTTCGTTCATCTCTTTGATAACTTAAAAAGAAAAACAGAGTATCCCGTTTTTCGGTAGCTTCCCTCAAAGTACCAAATGAGGTTAACAATTCCTTAAGTCTTTCAAATACAGCCTGCTTTTTTTTTGCATCCAAGAGATCGAAATCTAAGTCAACCGAGAAACGGGGAAGTTTGTAGAAAAGCATGGCTGCAGTTCCGCCCTTAAAACCAAGAGAGTTGCGTAAAACAGCGTCAGAATAAATCTCCCGTAAAATAGTGATAAGGGTGGCTTTGTGGAAATCAATGTTCATTGTAGTCTTCTTTAAATTGTTTGTAATACCAGTCTACCCGTTTTTCCAAAATGGCGCTTTTATATATTTCCATTATTTCATGCGTTTTCTCCCAATTCAGCACGCTTAGATTATCAAAGTGATAATTTTTATAAATATATACCGCATCCAGAAATGCCCGCTCAAGTGAAGCGATAAAATGCCCTGTTTTTGGTTCAATCCCTTCCATGTTGGTTAAAATGTCTTTTCTTATTCGACGGTACTGGATTTTTGCTTCCTCTACGGTTATAGATCTTGTAAGATATGATACGGCAAAAATTCTTTCATAATGCTGAAACACCATTCCTCCCAGGGATAGCACCGTTTCTAAACTGATGTAGGAAGGCGTATAAATTTTATTGGCAAGTTCGAGCGGACTATACGTTTCTTTTGTATAAATGCCATGATGCGGGTGTTTTATTTTTCCTGCTTTAGTAAAGTAGTATAATCGATCCCGCAGACTCTCAAGTGAAATGGAGGGGAATATTTGAGAAATTTCATGAATGGAGAAAACCGTTTCCGGCTTTTTATATAGCTGCAGTATAAGATCATTTTCCATAAGTGAATAGTCAAAATTATACTAAAAGCCGTAATTAATACGTCTATCAGTTTAATATTAAATCAATTATTCAATAATGTCAAGTATACTCCTTTGAGGAAGCCAGCCATCCGACTGAGGGGATTTTTGTGTCAACCTTGGGTGACTGAGCGGTGCAAAATGGAGGAGACATAGGTTTGGTAGGGGAGACCTGCCTCTGCTGCTCTTGTTTTGAGTTTTTGGAGTACTTTTTCAGAAAGCCGGATATTGATGTTTTTTGTTTTCCCCAAAGTCTCTTTTGCATATTTCTGATACTGTGTCTTTGCTTTTTTGATATCTGAGATAGATTCCAGCTTTTCAAGCTCGAAGTCCTCCAGTATTTGTTTTTCTTCAGGATCAAGATCGTAGTATTTCATATTTAATTTTTTGAAAACCTTTCTATCAGATAATGTTTTGTTGCTTTTCTGCTGGGAATAATCGTTTTTAAAAAAATCTTCTCCTCATCTTCTACATAAGGAATTAGGTAAACATAATGATGTATCTCAATGACGAAGATTCGCTGGCCAGGGTACCGTTTAGGATTGGGATGTTCCAAAACATCAAGCAGGTGCCCTTCTTCGATTGCGATGAGCACTTCTTCAAATGAGATGTCCCGTTCTTCTCTAAGTTTTCTATTTTTAAACTCATCCCAATCAAAATATACCATAATATATGGTATTACAAAAAGTATGGAATGTCAATATAGCCGGTTATTTAAATGAGGGGATTTTTTTGAATGTAGCCGGACAAATCAGTTTTCCGATCAAAACGGTTTATATAATATCAGCGTTTTTCGGGTATCAGAGCTAAATCCCCTGTAGTTAATCACGTCATCCATAGCCTGGTTCCGGGCTTGTTGGCTATTTCCAGGAATGATCTCTGCTAAGGGGTTTAGTAATAGTTTTTTGTATGTACCTAGCATCTCTAAAGCAAAAGCTCTTTGTAGATCTTTTAGTTTAGGGTCTTTGGTCGTGTCTTCTGGAGGACATACCTCTTTCACAGCGATTTCATGCAGGTGTTTGAGTATTTGTCTATAATGGTCAGGGTCCAGATGAGGAGATCCATCAAGTAATGCGTTGAAACACGTGATAGCTCCTGACAGCTTCAGGTATCTCAACCGTGTTGCGGCATTATTTACGCGCAGATTTGCTCCCATGGGACGGCTGGGAGTAAACATATCCTCCATAGCCTTTATGGATTCGTCCATAGTAACTTTATCTCTAGCGTGGTCGATGAGTGCAGATGCGAAAGAACTGACTGCATCGTGGTAATCTGCTTTGTAGAATTCGGTGTCCTGAGTATCCTCAATAGTGATATTGAGTTGCCCTATACGTCTTTGATTGTTGAGGAAATATCGTTCGAGCAAGGTGTCATCTGGTTTTGGCGCTTCCTGTGGTGCCGGCATACGTTACATCATACCACAGGGGTCAATGAAGGATTAATATTATTTCTGATATTCTAACTCGGTCTTGACATGATTCCGTATCATATCTATTACTTATAGTATATGGAATCATATAACCTCGCTTCTCAGACTGTTAGTTATCGTCTTGGATAGTTCTCCAATCGCAGTTTCAAAAGTGTAACGGTTTCTTCTTTCAATTTGGCCTTTGCCCAATCTTTTTGACTTGGTGTCAAAAGTTCTCCCATCCCATCCAAAATATCTCGGTTATCCGTTTTCTCCAGCTGTTTAATACATTTTTTGACAAAAGATTCAAAAGTTATTCCGGCACGTTTTTCAATGATTTCTTTATTAACCGGAAAGCGGTCTTTCAGAAAAAACCATACATCATAAATATCCCGACTTGTTTTGCCTATTCGCTCGTACATTGCCACTAACTTATTTGCGAACATATCTTCAGGAACCATTACCTGCATCGATACTCCCAAATAAGTTTTGATCTCATATCTTGACCCGAATTGTCTTCTGTTTACTTCCACCTTAATATTGCGGGCTTTATCTTCATAAGAAAGAAGACAAAACAAATTGAACCGTTTTTTATAAGACTCTTTTAAAGTACCGTATTTTTTTACAATGCTGATAATTCGTTCAAAAACATAATCTTCTTTGTTCTCATCCAGAAGATCGAAATCCAAATCGATAGAAAAACGGCTCAGGTTATAAAACATAAGTGCGGCAGTTCCACCCTTAAACCCCAAAAAAGGGGAAATCGTTGTGTCAGAATAAATATCTTTCAGTATCTGAAACAGGATTGTTTTGTGAGTCGCAATAGTAAGTGTCATGGGTTATTTAAAAGCCTTATTTAATGCAAACCATCGATTAACCGTTTTTGACATTCGTTTGTTGTCATAAATCGGTAAAATTTCAAAAACGTTGTCCCAGTTTACAGAACGTACATTATCGAAATGGTAATCATTATTGACATAAAGAGTGTCCAATAAGGCCCGTTCTTTGATGGCAACAGACGTTTCATTGATGTGTTCTATTCCTATGGAGTTCATCAGTATGCCGTCTTTCATCTTTTTGTAAGAATATGTTTGACCATCAATAGTTAGTTCCCGCTTTAGATATGAAGCAATAAAGATACGATCGTAATATTGGAAAATTAATCCTTCTTTGGCCAGTACTGTTTCAAAACTTACATACGATGGCGTGAATACTCGGGTAGCCAGTTCCAACTTATTGTATTCTTTGCTTTTGGCGTAAAAACCTTTACGAATTCGATACAAGGCACCTTTCTTAACGTAGTAATTCAGCCTCACCCACGTTGCGGATGTACCGGAATCCTGCCACAATAAAACAATGTCCTTTGAAGAGAAAACAGTTTTATTTGATCGTAAAATAGCAGCTAAATAATCACCCTTTTTCATATTTATACTGATTATTAGGTTTAAACTAATATCTAGTACGAATAGTATTATATTCTGGAGCGGATGTCAAGAGATTTTGTTTCGTTCTACCCTTATATATTGTCTCAGGGCGATACTTATCAGTCCCGAGTCTATTCTTAAAAGACAAACGGAAAACATAGGGATTGGTATTTGAAAGAAGAATCGGCAGGTGCCGGAGAAGCGGTGAAGCTTTGGTGATTCTTCCCCCAAATGTCCCTATGTTTCCGGTTGCTCCGGTTGGCTGGAGGAACTTCCTTCCGCTCATCCCAAAGGCCTTTATGATGAGATGAACCGTTGGATTCCTCCTCCCGGAACGGTCCGCCCTCAGGCGGACAAAAGAATTTGACATTATACCGGTAGCACCCGGTTTGATTTTGTCGTTCAACCCTAATAGGGTTTCCTCGCTCGCCATAATAGAGCGAAGAGAAGTCCACATCCTAATAGGATGCAGACTATCTGACCTTGAAGGGTCAGCTTATTACCGGTGAAAAGGATAATCACCGGCAGATTGAATACAGGCTCAGCAGTAGTCTGTGGTGTCCTGCTGATTTGTTGGCTTCCTGATAAGAAAGTGTTCCAATCAGGAGATAGGAGATCTGCGATGAGAACTCCCATCAACACCGCACAGATCAGCAGCAAGGCCCACAAGAAACAGCCGCATCCATTTGAGTTTTTCACTTTTCTCGCCTCCTTACTGATCCCAGTTCGATCTTTTTTTTGCCTGTCTTATCAGTCCCGATTTAATCGGGATGATTAGAGAGGCATATACTGAAAAAACCTCATACGAATTTGAGTTTTTTTAGTATTTCGCGCAGTGCTACTTTTTGCGCGTACGGTAAGACTTCTTTTTTTCATCTTCAACCGTAAAGAAAGACTCCGGATCAGAAATCTGAGCCTGAAGATCATAAGATAGTGTCCCTTGTCTTCAAGATCCAGGTTTCTGACCCGGTTTAATATTAAGGTGCGACAAAGACCAAAAACAGCACGATTATATAACACTATAGGATTAGTACCAAACAAAGTAGGTTGTTGTAGCTCAGAGGTATGATGGGGGACTTATTGATCTAGAAGTAGTCTCGAAACCTCCGCGTCTGCGTCATGCTGAATTCATTTCAGCATCTTCAGAAGATCCTGAAACAAGTTCAGGATGACAGTTTAGAGATGACTTCTAATGACTAACTATACGTGTTATTCCAGAAGTTAATTTATTGCTTACTATGCCAATCATTTTCTACCATTCTGTTACCTTTATAGTAAGCATCACAATCTTCTGATGTTGCATTCTCTATGCCGACAACTGTTGGTTCACCCAGATTAGGAGTAGGATAAGGACCCGATCTCAAGTTTCTTAATAGGTTTTCCCTAGCAATTCTTTCAGTTTTTCCATGTTCTATATACCAGCCATATGCGCCGTTGTACAAAACTTCTATTTTCCAGGTATCTTTCATAAGTGTTCCCCGTGTAAGTGTAACAGTGCGACTCTCATGTCTCTTGTTCAAGCTTTGGTCTACAGTGTTTTGGTTCCCGGATGCTGGTGTAGATCTATGTCCCTTTCTTATTTGTAATGCGAGGAAAAGTGCTAAACTTCCTGCTAAGCCGCCAAAAAAAATAATGTCTCCATTCAGGTCTGAGTTTGGTTCTTCCTGAATGGGTGCCGGGGCATGGATGGCGGGAGGGATGAGGATGGCTCCTGCCAGAAGTCCGCCGGACGCAAAAAGAGTATCTTTTCCCGGTCCAATCTGATCTTCCAGATAAGCCGCATTCAGAGCTATCCGGTTTCCTAAAGTTCGACTCTTTTGAGCCACTTTTTCCCGGAGTCTCTGTAATCCTTGTGAGTGAGAAGTATTTTCTATTTTCATGAGAAAAATAAGACGTTTTGGAGAGTAATATTTATCTGATATGACCGCCTCTTTTTAATTCTTCGTTATTTCTCTGGATTTGATCTTTTATCTTTTCCACCATCGCTTCCCGTTCCCTAGGATTCCATCCTGTAGTTGCCTTCTTAATTGCCTCTCTAATTGTTTGACTGGATACATTTTCTCCACCAGATAAATATCCAGCAATATAATTCATATCTCCGCCATGAGACACATCGAGCTCAAGACCAGCCTCTGCTTGTGCATGTACCGTAGAATTAGTATCTACCGTGTTGCCTTGGTTATCTATAAAAGCATCTGGGTTATTTTGTCTATAATTGAATTTCTGCCCACGTTTTGTCTTATGTTTCGGTGAGTCTTTTGTTACCTGAGTGGGCGGTGTATCACTATTTGTCCCTTTTTGTTTGACACTTTCGGTTTGGGGGCTTTGTACCTCTGGTTTCCTACATGACATGCACAATGCTGCACTTACTCCCTCAAAAAGTACTTCACCTGCTTTACTCAGGGGGGAAGCTGAATGAGTAGGTTCCGGTCTTTTAAGTCCCGCTGCTAAAAGTGTAGAACCGGCAAGCACAACTGCGGTTTTTGCAAGAGGAGAAACTCTACGATCTCCAATATGTGTTTGTTCTGCATAAAGATACAGAAGGGCTGTTGGGAGGCCATCTACCCGCCAGACATTGAAAAAATTGGCAGATACAGCAGGACTTCCGTGAAGCTCTGGAAGTTTATTTTCATTATATCCTTCTTGCAGGATATCAACTGTTTCTTTTATCATATCGAGTTAGGATTATATCCTATAATGTTATCACGTGTCAAGAAATAGATTAGGCATAAATAGATTAGGCACTTATCCCTTTATAACAAGGAGTTTATGATGTATAATGGCTTGAATGACTACGAAATTCAGCCTCAGACAGTTCAAGCGAAAATATGGTACGCATAAAACATGCCTTGAAACTATTAAACAGCTTCGTTTCCCCGACAATATGGAATGTCCAAAATGTAAGAAACAAACTGTTTTCTACCCTGTAAGAGAGCGTAGTTCCTTTGCTTGTAACTTCTGCGGATGGCATGTGTACCCATTGGCAGGAACAATCTTTGAGAAATCATCTACCCCTCTTGATCTTTGGTTTTTCGCTATGTATCTTATGGTACAGACTCGATCAGGAATATCAGCAAAACAGTTTGAAAGAATGTTAGGAGTTACCTATAAGACCGCATGGAGAATATTTAAACAAATTAGAATGCTTATGGCGCAAGAACCTTCTCTTCTTACTGGAACGGTCTATATGGATGAATACGGATTCCGCTACAACCACAGAAAAGATGGTGGGGCTATGTTTTTTGTTGAGAAGCTCGTTTGAGAAGGGTGAGAAAATCTTGTTTTGCTCCTTCCCGTCCTCCAAGTTTTACGTATTCTTTAAGTTTTATATCATTTTTAAGTAAGTTTTTTTGCTTCATTATATTGCTAAAGTAAAAGTTCCCATCGGCCCGTTATATATCAATGTGCATCTGGATAATACGTCGCGACCTATAAGCGCGATGATAGATTGATTATTAACTTTCTGTGTTCGTATGTTGACACCAATTGCTGATGTGAAATCAATTTCAAAATTTTTCATGCTTGGGAATTTAAAATGGGCTGGATATATATTGACAGTATGCTTTCCAGTAGTATTATTTACTTCTCCCTGACGAATTGGAGATACTCCGAGTTTTCTGATTACATCATCATCGACACAACTACGGGTTGCTCCTGTATCAATAAGTACAAGTCCAGCCTCAGGAGGAGGTAAAGGTTTGTGCAGTTGTGTATATGCAGTTACAAGCGAAGTAGGTAAAGATACTTCTATAGGAACTACAGGGCCAACCTTCATCAGTACGTTAGGACTTAGTCTTTGTTTGCCATCTGGAGTGTTTTCGAGAAAGACATTATTAAATACTGGCATGAATTATTCCGATTGTTAAAGAAGGAACATCATCTGTTTCATCCTCTTCAATGACTTGTTTGATTAAAAACGGCTCAGTTCCAAACTTCTCTACACCAGCATTATAAGCTTCATTTTCAGTGGTATAATTCCCCAAAAAATTATCGTTTTTTATAAGTACAAATTGACTTTTGTACTTTGAAAGGTAGTCTTTTTTGTTTTTTTTGTAGAAAGAGATCTCTTTATCAAGAATTGTATTTTTTGCCATAATGTCTCACCCCCCCCAATTATATCCTTTTCTTTGGATTTTGCAAGACCTTGTTTCTAAGGGATAAGTCTCATAAATTAAGCATGGCCTTTTGTATGGCACGATTAATAATGGTGAGCTGGAAGCAGGAAGCATGGTATAATAAGCCTACCATGAAACACTGGTCTGTGGATGAAAAAGCATTTAAAAAAAGAGATCCGGAAGGATACCGCCTTTGGCGGCTTGCTTTTTTGATTAACTATGGCTTGGATGGGGAGAAATTGGATGAAGAAGAGGTCAAGAAAGCCTGGCCGAAGATAAAGGAAGAGTTGGATCCCTACAAAAAACGAGCAATGGACTACTTATTATGGGAAAAACGATACTCACTTCCCACCAACAAGACTTTTTGGAATTAGTCTCAAAAGAAGAAGACTTAACCAAACGATTTTACCTCACAGATGGAACCGCGCTTTCGGAGTTCTATTTTCAACATCGACTATCAGAGGATATTGATCTATTCTCAGAGAACGAATTTGATGTTTCTTCCATTGAATCATTTCTTAAAGGTCATGCTCCAAAAATTGGAACAAAAAGTATCAGCCGTGAACAGTTTCTTGGTCTTAAAAGCTACAAATTAAAATTTGAAGACGAATCTATCTTAAAGATCGACTTTAACTATTATCCATTTCCACGAATTGAAACGGAAAAGGGGAAAATATGGAAGGGATTATCCATAAGCAGCTTATATGATATCGCAGTTAATAAACTTCATACCATTAGTATGAGATCGCGCACACGAGATTATATAGATTTGTATTTTATATTTACCCATTCAGAATATAAACCCGAAGAGTTTTTAAGCAGGATGCGAATTGACAGTCAAGCAAAATTCGATTGGCCTTTGGAGAGTGTGCAACTAATGAATTCATTCACAAGAGTTCTTGACATCAAAAAGTCAGACCTGCCTAAAATGCTCGTTCCCTTTAATCCCAAAAAGATGGAAGACTATTTTCTGAACCTTGCCAAAAAGCTTAAATCAGAAATTTTTAGATAACCGATTATGCCAGTTTCATGGTCAGTTGGAAGCGGGGGAAAATCCGGAGGCGAAAGAATTTTTTTATCTCAACAAACGTGAACGTTACTGCTCCGCATAAAAGAACCCATCCCCATTCTGTGCTCGTAAGAGTAGTCGTTTTGAAAATACTATTTCCAATAGGGGTCGTGACTACCAGAAATTGTAATGTCAGGGAAAATAAAGCCGCTGCGATAAGGGGTTTATTTGAAAACAGATTCATCTCAAAGAGGGATTTTTTGGTACTCCGATTATTAAACGCGTGAACAATCTGGACAAATGCCAGGGCCGAAAAAGCCATTGTGCGGGCTACTTGTTCGCCCCGCAATTGAAGAGAGAAGAAATATAAGATAAAGACCGTCAAGCCCATAATAAGACCTTCAATGATCATATAAATCCATCTCTTTTTATGTAAAATTCCCTCGCGCAAGTTCCGGGGAGGATGCTTCATGACGTCAGACTCTGCAGGCTCAAGTCCTAAAGCAAGGGCAGGGAACCCGTCTGTTATCAGATTGATCCAGAGAAGCTGAACGGATAAAAGGGGAAGGGGAGTGGATAAGGCAGCGCCGAGTGCAACGACAAAAACTTCTGATATATTACAGGAGATGAGGTATCGTATAAATTTGACCAGATTTGCAAAAATGGTTCGTCCCTCGCGGATCGCCTCGATGATCGTCACGTAATTATCATCAGTTATAATGATATCCGCCACCTCGCGGGTGACGTCGGTTCCGGATATTCCCATCGCAATGCCGATATGGGCGGCCTTTAAAGCGGGGGCGTCATTTACTCCGTCTCCTGTTACCGCGACCTGGGTATGGGAAATGCTTTTTATCGCCTGGATGATTTTAAGTTTATTCATAGGAGAGATGCGTGCAAAGACAGAGACTCCGTGTTCGATCCGGTCTGCAATCTCTGATATGGAGTAGTGGTCTATCTCCTTATCAATTAAAACGGTTGTGTTTTCTCTCATAATACCGGCCTGCTTGGCAATTGTGGCTGCGGTTTCCTTATGATCTCCGGTTATCATGACGGTCCGTATGCCTGCCTGCTGGGCTTTAAGGATGGTCTCGGCCACTTCCTTGCGCAAAGGATCCTGTATGCTTAAAAGTCCTAAATATTCCAGTCCGTCCTCTGAAAGGACGTCTTTGTCCAGTGCCGTTTGGAGTTCTTTTTTAGTTATAGCGCGTCTGGCAACTGCCAGAGTACGGTATCCTTTCTTCGCGTTTTCGGAAAGTATTGCTCTGACGATCTTTTTATCTTTATCTGATAACGTACAGTGTTCGATCAAGGTTTCCGGTGCTCCTTTTGAGATAAGTAAATGTTCATTTGTTTCATTTTCCTTTACTACCACAGACATCATCTTCCTGTCAGAGGAGAAGGGGATTTCATGGAGGCGCTCGTAGTTTTTTTCAAATTCAGAGAGGTGCATTCCTGCCCGGAGTGCGGCGATAAGAAGTGCCGCCTCTGTCGTATCTCCGATGACCTCGACGGGGCTTTTATCCGGATCCACCTGGGAATTATTGGCAAGTACTCCGCAGGAGAGAAGAGTGATCAGTTTACTGTCTTTTTGAGGATCAATAAGCTTCTTCCTGGAATCGAGAAATTCTCCTACCGGCTCGTACCCGTTGCCGGAAACGGTTATTTCCTTTTTATTGGGAAGCATGACGGAGACGACGTTCATTTTATTTTGGGTGATGGTGCCGGTTTTATCCGTCGCGATGACATGAATAGCTCCGAGTGTTTCAACGGCAGGAAGCTTTTTTACAATGGTTCTTTTTTCAGCCAGACGCTTTACTCCCAGGGACAAAACGATGGTTACAACGGCGGTAAGTCCCTCGGGAATTGCGGCAACCGCAAGGGAAATGGAAGTAAGAAGGCTTTCAACGAGGGTTTCTTTCCGGATAAGGCTTAATATAAAAATGCCCACGGCAATCGTTACTATAAGGATAGTAAGAGTCTTTCCCACCTTGTCCAGTTCTACAGTCAAAGGTGTTTTTGTTTCTTGTTCTTTCTGAAGGAAATTAGCTATTTTACCGATCTCTGTATGTTCGCCGCTTTGTACTATTATTGCCTTTGCCCGGCCGGCAATCACCTGGGTATCCCGGAAAACCATATTGATGCGGTCTCCGAGAGTTAGGGAAGGGTTTGTCAGGGTTTTTTCGTTTTTATCCGCGGCAACAGACTCTCCGGTAAGGATGCTTTCATCAACTTTTAACGAAAAGCTTTCTATTATTCTGCAGTCGGCCGGAACTTTTGATCCTTCTTCCAGGATAACGATGTCTCCCGGTACTATATCCGGCACCGGAACGCGTTCGATTTGGCCGTCTCGCAATATGAGTGTAGATACGACATCTTTTTCTTTGAGGCTGTCCAGGGTTTTTTCTGCCTGGATTTCCTGGACAAATCCGATAGTGGCATTCAGAAGAACGATAGCCAGAATAGCCAGAGCATCTACTATTTCACCTACGAAGGTGGATACCGCAACCGCAATAAGAAGAATAATGACAAGTACATTTTGAAACTGTTCGATGAATTTAAAAATAGTCGGGGGTTCTCTTTTTTCCGGCAAAACGTTAGCTCCGTATTTTTTGAGACGTTTGAGAGCTTCGGTGTTTGTCAGCCCTTCTTTTTCGTCTGACTTGAATTCTTTGATGATTTCTTCCGGTGAAAGAGTGTGATACATTTTTCTAAATTATTCCTCCTCTTCCGGGCATTAACAGGTTGACAAGTAAGTTTACAATAGGACTTAGTATCATAAAAACAGGCGCCGTGCCCCCAAATACGGGAAATACCAAAAGGAGAAGAAATATAAGACCGTATCTCTCAAGAGACATCCAGTCCGCGTAATATTTTTTGGGAAGAAGTCCCGCAACTACTTTAAACCCGTCCAAAGGTCCTACGGGGATGAGATTAAAAACTCCCAGGGAGATATTCAGATAGAGAAAAAGAGAAAAGATTTCATATAAAAAAGCGAAAAAGGGAAAAGGAGAAAAAGAGAAAAAGCGAAGAAGAAGTGAAGATAAAATAGCCATGATTAAATTTGCGCAGGGCCCGGCAAGAGCAATAAGGGCGCTATCTCTCTGCGGGTGTTTTAAATTAAAGGGATCAAACATAACCGGTTTTCCCCAACCAAACCCGGCAATCAGGATTAAAATTGCCCCCAACGGATCCAAATGAGCCAAGGGGTTGAGGGTAACCCGTCCGGAAAGACGTGCCGTTGGGTCTCCCAAGCGGTCGGCAACTGCGGCATGAGAAAACTCATGAACGGAAAGGGCCATGACCAGAAGGCCGGCGAGAATTACAAATTCAATTGGGTTGGTAAAGAGAAGGTTTAAAAGCATAGAGAAAAAGCGAAAAAGAGAATAAGCGAAAAGGAGATTCAAAATAATTAAAATCTCTCTTTCTCTTTTGCACCCTTTCTCCTTTTCTCTTTTAGAGAGATATGATATAGTATACCAATTCTTTATGAAACTTACCAAGAAAAAACTCAGGGGAAACAAAGTTTCCCATGCTAAAAATCGCCTGAAAAGGATTTTTAACCCGAATAACCAGTCTCTTAAAGTCTGGTACAACGGAAAGCTAATTCGGATTGCAATGTCAACGAGCATGATCCAAAGACTTAAAAAGGACGGCCGGGTGGGAGAATATAGACTCTATACGTACTCAAAAGTTGAAAAAAAAGAAAAGATGCAAAAACCGGAAGATGTAAAAAAAGTAGTTGAAGCAGAGATAGCAAAAGTGAGAAAAACTACCAAATCATTAAAGCCTTCCAAAAAATCCCAAGAAACCATGGACATCTCCTCAATTGTAGGGAAGAAATAAAATCTTCATTTTTTTACCTTTCTCTTACCTTAGACTTAATTATTCCTTTTGTAAAATTCGGATCATTATATCTTATGTCATCAATGAATGAGTTGGAATTGAGGAGATTAAATCAACTGAGTAGGAGTATTCCGCAAGGCCCTATGATTCCGGCAGAAATAGAAGCACCAGAAGGAGAAACAGTGCGGTTGTCACATCTGCATATGGATGACTGGATACCCCTTTCTGGAGGTGATAGTCTTAGTGACCTTAACAATCTTTCTGTGAAGGATAGAATAGCAAAAGGAGATACGAGAGAAGCTTACGATTATATATCCCCGCATATTATTACTGTTTCTCTTAAGGATGAACCGGATGGCCGTGAGTATATTGCCAGCGGTCATCAAGAAGTTGCTTTATGGTTAACGCGGATAGCTAAGAGGAGTAAAATCTTTGTGAAGAGTTATTTTTCTGATACAACTCCTTTTGACGAGCGATTACCGTCTTTTCTTATGCGGTTTAAAGAGAGTAATATGGATCCGGAAATTCCCCGTACACTCCTTAGAGCCGATCCCGATGAGTTATGGATGCTGCGTCTTGCTGATCGCGATCTGGCGCCAAATGAGCGCATGAGACGGTTAAATGTCTTACAGGCTACTACCTGGCCGAAAACGACGCTTGGAAAACAGGGAATACCTCTTATCGATGCGATGGAAGGCTCTACTGATTTGCTAGCAACGCAAACGCGAAGAATACTGGAACAACAATGGGGATTAGATAAGGAGAAAGCCAGATATTATTTGGAATTAGGAAGCATGTTAGATCCGACACTGGTGAGGGAGATTGAAATGAGAGATGGGGATGAGTTGGAGCATATGAATTATTTAAGATTGATAGGAACACGTTTTTCCGGCGCAAAATATAAGAAACTGCTGCTTCCGTTTTATCGGATGGGATTAATAGGATTTCCCGAAGCTGACTCTTTTTCAAATGATGTAATCGAATGGAAAAGTGTAACCAATGATAGTAAATTCTTCGGTGAGTGTGTTGAGACAGTTTTGAATTATACAGACCGCATTACCAGAGAATATCCGGATATCCCAAAGAATCGTCTTAAAACTATTGCACTTAACTCTTTGAGAAAAGCCGCCCAATTTCAAATGAACGATACATCTTCA
>MFJL01000024.1:0-30073 GCA_001779195.1 Candidatus Gottesmanbacteria bacterium RIFCSPHIGHO2_02_FULL_39_11
AAGCGACTTATTGGTGGGAGAAGCCCACAGCCGTGCCCGAGCAGAAGACGCAACAAGCTAAGCAACCCGAACAGGCAATTCAGCAGAATATCACCAAGACTTTTGATTGGGATACCTGGTGCTCAGGTGGAATGTCGCTAGTGTTCTCTAATGAGCAGGGTGCTTTAAACGTTGGCACACTCGCCAACATAAAGCCACCTTGCGAAGGTGGAACGGTTGCGATCATTGAGCCCTGGCGTGTAGGGTGCACAGCCCCGCAGGCAACAAATGCCAATTGCAACCCGGCGAAGGCCTGGTTGGCGAACAATTGGCAGACTGCGTTGCAGTGGCTGGTAGCAAGTCAGTGGTACGAGGGTTCTCTGTGGTATCGGCCGTGGGAGACGTTGCCCGAAAACACGGTGCAAAGCACGTGTGTGAAGGCAATTACCCCGGCTGGTACCGTGATCGCATCGGTTGAAGGTTATGACCCTTGCAAAGGTGTCGACCGCCAACCGACGAATGTATCTTTGACCGACCCGGTCACTGATACACTCGCGCCAGCCGATGTTAAGGCGCCTGTCGTTCCTCCGACGCCGGATCTCTCTGGCTTCGTCAAACAGGACGAACTCAACGCTGCGGTTTCAAAGATTGAAGAGGCCATCAAGTCTCAGAAGCCTGCCGAGGCTCCGGACACATCGAACTTCGTCAAGAAGGATGACTTCAACGCTGGGATGGCCAAGCTGGAGGGCGCGATACAATCGGCTCCGGCCGCTCCCGTAGACTGGGTGACAGCAGTCATTGCCGTCGTGCTACTTGCCGCATTTGCTTTGGTCATCTGGGCCATTCGCAAGTGGGTGCTCCCTAAGTGGCGCGCACGTCGTGTTCACACTCCTGCGACGCCACCGCCGGCCACCCCCGCCCACACCCCGTAAGTAATATGTCCTCATTCTGCTGAGGACGTTAACTCCCCTGCCAGGGAGTGAAGCATGTGAGATGCAGATCGCCGATAAGGTGGAATTCTCTATGCATGGCAAAAAGGACATGAACAGTCAGACAGTATCCTAGGAGGATGTTTTTTTGACCCTAACCGGTCTCGCCCACAAGGCACAAAAAACATTTTTTCTAGGATACTTCTCAGTGATTAGAATTTAAAAGGAGTGGATTCCCGCCTACGCGGGAATGACACAATTCAAATTATAGTTAGCGAGAAGTAGATTAAAAAGATTAATTATTAAATGAGTGGATCCCGGGTCAAGCCCGGGATGACACTACACGTGAAAGGATAATTTATGAACAAAGCATATGTGTCTGAGCTTTTGATCGTTTTAGTAGTTGTTGCCATCTCTGTGGCTGTTGCTTCAGGAAATTACCTGAGTGCAAAGCAGGCAGAGAATAAAGTAGCGGCTGTAAATAACTGCGCAAAAGTAGCAGCTTCCGTCCCGCAAAACGGGGATTTTAACGGAAATGTCTACAAATTTTGCGTAGAAGACAGCGGATACACAACTGGTATTAAATAAGGAATGGATCCCGACTTTCGTCGGGATGACAACTTAATAAAATGAAAAAATTAATTGATCAATTCAATCATCTGGATGTCTCCCTGGTAATATCAGATTACCCGGACTCAACTGTGGGTGGAGGGAAAAACTACGGAATTGCATGGTATACAAAGGAAACTCTGGAGCCACTGGCAAAGAGGTATAACCGCAGATTTGTCGTGCTTGGTGAAAAACAGACAAATAAAAAGAGTGAGACATATGCAAATGGAAAAATTGCAGTATTTAGGGTATTTGATCCTACCCATCATTCTCTCTTCCCTACCATTTTGCAATGGCTGTTAAAATTTCCCTATATACATGACGTATATGTCCACTCTGAATTCTGCACAAACGGAGGACTAAAAAACTTTGCTCTTCTTCTGCCTTTTCTATTTCTTATTAAACTCCTGGGTAAAAACATAATCTACTTTTCTCATAATGTTGTGACTTCTTTTGACGGAATCGGTACGCATCTTAACTTAGGAACTAATCCGGTTAAACTGGCCTTACTTAATTCTCTGCTTAAAATCTATTATCGGGTATTAGGACTAATTTGTAATCGTGTGGTTGTTATGGATACCATTTTGAAAAAAAGACTTAGCCAATTTGTATCAGAAGATAAAATTGTCCTAAGTCCCTTTTGGACGGAAAAGAAAGATTTGAAAATAAATAAAGCATTAACCCGAAAAAAACTGAATATTTCAAAAGATGATTTTGTGCTTCTCTATTTCGGATTTATCACCTGGTATAAAGGCGCTGACTGGATCATACAGGAAATTAAAAGTATAACTTCAAAAATGAAAAACGGCAGGAAAATTAAACTGATTATAGCAGGAGGCCCGTCCTATTCTTTAAAAGATCAAGATCACTATAAGAAATATTATCAGAATATTCTTAATAGCGTTCGGGGGGACCCCAGGATTATAGTAACCGGATTTGTACCAGAAAATGAAATTGATCAATACTTTGCCGTAAGCAATCTGTGTGTATTTCCGTACCGGGGATACATCGGCTCATCGGGTGCAATCACTCATGCAATATCTCGACAAGTTCCATTTGTCATAAGTAAACATATGAGCGAAACTCTGGTAAATGAAGAATATCAAAAAGCATTCAGGGAAAGCGGACTTAAAGAAAAAGATCTTGTATTCTCATTTAAAAGCAGATCACTCATCTTGGCTATAAATCGATTCAAAAATAAAAAATTTTGCGCAAAAGCACAGATTTTCCTTTCATCCATACTGGAAACTAAATCTATTAAAAATATCCTTCCCATCTTGGCTGAAACGGTTTACACTCGAAGTAAGAGCCAAATGGTTTCCTATGCACACCTTAAACCGATTTTTAACCTACTTTCGGCATAACCCTCAAGAGTTCTACCTTTACGTTCTGCTTGCAGTTTTTCTGGCCGTTCTTTTTATCAACTTCCCCTACAATAAATCACTTATTGGATGGGATAATCTGCTTCCTGAATTGAATTTCAACTCAAATATTCAAAGGGGGCTATTTAGTCTCTGGCAGGAAAATGAAGGGTTGGGACTTATAGGCGGACATGGATTTGCATCAACGCTCCCACACACGGTATTTCAACTGATTTTATCAGTTTTGCTTCCCATTAATTATCTAAGACCATTTTTCTTTTTAATTATGCTTCTTTTGGGAAGTGTTGGAGCTTTTTTCCTTTCAGATATTTTACTTCCGGGCATTCACACAAGTAAAAAAGGATTTGCAAGTCTAAGTACCGGACTTTTTTACATGCTCAATTTTGCGACAATTCAAATGTTTTATATACCTCTTGAGGCATTTGCGGTGCATTTTGCATTTTTACCCTGGCTGTTGTTTTTAACTATTTCAATTTTTAAGAAACCGAAAAAAAAATATTTCTTTTGGTTTACAGTAATTTCTTTTACTTCGAGTCATCAAGGATTTATTCCGCCTCTTTTTTTGATTTACCTGATTTTCTTGGGAATTCTGTCCCTTTTTTATTTTTTTAAATATAAGTCAAAAAATGTTTTTTACATAATCTCAGGTATTTTTTTAATAACGACTATTACGAATGCATATTGGCTTTTTCCCATCGCCTTTTACACAACAAACAAAAGTAATATATATCTAAGCTCGTACAATAACATCACAACTACCGATGATTTTCTTCTAAAGAGTATTAAATTTGGAGATATAAATTCTCTAATAACCCTCAAAAGCTTCCTAGTAGATGCTGTCGATGCGTTCCCTCAGGGAGAAAACAAAATTTTCTATATTTTTGAACCTTGGAAAAACCATCTGAATTCTTATCTCTATATCATACCTTCTTACTTATTTTTTGCTCTTATCTTATTAGGAATTTTTTACAGCTATAAAAAGAGATCGTTTTGGCTGATTGCTTTTACCGGTATCTTTGCTCTCACATTTCTTTTCATGGCATCAGATGTTCCTGGATTATCCATCCTTTCTGATATTTTGAGAAATCATGTCCCTATATTTAAACAAGCGTTCAGAATTGCATTTACAAAATTCTCTACAAGTCTATCCCTTTTTTACGCAATCTATTTAGGAGTCGGAATCTACTTCGTATTAGAAGCAGTTTCTACCCGTAAAAAATACCTGAATACTATTTCGGCCTTAGTGACATTTGCTTTACTAATTACCTTGGGTCTTCCTATTTTTTCTGGATATTTTTTCTATAATAGAACCAAATTAACTCTTCCGGACAACTACCGTCAGCTTTTTGAATTCCTTAAGAAAGTAGATCCTAATAGTCGAATTGCAGATTTTCCTCAGTTTATTCCGACCGGCTGGCTTATCTATAACTGGGGATACAGCGGTTCAGGATTTTTATGGTACGGACTTCCACAACCTATTCTTGATCGTAATTTTGATGTATGGAACAACTACAACGAAAATTATTATTGGGAAATTTCTCAAAGCATATACTCGCAAAATACGGCTCAGTTTGAAAATACACTTAGAAAATATAATGTTCGTTATTTACTAGTTGATCCATCTGTAATTGGATATGTTTCCCCTAAGGCAGTTTCTCTTGATAAATTTATGACTCTCATTTCCAATTCTAATATCTTAAAATTAATAAATAACTATGGAAGTATACAAGTATATGAAGTAGAAGACCATGATAGGTTCAATAACTTTGTTTCTATAAGAAATAATCTGCCTATAATTAGTCCTTATACTAACTGGAACAACTATGACAAAGCATATGAAGAATATGGGGATTATATATCAGATAACAGACAACAAATAACAAATAACAATAAACCAATAGATATTTTTTATCCATTCAGATCTCTTTTTACCGGAAGGACACAGGAGGATATTGAATTTAAAATAGAAGATAATAATAGCTATTTTTCTTTTAAATCAACTATACCCAAAGAAATGATCGGATCAAAACTGATTATTCCTTCACTTGACAACGACGAAATAAATGAAATTAATCCTATCGATTTTACCCAAACAGAAAAATCCCCTCAAATATATTTAGATGGGGAATTGATACCTGCAAGTCCCAGTGGGGAAATATCACTTAACTATATAACAGAAGGCAACTTGGAGATTCGTGTACCAAAAGTTAACGGATATTATTCAGCATCTTTATTACCAAACACGTACCCTCTAATTCCAATCTCATGCGATACATTTAATACGGGAATTATGAATCGGCAATTCATAAATAACATGATTCAATTAAATTCAATTGGATCAAGTAACTGCTTAGATCTTGACTTACCCAATCTTTCACAACGATTGGGCTATCTCATTTCTGTAGAAAATCAAAATATAGAAGGAAAGAGTCTGCTTTTTTCAATCGTGAATAAAAATTCCCAAAGAGCCGATTTGGAAACTTACTTAACTAAAAAAACAAATAACCTGCCTGCGCAGGCAGGCAAAAAACAAATAACAGCAAATCACTTCATTCAACCACCGATGGAGGAATTTGGAAGAGGCTACGTACTTCACTTTGACAATATCTCAATAGGAAGAGTCAAAACGGTAAATAATCTGGGGAAAATCACCGTAAATCCCATCCCCTACCGATTTCTGACTTCTCTTAAAGTAGTCAACTCTAATTTCGTACGGGATTCCTCGTCGCAGGCTCCTCGGAATGACAGTATTCAACAGGTTGAACATCCCAATCCAAGCTACTACAAGATAGTTCTATCCCAACAAAAAACCACCCTTTCGGATGGTCTTTTGAATTTCGATGGTGATCTGACCAGATCTAGTCAGATGCCAGCCCTAAGAACAGATATAAGTATACCTTATAAAACTGAAAATATAAATTCTAACGAAGTTTATGCCACCAAAAAATCCGCCGAAGCGGATTCTTGGACTAACCTGCGCACTGATGCGTCAAGGTCGGGTCTCTCATCTAAGATGATAGCATTTAATAATAGTTTTGTCAAGGGAGTGGACCCGAGGGGAGTTGAACCCCTGCGGTCAGATTTGAGAGACCCGACTCCGCACCGGCGCGGGCCCACTCCACATCCAGAGTATCAAAAGTATTTATCTTTCGTCAAACCGGCATATGCCCAGGAATCAAATTCTGATAACACGCAACAGATACCGGATAACAAAAATACGACCTTAATATTAAGCCAGAGTTTTGATGAAGGATGGAAAGCATACGAAATTAGGTGTCAGGGATCAGGGATCAGATATCAGATAGAAGAATTTCTTCCATTTTTATTTGGAAAAGAGATAAAAGATCATGTGCTTGTGAATAACTGGGAAAACGGATGGGAGCTCGAGAATGCGCAATGCACCATGAAAAATGCACAGTGCACAATTGTTATTTATTATCTACCTCAATTATTGGAATTTGCCGGGCTGGGATTATTACCCATTCCGTTTATTTTCCTTTTATTCTTAAAAATGAAAAATCATGCTGCGTGATGTATTGCGTGATAATTGCGTGATACAAGAATGATATATTTCATCCTAAATACACAATTCGATCTGAAAATTTGACTTTTCCCGTATCTTTCCATTACAATCATCCCGCTATGGCAGAAACCACATCTACGACCCGGAGAGTTACCCGCAGAAAAACAGCATCCGCAACAGACGCTCAACCTGCTTCCCTATCTATATCACCAATCCCACCAAAATCTTCTGCTGCAATCAAAATACACGTTTTTGATGAAACCATTTCAGTTCTCAATAAATTAAAATCCGAATATGAAGCTCTGGAAAAAGAAATCGGCGAAATGAAAAATAATTGGGTAAAGGAGCAGGAAGAACACAAAGAACAAGTTTCAGAAGAAAGAGAACAGGAAAAAATTGCAAAGAGCCGGGAGGAGGAAACCTATCAATATGAAACAGACCTGAAACGTCGCAAAGTTGAAGATGAGTTTGAAGCAAGAAAAAGAGAATGGGAGACGCAACTGGCCGCTGAAAAAGAAGAACGGACAAAAGAGAAAAAAGAACTTGAGGATCTTCGAAGACGCGTGATGGGATTTGAGGAAGAGAAAGAAAAAGCAATTAAAGATGCTGCCACTTCTATTCAGAAGGATTTGACTGCCCAGTTTAATAATGAAAAAGAGCTTTCTGTCCAGAAACATGCATCTGAGGTTGCTCTTTTAAAGCTTAAGATTGAGAATTTACAATCAGATAATGAAAGACAGAGAAAAGAGATTGATGTATTAAAAAGTCAAATCATGAAAGCGACTGAACAGGTAAAAGAAATAGCCATTCAAGTAGTGGAAGCCCGGAGACCAATAGTAGCCTCTTCCCCAAAATCATCTGAAAACACATCAGCATAATACTTCATAAGCGCAACCTCACATCTCACTTTTAAACATTTTTTCACTATTGTGAATATTTGTTTTTACAGATTGAAATATTCCTTGTAGGCGGATTCGTTTTCGATAGCTTCCACTTGTACATATATTACTTCTTCACCTATATCAAAATATTCCCTTAGAAAAGCAATTTCTTTGGCGCACGGATACGGTGTAAGATACACGCTTTTTTGGAGAGAAAGCATATGGAATTTTTTCAACATTTGCCGAAATGCATCCTGTTGAGACCGTTTGAATTGAGATATATCATACATAACTAATCTCCATTTTCCATCCCAATGTTTTAACTTTTGGATATCCATCTCAAGAAGTTTATATTTTAAGAAGTATTTCCTACCTTTGGAAGTCAAGGTTATCACCGATTTATCTCCTTCTGAAGAAACGCTGATGCATTTTTGTTTATGAAGTCTGCGGAGGATTGCTTTTAACCGGTTTGTATCATACTGATGAAGTTTTTTAAGGTATTGTTCTTTTTCACGTTTGTCGATTACATCCATTATTGTTTTAACTCCCATTCCCATTCCTGGAAAAAGGAAAATAGAGGAAATCAACAGTCCATTTCCAATTAATTTCAATACATCTTTAACCCTTGGATTTTCTTTTTCCATACTTTTCATATATTAACCCTCCTCACATCTATATTAAAACATTTATTCACTATTGTGAATTATTGTTTATGGATTGGAATTATGGAATATGAAAAATTCTTACAGGATTTTGCTCATAGGATTTTGTCTGCTTGCTTTCCTGTAAACGTTCGTTTACTATTGAATAAATAGGTTTTAGTTGATAGGTTAAAGGTTTTAGAAATAATTTCTTTAACCTAGAACCTTAAACCTATATCTTATATGGTTACTTCTATCCACGAACCCATCTCCGTTCTTACTCTTTATCACCATGCCACCCATACCGTTATCCCCAAAAAATTACAGTGGAAGGAAAGAACATACCATATAAATAAACTGGGGCATCATCACACCGTCAAAAAAGGAGAGAAGCTTATTCATATTTTTTCCGTGTGCAATGAAACACTGGCCTTTCGGATCGCATTCGACACTCAGACTCTCGAGTGGATGCTGGAGGAAATAGAAGATGGAATAGGATAAGTAATTTTTAATTTGTCATCCCGGGCTTGACCCGGGGATCCAGATAGATTCCCGCCTTCGCGGGAATGACACATGATTTATCCCATCAATACATCCTCTCCCAAAATAATGCATATCGATTTAAACTCCTGCTTTGCCACAATTGAACAGCAGGCAAATCCGCATCTTCGGGGAAAACCCATTGTTGTTGCTGCTTATACAACGGATTCCGGGTGTATTCTTTCCCCTTCAATTGAAGCAAAAAGGCTGGGGATTAAAACCGGGATGCGCGTGTTTGAAGCAAAATTAATCTGCCCTAATATCACCGTCAAATTTCCCGATCCTGATAAATACCGGGACGTCCATAAGAAATTTATGTCTATTTTTAAAGAGTATTCCCCGGATGTTGTTGCAAAATCAATAGATGAGGCGGTGATAGACTTTACGACATATATGCCGAGAAAAAGTGAAAAAGCGAAAGAGAGAAAAAGAGAGGTTACAAATAATCAAATCTCTTTTTCGCCTTTTCTCCCTTTCTCCCTTTCTCCTCTTATTAAAATTGCCCGTGAAATTAAATCCCGTTTGAGACGCGAAGTCGGAGAGTGGATTTCAGCAAGCGTCGGGATTGGGATGAATCGTTTTTTGGCAAAACTGGGAGCCTCCATCCAAAAACCGGACGGACTGGTGTATATTGACTCCTCCAATCTGCTCGAAATTTACAGACGGATAAAACTTTTAGATTTCTGCGGAATCAACATAAGAACACAGACCCGGCTGGCAGCGTATGGAATTACCACTCCTCTCCAGTTTTTTCATGCAGATTCCCATTTTTTACACAAAGTAGTTTTTAAAAGCATCGTCGGATTTCACTGGCATTTGGAGATACGAGGGTTTGAAGTAACAAGGCGTGAATATGACAGAAAAAGCTATGGCCAACAGTATTCTATAAAAAACAAAACAGATGATCCTCGGGAACTTCTCAGTATTTTATATCGTCTGACGGAAAAAATGGGGAGACGACTTAGACGTGCAAAGTTTATGGCAAACGGAATTCATGTGGGATGCATGTATGTAGATAGAACATATCTTCATGAAGGAAAATCATATCAAAGCGCAGTCTATACAACACATGATTTATTTAAGCGGGCAAAAGACATTTTTCTTTCTCATTTTCAAAATAAGAAAGCTTCCTTAATTTCAGTTACATCATTTAATCTTGTCTCTGTATCCGTACTCCAGCAGGAATTATTTAGGGATAGTACTAAAAAAATGATCGTTGCGGATGCTATGGATAGAATTAACAACCGTTACGGAGAGTATACTATCGGACCGGCACTTATGTTGAATATGAAAAATAAAATTTACGACAGGATCGCATTCGGAAGAAGCGCCATAGGTGAATAAAATTCGAAATTCGAATATTTAAATACAAAACTATTTCAAATTTTAAACATTCGAATTTGTTTCGAACTTCATATTTCGTGCTTCGAATTTAGTTTAGAAGAAGTATTACCCTCCTCTTACTTATTTCATAACCAATTCCTAAGATACAGATCTAATCTAAATAAGACGATAGAAAAGAAACAAATCTCTATCGGCAAAAATAAATTTCCTGGCACCTCTTAGGCCATTTGAGCCTAAGAGGCGTTGGGGTATGGGAGCGTATGGTAAATTACAGGAATATTTTATTTAAAAGAAGTGATTCACAAACGCTTGTTTCTGATATTGAAAAAAAAGAGTTAGATAAGCTTCAAAACCTGGCTTTAACGACCTCAACTCTCTTTAGAGCAAAGACTGTTTTTCCATTTCATCTTTTTCCGGATGAAATAACGATTGATCCTATTAAAGTCAGTTTTATTCATAGAATTTTCTTTGGGTCAGAACAACTATTTAGTATTGAAATAAAAAATATTCTAGAAGTAACTGTTGAGTCGGGTCCTTTTTTTGCAACCTTATTTGTTGACTTCTTAGTCGTTAACAGTTTAACTCCTCCGCCCCCTCCCATAATTATTAATCACTTGAGAAAATCAGACGCGGCTGCGGCAAGACGTATTATTCAAGGACTTATGATTGCAAAAAGAGAAGGGGTAAATCTGACAGACGTGCATACACAAAATGTCACTCCCCTTCTGCAAAAAGTTGGAAAAGCTTCTTAATAGGAGAAGCGGGTTCTTGATGTGATAATTTTCTTACCAAACTCTTAAGACAACTGTAAAAATTTCTTGTGATATTCGCTTATACTCTTTCAAGTAACAATACAATACAGTATGAATAATTTTAAATCGTTTTTAGGAGGTGAAACGCAATTATGAATATTCTATTATGGTTGATTGTCGGAGGATTGGCAGGGTGGATTGCCTCTGTCATTATGAAAACAGATGCGCAGCAGGGAGTACTGGCAGATATCATTCTTGGAATTATAGGAGCAGCCGTGGGAGGATTTCTGATGAATCTTTTAGGACAGCCCGGAGTTACCGGATTTGATATTTACAGCATAATTGTAGCGGTTATCGGAGCTTCTGTTGTAATTTTTGCAGGAAGAGTCCTGTCCACACGATATTAACTGACAAGTCTTTTGATCTATTTTTTCCCCTTCTCTATCTTGTTTCTTAATTTCTTCCTTGACATGTTTTTGTTGAAGATGTTACATTGATAATCCTCAAGGAGGATTATATGAAAGCAGTTGAACTCGAGATAAATGCTGATCCTAAGGAAATTACACAAGGAATTAATTGGTGGACATTTATATTTGGGTTTGCAGCAGGATTTATACTTATGTTTATCCAAAGATTCGGACTGCTTCTCTTCCACCTTCCCTGATTTCCATCACAACTATGGGAAGCGCAAAACATGATATAAAAAATGATTTAACAGTTATTTACTCATACGCCCAGATAATTCAAAAAAAAGGAGATGAGGAAAACAAAGAGTTTGCGCAGGTTATTATAAAAAGGGTAGGTGAAATTGGAAAAAAGCTTGATTCTCTTAAAGAGAAATCTAGTCATTCTTAAGAACATATCCAAATCCCCGGATAGTATGGATAAGAGGAATTTTGCTCTTGCCATCAATTTTTTTCCTTAGATATCCGATATAGACATCAACAACCCTACGTTCGATGTAATCAGCAGTCATCCAAATGCGCTGAAGGATCATATCACGGCTAAGTACCCGCTTACTGTTTATCATAAGGTAATGCAGAAGTTCATATTCTTTATGTGAAAGCTGGATTATATTTCCCCCTCTTTTGACCTCAAATGTCTCGGGATTTAATTCCAAATCAGCAACTTTAAGTATTCCAGATTCTTCAGCTGCAGGTCTTAGTCTGGCTCTGATACGGGCAATTAGCTCTTCTTCTTTAAATGGCTTGGTTATATAGTCGTCAGCCCCCACGTTAAGACCTCTTACAATATCTGATGTATGATTTCTACCGGTTAAAATAAGGACAGGAATTTGAGGATAATTTCTCTTTATTTCCCGGCAAATGGATTCTCCGTCCAGCTTGGGAAGTCCCAGATCCAGAAGTATAAGATCCGGTTTTTTTACTTCTATTATTTCAAGAGCCTTTACACCATCAGCAATATCAACAACAGAAAATCCGGTATCAATAAGAGTCCGTATGAGGTATTTACGTAAATCCGTATCATCTTCGATGATAAGAATTGTTTTAATCATCCGTCTTTATTCTACCAGATAGTTACCATTATTCCTAATTAAGGATAATTATTTCTTATTATTTAGAAGTAGTCTCGAAACCTCCGCGTCTCTGTCATGCTGAATTCATTTCAGCATCTTCAGAAGATTCCTGAACCGAATTCAGGACAGGCTCTGAAACAAGTTCAGGATGACAGTTTAGAGATGAGTTCTAGGTGATACTCGAGTGCGAAAGCGGGATGTTTTATCTGGATCCAGAAGATTATCAACTAGACCCAATGCACCTACTAAAACAATCATTAATATAAATGCAGCGATCTTAAAAATCTCGGTTTCCGGAACCAGAAAACTTACTGCTCCTCCTAATAATGCACCGTATATAAACCAGGCAGCAATTGTTTTCATATGTCACCTCCTTTTACTACAACCGTATACTGGAGAGATAAAAGTTAGTTAATATGCACGTAAGAAATAGTTAAGAATTAAGATATAGTAAAAAAACTCTGGTTATTAAAAGTTTTTTCACCATATACCCCTCTAATCAGCTCCCGATTAAATCGGGACCTGAGTAAGATGGGTATACCAATCCATAAGCTTCTCCCTTTTGGAAGCGCTCTATGTTTTTTTTGGTTTCTTGGGCAATTTTTCTAATTGTTGCATCGGTATAAAAAGCAATATGAGGGGTAATTAGAATATTTGAGTAGTTAAGCAGAGGATTTTTTTTATCAAAATTTTCCTCACCTTCTAAAACATCCAAACCCACAAATGAAAACTTTTCTATGTTCCTGATAAGTGCCTGAGTATCAATAAGCCCACCTCTTGCGGTATTAATAAGAGTCACATTTTCTTTCATCAGGTAAATAGTATTTGCGTTAATTAAATGGTGAGACTCAGGTGTCAGTGGAGTGTGTAATGATATAAAATCGCTATTTTTCAAGAGCTCGTCCAGATCTACATACTTAAAATTTAAATCAGCTGCAGCTTTCTTGTTTTGAAAAACATCAAAAGCCAGAATTGCAGTATTAAATGGCTTTAATAATTTTATAAGTTCAAGCCCGATTCGTCCTGTCCCAATTATTCCGATTGTTTTTCCATGTATAGTATTTCCGCACAAATTATCGTATGAAAATACTCCGCTTCTAACTTTTTTGTCAGCCTCCCTAATTTTCCTTGCACCACTTAGCATAAGAGCAAGCGCGTGTTCCGCAATTGCAAAAGAGCCATAGTCGATAATCCTATAAACTGCTATTTTTCTTTTTTTACACTCTGAAATACCAATGTGATCCGTACCTACTGTTCTGGTTACAATTAATTTAAGAGAGGGAAAATGAGAAAAAGTGTCGGAATTAACTTTAGAATTGGCTTTAATAGATATAGCATCACACTGAAATATTTTGCCTTTAGGAATTGATCGTAAACTATAAGGATACTTTTCTCCTTCCAGATACGGAAAAAAAGATGAGTCAACGTCAAAGTGAATGGTTTTCATCTGGTAATGTTATACAATAAAACCATGGTCATAAACAACGTGATATTTAAATTGAGTGCAGCCTATATGAATTTTCCTTCAGCCATTTTATATACTGTTTGTACGCCGGTTTATACTTTTCTACTTCCTTCCAAAATTTTCTGCGGTGATTCTTTTCAGTTGTATGCACAAGCTCATGAACAACAACATAGTCCAGAACAAGAATTGAGGACATAATAAGACGCCAGTTAAACTGAAGCCGGTTATCAACGCTGCACGACCCCCATTTTGAGGTGGTATCTGAATAGATAATGCTTTTATAATTTTTTTTCATAATCGCCGAATAATATATCACTCTCTGAGTTATTATTTTTTTTGCCTGCCTTATGTACCATTCCGTTACTTCCTTTTTTAGCCGAAAAGAAAGAAATTTTGGAAAATAAAGTTTATCTCCTACCGTAACTTCCTTATAGTTTCCTATTTCCAGTTTGTATAAATTTCCCAGATATAAAAACTCATTTCCCTCCTGCATCTCTTCTAAACGGTTAACATAGGATTTTTGGACACCTTTTAAGTGTTTATCTATCCATTCGCTTTTCTCATTCACGAAGCGATTTATAAGAAACATTGGCATAAGATGGGGGGCTTTCACAACTAATTTGCCGTGAAGGTTAATTTGGAGAGAAAGTGAACTTCTGTGAGAGCGTATTAGTTCAAAATCAAGGATGTGAGGCATAATATAGTAAAAAACTCAGGTTAATTAAGAGTTTTTCACCATATACCCCTCTAATCCGTTCCTGATTTTATCGGGACCGGAGTAAGACGAGTATAGATTTAAATTCTATCACGAACCAGGCATAAAAAAAGCTCATCCGAAGATGAGCCTTTAAAAATTTTTAATTTTTTAAGTAAGTTTAAGCGCGTTTTACATTTTTTGCACTTGGTCCTTTTTCACCTTGAGCGATTTCAAAAGTGACAACATCACCTACTTGAATTTCGTCAAAGGTTACACCGACTAGATCTTTTGAGTGAAAAAAAAGATCCTTTGATTCGCCTTCGCGGGATATGAATCCAAATCCTCTGTCGGTTTTTGTTTTAATTGTACCTTTCATAGCGTTTCTCCTTTCTGCATCCTATTATACCATGTTTTACCCGGAAACTGAATTATACTTATTTTAGAGGATTTTAATGTTTAAATTCTGGATGGTCCGCTTTAGAGGTGTGCCATTTATATTTATACCATGATGTTTTATTAGGTTGAATTTTAAAAATAGTATCCTTACCAGCTAAAATATTTTCCCAGTCTATATCTTTGACAAACTTTTTCCCTAATTCAATCAGTACATCAATTTTCCTAAAATCATCAAGGTGAATATCTGTTGTCAGTTGAGGATCCAGCCTGTAAAAGGTTGCTCGGGAAAAATGTCTTTGCACAAGTTCTGTTTGCTCCTCACCAGGAGAACTTAGGAGTTCATATAATACCCATTCAAGCCATGAGAAAAGCCATCCAGGAGATCCTCTTTCTGGATACCGACCCGTACCTAACGATACAATTGTAGTTTTATCAACTTGATAGCTGTTCGAGTAATAAAAAGCTTCAACACAAGCTTGATACACGGGATTACCTGTCACCCCCACTCCACCATCTACCATTTTGCCTAAATGTTTTATTTGCCAAGGAGAAAAATAAGTAGGAGCAGCCGCAGAGGCAGTTGCGCAGTCAATTAACCTCAAGTTCCCGCATTTACACGTATTAAATTTATTGTCTTTGACAAAATAAAAAGGCTTGCCATCTTTTAATCGTTTAGCTGTAATCATAAGATCAATCGGTGAATTATTTAAATTCCACGCGGCTTTCTCTCCTAAATTTTGTCGTAAAAGATTATGTAATTTATTACTTGAATATAAATAACCTAAGAATAGCCTTTTAAAAGGAGAAAAAATATTAGTTTTAAAAAGTTCTTCCGAATTTTTTCTAAAAAGATCCAATATTTCTGATGCTTTTAAACCAGCAACAATACCGGTTGTTATGATGGCTCCAACAGAAGTGCCTCCAACAAATGAAAAGATGTCTCTAGTCAATCTATTGGTTGTTTTTTCCAACTTTTCTAAAGCCAAAAGTTGAATGATTCCTCTCACTCCTCCTCCATCTAATGAAAGTATGAATTTTTCCCCGTCTTTATCCATGGTTATATTCTATTATAACCAAATTAAATTATGCTGGCTATCAATTACAAAGGTGGAGATTTGACTATCGTGTCTATCTATTTTCAATTAGGTTAGGGGGACGGTTCTCAAATCAAATAGCCTCGTAATTGATAATTTTACTCATTCTCCTCATTCCTCGGAAAAACCGAGTTCGACTCGGGTACCCCGTGCCGGATTCGAACCGGCGATTCTCTGGCTGAAAACCAGATGTCCTAGGCCGCTAGACGAACGGGGCAATAATCAAAATATACGATTACTTAGACCACTATCACGAACCAGTACTTCGTACGGTTCATGACTACCCTGAATCGAGCTTTGCTCTGGTTCGGGGGACGAACGGGACAATATTGCACTAAACGAGGTAAATTATATCACCAAGAGAATCTTATAGTCCAGAAAGAGGTTGTATCACGTTTCAGGGATTTTATCTACCATGAAGGAAATTTTTTTCTTTTCTTTCTTTGCGGCTGCTTCTTTTTTGGCCGCCTCTTCGTTTTTATCACTAAGTGCGCTTGCCTGAATTCGCTTTAAAAACATATCAATAATAGTATTTGCATGATCTTTCCCTCCCAGTCCAAAGGCAAGTCCAAAAGCCAAAGATAAACCGGCAATAATTCCGGTGAATAGAATCCGGACGAGATCAGCAGCAACACCTAGTTCTGTCAATATAACCAGAATGGTAAAAAATATGATAATGTAGCGTGCAGCATGGCTTAAAATCCGAGATTCGCTTCCCCCTACTCCCTTCATGCTGTGACGAATAAGCGTACTCACCAGTCGTGCAACTACCAGACCGATCCATCCAATAATAACGGCAACCAAAACGTTGGGAAGAAATAAAAGAAGTTGATTTAATACATCTCCGACTTTAGGAATTCCCCAAACATCAACAGCGGACATAAGAAAAATAAAAATAGCCGTCCAGCGTATAATCTCAGAAAAAATCTGAGGCCAGATAATTACTTCTTTTTCCCGGGCTACCCCTGCATTTTCAAGCCATTTTCCAATTCTTAAGTATTTAAAAAGAATTAATACCACATCTCTTAAGAGTGAGGCAACAATAAGACCGATTAAGAGAATTAAAATTCCTGCGATAAGTTTGGGAGTATAGGATCCTACAATAATACTTGCGGAATTAAAAAAAGCTGAGAGGCTGCCGGTTATGTAGTTCATAAGCTTATTATCCTGTTTTGAAACTTTCCAAAGCCTTTTAAATCCTCTATTGTATAGTTTAACTCATTTGGTAGAAATCGTAAAGAGAAACCCGCCGCGGCATGTGCAAGATTTAAAGCACTTACCATATCTCTGTTTTTTACAAAACCCAAAACAAAAGCTCCCGCAAATATATCTCCAGATCCGGTTGAATCAGCAATTGTATTTACTTTAAAAGCTGGAACATGGTTAAGCCTTCCTTTGTGGTACACACTGCATCCTTTTTTTTCCTCCGTTACTATAACAGTTGAAATGTGACTGCTCCATCTTTTTGCTTTTTCATAAGGATCAGACATGTCCCGGTCAGAATATATGATTGCGTCAAATAACGGTATAAGATTTTTTTCGTTTGTTATTTCTTTAGGTCTTACATTGCCGTTTACATCGACTGTTCTTAGTAACCCCTGCGGCAAAAGAACGTACAAACTTTTGGGAAATCGTTTTTTAATTTTAGTGATATCCGAAGCGGTAAGATTATCAATAATGGGACAAATTATAACTGCATCAGAAGATGAAGAGAGTTTTTCTAAGGAGGAATCCATTTCATAATCATTACTCCCCTTTTTTATAATTGCTTTCTGCTTTCTTTCTCCATTTTCCGTATTAATGTTCCTAAAAACTACAGGATGAGGTCCTATCATGGAATGATTAAGAAGAGTTAACCCTTTTAATGAATTTTTGGGAATATCATTTCCGAAAGGAGATAATACACTTGCTTCTCCCCCGAGATTGTGTACCGTTTTTCCTGCAAAATAAACTGATCCTCCAACTCCTCTGTATTTTCCCGACTCTGTATCATTTTCATCAATTGCCAGATTACCTACTAATAAAATACTTTTTTTCATTTATATATTGCTTTATCGTTATAGTTATATGCTGGAAAAACATATTTCAAACCTGAGTTTTTTCAGTATAACAATCTCATCCTGTCACATTTTCATAATGATTGATATATTCCAAAGTTAAATCATTCTTAAGTGAAATGCACACAGCATCTATACGCATGGTATCGGGTAAGTGAGGGTGAAGCAATTTATAGTACTCAGCCGATTTTGTCACATGGTAGAGTTTTCTTTTGTCAATTGCCTCCTCAGGAGGTCCAAAAGTATCCCCGATCCTGGTCTTTACTTCAATAAAAATAAGAATTTTTCCCCATATTCCAATAAGATCAATTTCTCCGCCTCTAATCCTGAAGTTCTTATCAATAATGTGAAATCCTTTCTTTTGAAGGTAGGATGAAGCAATCTCTTCTCCTATACTTCCAAGGTTAAGATTGTGTGGTAGGAGGGGGCTGTTCATGAACAATACTTTCAGGAACCTCAATGTCTTTTTTGTTTACTTTCTCTTTGAGCCGGTCAGCTGCTCTTCCTTTAAGCTTTCTTAGGTAATAAAGTTTTGCCCGTCTGACTTTTGCAGATTTTTTAACCGTGATATTTTTAATCCAGGGAGAAAGAAGAGGGAATATCCGTTCAACTCCAACTGAGGCTGTCCCAATGCGACGTACGGTTAACATCCGGTTTTCATTATTCCCTTTAATTGCGATAAGAATACCCTCAAAAATCTGAATTCTTTCCCGTACTTCTTCTTTTTTCTCTTTCTTAGCTTTTCCCGCGACTTCCTCTTTCTCGATAAGTTTATAGTGAACCTGGATCGTATCTCCAATTCGGATAGTTTTTCCGTTAAAGGTAACAAAGTTTGCCATATTGGGAATTTTAGCAGAGAAGAGGATGAGAATCAACTAATAAGTACGTAATTATTCAGTTCTTTCCGAAACCTTTGTCATTGCGAGGCTACGAAGTAGCCGTGGCAATCTCTATAGATTGCGCAGCTCAGCTCGCAATGACATGGTTGTTGGGCAAAGGTGAATAGTTACGTTTATACTTATCTGTCATCGCGATCCCATTTCGATTATTTTATCTGTTGTTTTTGAGGTATATAATATACATAATATGATTGAAGGGAAAGAAACAGATCCTAGACCACTAACATCTTCCCAAAAAGAACTAATAAGACATGCACGATTTACCGAAGGGCTTCCTCCAGTTGATGTACCCCCAGTGACAACACAAAGGATTTTGGGAGAAATAGGAAGGAAAACTCACTCACCTAAAGCTGAACAGCAGAGACAGGATCTTCAGAAAGAGCGTAGTACATTAGTGAATTTTCTGAGGTGGTTACTCGGTATTAAGAATTAACCCCCAATTTATTTCGAGGGTATTCAATTATAAGCTGTTCATAACTTATCCACACTCTGACCCATAGTAAATTTTTCACGAAATATATAGGCTTAGTTTATGTCTGTCCTAAAACGCATCTCGAAATATAGCTTGGATCTATTAAAATTTATCGTTGTCCACTTAAAAAGGCTATCTTCTCCTAAAATAATTGGAAAAATTAACGAGGAATAGTCAATTACAGTAAATTTATGTTCTCTTTTATATCCATATAAGTCTATTCCGACTCTTTCTGAGAGTGTAGCTGATTTATATGTACCGTTAACTGAGTTACCAGTACTATCAAATTTAAGTTTTTGTACAGGAAATCCTAAAACTTGAGCAATATCTTGTCTGATAATGGAATGACTGGCTCCTGAATCAACAAGAGCAATTAGATTTTGAGGAAAAGAGAATGTGTTAGACCAAAGATGCACACGTACAATAGGCCAATAAACAGACTCATCACCTGCAAGATTTTCATATTTTATTTTAATAGAAGGAGAATATAGATCATCCAGCATATTGGGAATAATCACTAGCAATATTCATCATAACGCCATTTGGGTTTTTTAGTTCCTTAAGTTTTTTGATTAAACTAGGTAAGCTTTTTTCCCAAGCGATAACTTTAGTATAATCAGATGCAACAGAAATCCAGCCTGATGAGTAGGGTTTAATAAGGGATTTTAGAGTCTTTTTCTTCATAAAACCCACGTTATCATATGAAAAGGGAATTTACAACTTCATGACCTGGAGGAAATCCAGCTCCACCGGAGTTTCCCGGCCGAAGATACTGACGAGAACTTTGACCTTGCCTTTTGCATCGTCAATTGATTCTACACTTCCCAAAAAGTCTGCAAACGGTCCGTCCACAATCTTTACAGCTTCATTGACAGTAAACTTGGCCTTAAACTTCGGAGCTTCCTGAGACATAAATTTGCGGATGGCTTCTACTTCTTTATCGGAGATAGGGGTAGGTTTGTTTCCGGTTCCTACAAATGCCGTTATTCCCGGAGTGGTTCTTACAGCAAGCCAGGAATCGTCATCTAAAAGCATGCGGACGAGTATGTATCCGGGGAAAATTTTCTCTTTAGTCTCATGTTTTTTTCCGTGTTTGACTACAACAATATTTCTAGTAGGTACCACTGTTTCAAAAATTTTGGCTTCCAGGTGCATTGCCGCAATACGCTGTTTGAGTGCCTCAGCTGCCTTGTTTTCATGTCCTGAATAGGTATGGATGACGTACCATCTGCCTCCGGGCAAAGGAGCCGGAGTAGGGGGCACGACAGGATCTTTTGAAACGGGTTCCGGAGGTGTTTGCGATGGTTCAGTCTTTGTGTCGTCCATAATAATAATTATTATTAGAATGTCATTCTGAAGATGAGCGAAGCGAATCTGAAGAATCCCGTTGGGATTTAATTCCTACGGGATCCTTCTCCCGATAAGAATCGGGATCAGGATGACATATTTCACTTTTTAATCAAAAGGTCTGTTAGTTTGGTAAACACAAGGTCCAGTCCTCCGATGTAGATTCCGACAGCCACAGACACAGCCACCACGATAACGGTCAGTCGCATAACTTCTTGCCGTGTCGGCCAGGTAACTTTGGTAAGTTCTACTTTGACCTCTTTTAAAAAACCAACCGGATTCTTTGAAAAAGCCGGCATCATCGGATTTAAACTCACAGCCATGATCAATTAGTTTATCATAGGGAGATTGACTTGTAAAGGTAAAATCAGGTATCATCAGAAAGTCATCTCTGTCATCCTGAGTCCCGACCGAAGGGTCGTGGACGAAGGATCCGGTTGGAACTGAGCCCATACGGGATTCTTCACTTCGTTCAGAATGACAATGTTTAACGTATGAAGTCAAAATTTCCAAAAATCACAAAAGCCATCATCCCTGCAGCGGGTTTTGGCACGCGGTTTTTGCCGCAGACTAAAGCCATGCCGAAGGAGATGCTTCCTATTGTTGATAAGCCGGTCATCCAGTACGTAGTTGAGGAAATAGTAAATTCCGGCATTACCCAGATCATTATCATAACCGGCTGGAACAAGAGATCAATTGAGGATCATTTCGACTATCCCTTTGAACTGGAAAAGAGGCTTGAGCAGGCCGGAAAAGAGAAAGAGCTGGCAGAGGTAAGGCGCATTGCAAACATGGCAAATTTTATCTACGTCAGGCAAAAAGGCCCGTATGGTAATGCCACTCCCGTACTCTGCGCAAAAGATGTCGTCGGAAACGAACCTTTTGCGGTACTGTGGGGTGATGAATTTATCCATTCCACTCCGCCCCGTCTTAAACAGATGATTGAAGTCTATGAAGAGTTTGGTTCTCCGGTTATCTCAGGAGTTCGGATTGAAAAAAAAGAAGATTTAAAAAGATACGGAATTGCGAAATATTCAAAAAAACTAAAAGAGAATGTATTTAAACTTGAGGAGATTGCTGAAAAACCTGATCCTGAGAAAGCTCCCAGCAATTTGGCAGCTCACGGAGCCTATATCCTCCCGCCTGAAATTTTTCCCATTATTGAAAATCTAGGTGCGGGAAGAGATAATGAGCTTTGGCTTCCGGATGCAATTGATCAGCTTTTAAAACTTACTCAGGTTTTGGTTTGTGAGATCAAAAATGCGCGGTATTACGATACGGGAAATAAATTTGAATATCTCAAAACAGTGATTGAATTTGCCCTTCACCATCCGGACCTAAACGGCGACCTCAAAAAATACCTCAAAGAACTTCAGTTTTAAAAAATCAAATAGGCAGGGTTGACTAAAATTATCAAAATATTATAATGATAATGTATGAATACAACAGTACTCCAAATTCCTATGTCTAAAGACCTGCGCACTCAGGCGGAGAAGGAAGCGGAGAAGCAGGGATTTTTTTCTTTGCAGGAAGTCGTGAGAGTGTTATTAAATCGCTTTAGCGCGGGTCATCTTTTTGTGACATTTAAAGAACCGGCTGTTACACTCTCGCCGAAAAACGCGAAACGATATGAGAAAATGAGCAAAGATGTCAGGACCGGAAAGGTAAAGACAAAATCTTTCACAAATGTTGAAGATATGATGGCTTATCTTCATGACCATTAAACTTCATTCAACGTATATTAAAGCTTATCGTAAACGGATCGAACATTAGTAATAGGGTCGGACCCTGTTTCAGCCTATTCCGACAATCTGATTCCGCTTAACCTTGCAGAGGTTTCTGGATCTGATACCTTGCAAATATGCTCGGCGTGGTTGCTTCCTTTTCCTCGATTTTTTCGTGATAACGTTCAACAGTTGCATCCCACAGATCTGAAACCATCTCTCTGTTACAAAATACCTGGGGTACGTCTCTTCCTTGAGATCCGAATGTTGCTGACTTAAATCCTCTCTTTGCCAGAAGGTGAGCTAAAATATCTGCAGGAACTCCGAGCTTTCCTGATTTTACTCCTTCTATCAAGCCCGAGGTCATAGCAATTGCCAGGCAGTTATCTTTTGTTATGCCCCATGCTAGATGATTATACAGAGCAGGTTGAGGAGCGAAGCTGACTTTTTGTCCGGTTTTATTTTTGCGCTTTCTGCCATTTTCACCTCCGGTACTATTTTCCAAATCTTTCAAGTCGAAGTTAAGTGTTTTTAAATTTTCAATATTTAATCCTACCCTCTCTAGTTCTTTTATTCCTTCCTTATCAGAAAGAGCAGCCTCCAGGAGTTTCAATGAATCCGGATAAAGCTCTATTTCCATTTCTTTTCCATTTTGCATATATTCCCATATAGCATGTCCTTCTCCCTGTCTTAGCATTTCCTGTATCTCCTCAAAAAAGATAGAGCCGGATAAGGCTTTCCCATAGTAGGAAGGATTGCCCCAATAAGGAAGATCAAAAAGATGTCTCGGATCACTGTTTGACTTTTCATGAATAATATTTCTTAAAGATAATGCTTTGCCTTTTTCAACCAGGGAGATAGGAGTTCCGATAAAAATATCTATGTTTTCCATTTCTTCAAGACTTGATCTGAATGTTTCATATGATGTGGTATTAAGGAGCACTGTCACGAATTCTTTCGTTCCGTCTTTGTATACTGCCAGACCGCTGAAGGGAGAATATCGTCCGGAAAATGGAGAATCTTCGTATATATCGGTAAAAAGATGATCCTGAGTTATTGCATATATTCCTTTTTTATAAAGAACGCTTCCGTCATTCCATGGCCATCCGCCTACTTGAAACTGCCAGATTGCCTCTTTTTTTCCCGGTTTCATTTTTTCAACATATTCATCATATTCCTCTCGTCTCTTAGGAAAGAGATATCCTTCCTTTGCGAGTGCGGCTTTAACCTCGGCAATTTTAGCTCCTGATACCGTTCCGGAACCTATACCCAATATATCCATACCCAGCTTGTATTTTTCGGCAATATGCTGGAAGGTGTTTCCCAGATAAAAATCAGGAACTGCATCCGGAGGAAATGCAACAACGGTTAAACTAATAGTGGGCTCTATCTCAAGATCCGGTTTGCGCCTGCGTAAAGAATCAAAGCTTCCTTCTCCCCAGTAATGTTCAATCAATTTTCTGGCATCGTAAGTTACTTTTTCAATAGTTGCCCCTCTATAGTCTTTTGTTTCCGTGAGGTTAGGCAGAGGAGCATCTATATTTTGAGAGGAAACATCGGAAGGGTTGGAAGAATTTTCTGGAATAGCCTTAGCCTGTTCGTTAAACATATCACAGGGCAGGACTTATTTGAGTATATATTATTTGGTACTAAAGATATAGACAGGGGTCGTGTAGGAGTTCCCAGAAGCATCTGTAAGGGTCAGAGTGTATAGATAGGGAGTATTCCCGGAAAGATTACGTAAAGTTATTTGGTGAAGGGTTGCCGGTTTTGTGTCAATTTTTTGTTTGACAATTGTCAATCGTGAGGTTCCATATGATATTTCAGAGGTTACTGGAACTCTTGTTTGAAAGCTTATAAATTGGCTGGTAGGGGCGA
The DNA here is from genome assembly GCA_001779195.1 of Candidatus Gottesmanbacteria bacterium RIFCSPHIGHO2_02_FULL_39_11. Classification (GTDB taxonomy): domain Bacteria; phylum Patescibacteriota; class Microgenomatia; order 2-02-FULL-39-11; family 2-02-FULL-39-11; genus 2-02-FULL-39-11. The sequence goes on from MFJL01000024.1 coordinate 24,147, forward strand.
GGGGAATATCGGTAAGTCCTGCCATCAATTGAGTAGCATAGATTCTTTGCTCCTGGCTATTTCTAAGGACTATTAACGTAATTAACGTACTTAGACATAAAAATGAAGCTACTAAAAAAGGAGCGATAGAACTGGAAAGTAAGGGAAAAATGGTTTCATCACCCGGCGCGGTTTTACCACTTTCTTCTAAGTTTTCTGCCATGTGTTTCAATGCTTTTGTACTTGCCCACACTCCCTTGCATTTCGCGCATTGCAACAATGCCAATCCCTGCGGAGTTGCTTCTCTATGGAGGGGACTGAGAGGGTGATTGTCGAGGGGACAGAGTAATTCGTGATCGGCAGAACGAATAACAGGTGACGAAGAACGTCTTATGACTGTCATTTTCGCAAGCCTTACGACTTCATGATAAGGAACAGACTCTAACTCTGCCGGGTCAAACCACACTCCACCGCAGTTTCCGCACCGGTGTAAAGTAAATCGGGTACCGATTGCCGTTTCTCCCGAAATGGGGTACAGACTGTTTTGGCAGTTAGGGCAAATCATAATAATTTACAATTATAATCCGCCTTCGCGGAATTCTCCGATCGTAAGATCGGGAGCTTCAATCTGTTATCCCTTTACTAGAAGTCATCTCTAAACTGTCATCCTGAACTTGTTTTAGAGCCTGTCCTGAATTCGGTTCAGGAATCTTCTGAAGATGCTGAAATGAATTCAGCATGACGCAGACGCGGAGGTTTCGAGACTACTTCTACGGTAATAGCTTATTTTTCTCAATCGCATCAACAACTTTTTCAAAAAAAAGTTCAGCTCCTTTTTGTGAAGGATGAATGTAGTCAGATGAGCTTATAAATACCGTTTGCCCGTTGCCTCCCGGGTCTAAAGAAGAAGTAAATGCGTTTGCCAAGGGAAGATTCTCAGACTCCGTAAAGCGGATAAGATTTAGAAGGTATTTTTTAATCGTGTCTGTTTTTTCTTTTTTTTGCGTCGCACTCAAATTGAGGCTGTTATCCCCGAATTTATACGCATTTGGGCCTATGTTTACCGCAAAAAGAATTTTAGTATTGGGAGATTTCTCTTTAACGACGTCAATCATTTTTGCATACGTAATCCATTGACGGTTTAGATCCGTTTCAGCATTTGACCACGGATTATACGCGAACGACTCAATAACTAAAATATCCGGTTTGTAGGAAAGAACCGAAGGGTAATATTTGCCGTTATAACTTGAAGCGGTGGTGAGCCTTTTAAGTCCGCTTTCAAGATCTGTTGATCCCTGTCCAAAATTCAGAACCGGAAGAGAGTATTTTGGGTATTTATCCGTTAAAAGTTTTTTAAAAGTGTTCAGGTATGGATTTAATGTATCCGTCATGGAGTCTCCCAAAAGCGCAATAACGTAAGTAGTTCTGATGGGACTTTCTTCCATTTCTCCGATATGAGTATCAGATGTAGGTTGTAAGTTGTAAGTTGTAGGTTCAACTGATGCACTTAATACATTTTGTTGTATGTTATCTGTTATCTGTTCTTTATTATCTATTACTTCATATGGAGTGGGGGAGATGTGGAAACGGGCATAAAATTCCGCAAGTCTCTTGTTTGAGGCTATGGTATCTGAATCTATCTTGTCCAATATATTTTGAGCCTTTTTCATATCTCTTATTTTTGTTTCCATCTGACCATCCGTTGGTTTTAACGCTGACTCCTGTCCGTAAGAAACGATTTTAGATTCCGGGAAATGCGGACGGGGAAGGAATATAAAAAATAAAATAATGACTATAAAGGGAGATAAAAGTAAAAAAATAAAGCGCATAAAAATTAGTATTTAGTATTCAGTATACAGTATTTAGTATTCAGTATTTAAGGAAGGAAGACAAGGGGAAAATAAATAATCCAAAATCATTGGAAATTTCTACAGCGTGTTTCTCGGCATGAAGAGATGGAGGATAAGAATAGTAAGAAGAATAAAAAGAACAACACCGGTAATAATCATAAAAGACTCTTCAGTGTATTTTTTGGGAAGATGAGCAATATGTATGGGTTTTTCAAAAAGAGATCGATGAGTCATGTTTACTTCACCGTAATATCCGTACAGGATTTTCCGACAATAGTGCCTCCCCAGTCTGTGAGAGTAAAGCCTTCTCGCGGGTGAGAAGGAATCGTGAGGGGATCAACTTTGACGGGAGTATCCAACCCTTCAAACACAAACCGGGATCGTATCATACTGTCAGGAGTAATAGGTTGTAGGTTATAGGTTGTAGGTTCTAGGTTTGAAATTGAAAGAGTTTCTTTTTCATTTATGACATTCTCGGGAAGAAGGGTGACAAAGTAGTAAGGTCTGTCGGTAAGTCTGGGAAGCCAATACTTTAGAAAATCATTTTTTTCTGTTGAGTTAAATCCGAGTGTTGTCAGAATGGCTGAGAGTTCACTCCCCAAATTCATCTGAGGAATTACAAATCCGTTTTTAGGAATTTCTACATTATTTAAATCAGCTTCGTAATAGAGATAAGAATAGGTGTTAGGTTTAAGGTTAAAGGTTAAAGATGATAAAGTTCCATTGGGCTCTGCATGTACGTTCCAACCGTTGACTGCGTCATATACCGGATCGCTTACCGTTATTTTTCCATCCACTGCCAACTTCACATTCAGATCAGTTGGTTCCTCCGGATAGAGATAAATGGCGGGTTTACACCAGGGAGTTGCCCATGTCCAGGCATTTTTGGTAATAAAAGGAAGATTTCCAAGCTGTAAAGTGCTGTTTCTGGGCTTGTATTGAGGATAGGAAGCGTTGGTTACGGCGTATACATAGGTGTTGGGATCATCCGGAGATTTTAAGAGAAATGTCTGAGGGGCAGAAGTTTTAGAATACACCGCGAATGTACCGATTGAAGAATCAGGCTTTTTAAATGAGATAGACCCTATCTGGTCCAGACAGTTAGGCAGAGGCGCAAGAGTCGGGGGAAGAGGGTAGGGAGTATCGCTTGGTAAAATTGCCGGAGTTGCTGAAGGAACTGCTGTGGGAGCGGTACTTGTCGGAACACTGCTGGTAGGTCCAACAGCTAGAGTTGCGCTCGGAGCAGGTACACCATTTGAAACTATTGTAAAATTGGTGCTGTTTACACACGTACACTGTTGCCAATTTGCATGTTCTGTGCATCCCCAACCATGGTACCAGGCAAATTGACCGGCAGTTGCAGCTTTATAATTGTCTGAATTTACTCCGTTAATACACCGATTTGCCCGATCAATTCCCAGACCTCTCCCTGATTGGTTGGCAACTTGTCCTTGGATCGGATTTGAATTTGCAAGGACATCATGAGATATATTTGCGTTAATATCAAACCCTCCCGTTACTTCATCTCCGACCTGATTTTGGCAACCCGATACAAAGTTTACCCAGTCACCCACCTGAACTGTTTGTTGAGGTATGGTAAATGCACTGTCCGGACAGGGAGGCCCTTGAAGTCCAACTTGCGCAAAAGCTGTAGGTGGCCGAACCGCTACCGCTATGAAGAAAATAAAAAATAGAATAGGTAACTGATTTTTTTTCATATTAAGGCCGGTTGCACATAACAATCGGATCTGTATTTTGTCCCTGCTTAATTAGATGCAGAGACTTGCCGGAATCATCAAAAAAGATTTTTTCATTACTCCATATATAGGCATTATAAATAGTTTCCTCAGATGGGGAACCGGGACGAATGGTGTCCATATTGGATCCTCCGGTATTATTTTGTGAAACAAACGGAGCATCGATATAGGTAGGAGGAATGTCCTGGTTTGCATTGGGAGCGGGAATAAATGTAGTATTTTCCTGGCAATTTTCAACGATCTGTTTTAAGAAATACATCGGGTCGCTGTGATCTGTGGGAATTACCGTTGTCTCCTGCATCTTCTGATACACATCTGTTGCAAGGTAAACATCAAAGTAATGAGAACATGCATTTTCATTGGTGCTTCCCGCGTCCCAAAGAGCAAGGCAGCCGGGATGACTGCTTTGATCAAAGGCGTCTCTTTTTTTAACTACATATATAAAATCTTTTAAGTTCACATTTTGGCGGTCTCCGGGTCCGCAGTTATCATCAGGTTTATAGTCACAAATGACATTATAAGAGAAGGGGTTCCAGAAAATTTCCAACATCTCCCCGTTTCTTTGCACATCAGCAATTTTTCGAAGGTCTGTATAGCTGTCTGTATGACAGCTGCCCCGTCTGGCAAGCTGTGCGGCATCATTGTTCCATCCGGTACATATTCCCCGCGCGAAAGGACCTGCCAATTCATCCGTCTTACATGAGGAGATGCGGACATCCTGGCGTACCCGCAAAAATGTGCGGGTTGTACCGGGTGTCGTGCTTCCTAATACGTAGTTTTTACACGCATTATCTTTATCCGAGGTAAAAGGATTTCCCAGCGGATCAGCTCCCCATATTTTAGGATTTAAAGTCATTCGGGGATTCGTTACATTGGTGAAATCGGAAGTCGACAGAGTAATGATATTTGAGGGGTCCGGCTGATAGCAGGAAGCAACGCTTCCCTGGTTTATATAGGGAGCAGTGTAAGGAAGGCCTCCGGGAAGAGTAGGATATGCAGTTCCAATTATCAAAGAAACAAATGATGAGATTAAATCCCACATAAAAGATTAGTTCAATCTATCCAGTTGAAAACCTCTATTAATATTGAGTATTTAACATTTCAAATGAGAATGCAAGTGGGAGGAGAAGCAAATAAGGTATAATTTCTTTATGAAAAATTGCCATGTTGTTATTGTAGGGAACGGAAATATCACGGAAAATTTTTTGAAGAGAGTGAATTCAGCGGATTTTGTTATCTCCGTTGATCGGGCAACGCTTTATCTTATTGACCGGGGAGTAATTCCCGATATAGCAATTGGAGATTTTGATTCGGTTTCGCTTAGTGAATTGGAAATAATTAAAAAAAAAGCAAAAAAAACTATCATCTATAAAAGGGAAAAAGATGAAACGGATTTGGATCTTGCAGTAATGTATTCTATCGGATTATCCCAAGTTGAAGTGACTATTATAGGAGCAACCGGAAAAAGACTGGATCATGAACTAGCCAATATTTATCTTTTAAAAAAGTATTTAGATAAGGATATCAATGCTCATATTATAGATGCGAATAACAAAATTACTCTTATCGATAAAAAAACTATTATACATAAAGATAAAAAGTATAACTATCTCTCGTTAATTTCCTATACGGATCATGCCGTAGTTTCCATTTCCGGATGCAGATATAATATTTCCAAAAAGACATTGTTAAAAGGGAGTTCTTTGGGAGTAAGCAATGAAATTATAGACGGAGCGGCTCAAATTGACGTGCATAGAGGGATTTTAATTATGATTCAGAGCAGAGATTGAAACGAAATGAAAGACTTATATAGGTGTGTGCATCTTTAACGAACTTTAAAATAAAGCTCCAGCAGGTGCAGATAAGACAAAACAACACCTGGCAGGGAAAGATAATACATTAACATAACTAAAATCGAGTATAGAGATTTTTTTTAAATAAAAAATAAAGTTTGCAAAAGAATTGGGTAAGAAAAAGGGACAAATCTATAACATATTGACTCGCGGCCGCGAGGATAACTGTGTACAGTTCAGGGTGAAGGAGTCAGCAGATGGGGACATCCGATTGCCGTCACTTTCCCAAGCCACGGGCAGTAGTTTCCGTTATCCAGAGGCCCGTACTCAACAGCACTGGGGAGGCCGTCGCAAATCTCAATAGTTGCATCCGCCATGGAAGTCTGGTCCGGGTCCAGATGCCAGCTCCACCACCTCTCGTATTTATCCCCCGGCAAACCGCCGTATCCGTAGTTAAATCCTCCGCTTCCGCCAAGAACATTTCCGATCGGATGCATCATATTTAGGCCCCGGTAATTATCCTGGGCAGACTGGATGGTGCGGGATTT
>MFJL01000024.1:30087-45369 GCA_001779195.1 Candidatus Gottesmanbacteria bacterium RIFCSPHIGHO2_02_FULL_39_11
TGAGTGCAGGAAGTAAGAGGAGTGGGAGTAGGGGAAAGGGTGGTTTCACATCGGAATGTGCCATCCGGACAGCTGTAATACAGGGAGACATCTTTTATATTACTGATTGTAGAATCGCCATCTGTATAGTTGACTTTATCATCATTATTAAAATCCAGCTCTTTCCATGAAGATACAGCATAGACAGGATAAAGAGAAAGAAGAAGTAAAAAAATTGAAGTAAAAACCTTTATCACATTGACTGTATGATAGGCAATTCCTTTGTCGCGATCAATAGACTGGAAATTCAACTCCAAGTGTGCCGCCTGGATCAGTTGCTAACCCTCTCCCTGTTGAGTCGGGACCGAAAGATGAATGTAACTATCAAATATATAAAAAGAAAAGAAATAACTCCAAAAATAACCGTAAGTAAAATAAACCGGACCGGATTATTATTAAGAGTGATTTTCTCTGTCTTACCTCCTAAAACAGATCCTTTTTTATCTTCTTTAGGCGGTTTACTATCTGCTTTTTTGGCTGATGTTGGCTTAATAAAGTCTTCTTGCAGTTTAACTTTAGTTGGAGTTGGATCGGATGTGGAAGTAGTCGGTGAGCTTGAAAATTGGGCAGTAGTAGGAGAGGCAGACAGTATACTTACTGTCATATTATCAACTCCGCTAAGAATATCCACTGCCTTATTATTTACGATATTTGTGTCTTTAGTACTTCCTGGTTTATATTCAAATGTTATAGTTGTAGATTCAGAAAGAGCCCGACCCTGAAATGTAAAGAGTGCGATACTGCCATTTGTCGTTGTATAAACGTTGTATGAGTTAGCATAGGAAAACTGCACAGTTCCTGCTGTAGCATCAATTACTTTTGCCATCTCATTTTCAAATAAGTCTGATTTTGTGACATCAACGACTCGCAAAACCCGCGGATCATATTTAACTTTTACATCCACTCCGATTATTTTTTCTCCCCTGCAATAGAGATATATAGGAACTGTTTTTGTTTCAGATTGACCGATCGTTACATGCGAAAGGGTAAAAGATAGGGTATGGGGGGAAGCTGCAAGGACCGCAGAGGGAGTGAGAAAACAGAATAAGAAGATTAAAACAGAAGACAGAAGCATGTTCATTGATCTTCTTTTAGATAATTACTTGCTAACATCCAATAATCTGCAGTATTTACAATACCATCCAGGTTTAAATCTCCGATTCCATCTAGAAACCAATTGTTATACATCTCCCCTAAATCAATTGTATTTATTATTCCGTCATCATTTAGATCTCCACCCAGAAGTCCTTCTACTGTCACATCATTAATTCCAGGCTGTACATTGACGATAAATTCTTTTTTAAGAAATCCATTAAGTTTTAATTTAAATTTCACATCGGCATCAAACCATTTCTCATCCAGATCTATAAGCGGACTTACTCCATCCGGAGGAATCACAACAGTCTTTTTCCAGGTATCCGATTGAGTTATTTCGACGGTATTTGAAATTGCAGTCTGAAAAGGAGTAACGAGCTTTACCCTTAGTTGAGGCTTAGATAGAACAGTAATAAGAAGTGGGGCAGGTGCAGAAAGAATATCTTTTCCTGTTTGACTTTCAATGACATTACTTTCGCGGGTTGATCCCGCCTGATAATCAAACCCAATCTGAGATGGTCCTACTAATTTTGGGGTAAAAACAAGATCTGCTAATTGACCGGATCCTGTGAATGACTCACCAATATTACTTATCTCTGATATCCGAATTATTCCTTTTGTTGAATTAATTGAAACGGGAGGTGCGTAGTATAAAAGGTTAAGAGCTGTTGCGCTTTTTATGGTCAGGTGCGAGGGGTCATAGAGAACAACAGCATCCACACCCGTAACTCCCGAATTGGTATCAATTTGCACACTTACATGAAAATCCTTACCCAAAACAGAAGCACTTTCCTGCACTAATTTAAGAGTTGCATTAGGGCCAGTTGTGGGAGAGGGAGATGGGCTTAGAGTAGAAGTTGGTGCAGGTGTGATAAGAGAAGGGGTGACGGAAGGCGTAAGTGTTGGAGAGATTGGAGGTTGAGTTGCCGTAGGGGTGCTGGAAATTATCGGGGTTGAAGTTACTGTGGGAGTATTTATAGGTGTGGTAGAAGGAGTAGAAGTTGGAATTTCTGTAGGTTGTATCGTTGGAGTCGGACTTGGAATTAAAGTAGGAGTAGGTGTGTGGGTTGGAGTAAGAGTCGGAGTAGGAGAAGAAATGGTAAGAGAGGCGGGACTGATACTTATTGGGATTAACGTTCCATCTATATCTGTAACAGATATCGTGTTAAGAAATAAATCGCTATTTCCGGGGCCCACTCCAGTTAAACTCATTTGAGAAATAGTTCCATTTCCATCAGGTCCGCTTGCTGTTCCAAATGTAAAAGCGCCATAGCTTGCTGTGCCTGTCGAATTGTCAATATTAGGAGGATCCAGAGTAACTACAGTTCTGTTTGTTGATCCTAAAAATGAGGCATTTGATATAGAGTCCACGTGTACTACAGAAGGGTTATACGTTAAATTAAATTCATACGCTCCCAGATTTTGTACATTTTGCAGGTTTAGATCAATCGTTCTTTTTTCTCCCACCTTAAGTGTAGGAGATTTTGTATCTATATTAATGCCTGTGTCAGAGGCTGCTGAAATTTTATGAACAAAAAAAGTCGCCAGAAAACTAAATAAAAAACTGGTTAAAATTAATTTCCTGCGCATACTGCTCCCCATTTAGATGCAATTTTTTGAATATCAAGAATAGAAATAACTCCATCTGAATTTAAATCATATTTAGCCTCATATCTTGTATCTCCTGTTTTTTGATTCCACCTTGCTGCAATTTGCATAATGTCAGTAACGCTTATTTTTAGATCAGAATCAAAGTCGTATTTGACGCATTCACTTAGTGGCAACGGGGTTGGGGTAGCAACCGGTGAGATAGAGATATCCAGTTTATCCCCTGGAGAGGACATAATATCTGTAGGCACTCCGCTTATAATTGAAACGATATTTGAGTCAGTACTTTTCCCGTTTCCGTCAAATTTGATATCAAGAGAGGTAGTGCCTTCTTTTTTGGCATGTAAAACAATAGTTGCAATAGGGTTTGTCAAAGGATCATAAGAAGTAGAGAGAGTCTGGGTGATTTGATTATTGGATGTATCAAAAGAAAGTATTCCAAAATCAATTAAAGATGAAGGTGGATTTGCTGTATCTGCTTTAACTGCTTTAGCAAGATCGATATCATTTCCACTAAGAGGAGCTAATGTTTTTAATGACGTGTTTCCCAAAGATATATCCACTACATCAAAAAAACTGCTATCATATCCAATCACCGCGTCAATACCGCTGACTGGTTGGGAGGGGTTAGTCATCCCTAACCCTACTGTTAAATTCTGTCCATTATTTACACTATGGTTTCCCGAATCTAAAAGAATAGTAGTTCCAGATGCAGGTGCTTGTTGTGAAAAAATATTCCGTGTTGTTGCAACAACAAGAACAAAAATAAGACAGACAGCGCAAAAATAAGATATTTTTTTTCTCATGTAGGAAGAAAACGGGGGCAGGAAGTTTTAGGGGCAGGAAATTACTATATTAGTTTACTTGATTAGAAATAAAAAAACAAATAGCTAATTTATACGAGTAAAGTCATTTTGTAAAAGCACCGGGTTTTATTTTTCCTGTAACTATATAGTAGGCAATTACCAAGGGTTCTTTAAGAAAGTAAGAAGAGAAATATTTCCCCTTCACCCAGCAAGGGCTATCAAACACCGGGTAATAATTAGTTTCAATTCCTAAGGATTTGGCTACCAGTAAAGCCCGTGCTATATGGAACGGTTCCGTGACAATAGTTGCATTTGTCAGATCATTCTCTTTTATTACACGGGCGGAATTAACTAAGTTTTCGTATGTAGATGTTGACTGCTGTTCTAAAAGAATATCACCCTGCAAAATTGAGGAGTTTTGCGCAATTTCTTCCATGGTTTTGGCTTCATTTGCGTTATCCTCGCGATCTTTCCCTCCTGAAAAAATAAGTTTTGAGACGTATCCTCCCGTATAGAGAGTAACTCCTGCGTTTACCCGGCTTACCAGACAGGGGTTGTACTCCTTGCCATGATAGGATTTTGCTCCTAAAACAATTGCCGCGTCAGCTTTTATTGGCGGTGTGGGAAAAGTAAACTGTGCGGTGTAAAGTGCTAAAGTCACATACAATCCTATTCCCAAAGATAAAAATATTAAAAAGATTTTTTTCATAAACACGGTATGCGACATTATTTAGAGTATATCAAATAAGAGGTAGGTGTTTGGTCAACAGAAGGCTTTTTTAAACTGTTTTTTCCATCACAAAACATTCCATACGGACATTTTTTACTTCAAAAACTTTTTCTCCAGAACTTTTAAATCCGTGTTTTTTGTAAAAAGCTTGTGCGCGGAGATTTTGTTTTTCAACTTCCAGTTCTATTTTTGACACGTTTGGAAAACTTTTAATAACTTCTATTACAAGCATGGATCCTATTCCTTGCCGCTGATAATTCGATAGAACATGCAGTCGTTGAATATTAACAGCTTTACTTTCATGAGTTAACGAAGCGTTGCACATGGCAACAATTATGTCTCCATCTTTAGCGATCAGAAAAAATGTATCAGGATCCTGTATCTGTTTTTTTAAAAACTTAAGGGAGTGCCATTCAGATATGACAGTTTCGATTGCTTCAGGTGAATATATGTTTGAATAAGTAGCAGTCCATGTCTTATGAAGTAATTTCTTAATTTCTAAGGCGTCTTCAACTTTTGCTTTATGGATTTTAATCATATAGGAATTATACTAATGGTAATTTTTGTCAAGATGAATTTACTCAATTATATCAATTAAATTCCATTTATCTTGTTTTTAGGTAGTATAATGCTTATACAAAGATCCGCCTTTCGAATTGTCACCGTATGGTGGCGTGGCTGGGACAACCAGTCTAGAAGGCGGATCGCTCATTTTTCAGGCAAAATTCCACAGATTATCTTCTCGTTTTTTAATCAAAGAGTAATATACTTTTGCATCATTTTTATTAACTTGATGCACCCGATGAATAGATCCGGCAACCATATCAGCAAGTTGTATCAGTACATTTGAACGGGAATCGACAAACTGCAGTTTTTGGAATATTTTTTCATTTGGATTATTTAATTCATTTCTTAAGTATTTTATTACTTCACGTTTATAGAGTCTGTCTCCATGACCATCGAGCCTAAGTTTGGCTTCTTTAATTGTTCCGAAATTATGTTTTAAAACCATTTTGATGGCATAGTTATAGAAAGACTGTTTTGAAGTTTTAAGCTCCGCACTCCTTATTTTCTTTTTATCAAAAACAATAGCTCTTATACGAAATTTACAGCTCGCAATTTGTTTAAGGAATTTCAGTCGAAGTTCCTTGCTGGATTTATTGAATTTAAACTCATACTTATCTGAGAATTTTAGTTTCCGGCGAAATTCTTTTATAGTTACAGCAGTTTTTTCTGCTTCCAGTTCATCATCAAAGATGACACAAGCAATGACAAACACAGGAGTTGAGCCTTTATCAATTTTAAATCCAGGATCGCCGGAATCATCGATAAAAACAAGCATTATCTAAATGATACTAAATGAAAATATAACTATAAAGTGGCTGAATAGTTATAAGTATATAAATTATTAGGAAAGTAATTTGATAAAACTTCAAACACTTTAGATTAAGCTCAATCCCTAATCCTTACGATGACTCTGACCGGTGCGGCGTCTGTATGAAATTTTGCAGGAAGTGCCATAACTTCAAAGTGTTTTATATTTAATAATTGATCCAGATTGGTTAGGTTCTCCAGAATTAGAACTACCTTTCCCAAAAGAATTTTATGAATGGGGTAGGGCGGCTCATCCGGGCCCGGCGTATCCATTCCGACAATTTTTACCTTTAACTCAACCATTTTCCGGGCAAAATCTTCCGTTATCAGCGGGTAATTTTTAAAATACGATTTTTTTCTGTAGTTACTCCCGAATCCGGTGTATACCAAAACAATCGAACCTTCTTTTATAGACAGTCCTTTTAATAGAGATGTATCTACTTTGTTACTTTTTGTTGCATCTATTAAAACTCCATTTCCAATACATCTTTCCGGTGGAATTTCATCTATTTTTTTACCATTCTTAATCATGTGAAGGGGAGCATCCATGTGAGTTCCTATGTGCATACCGGTAGTTATGAGATGATCGGTATATCCTTCCTTGTCGATACTTGCCACCTGTTTTAAAGACGGCATGGGATCCCCCGGATACACCGGCATGTTATCGGTAAAGGAATGAGTCAAATCAATCATTTTCATACTCAATAGGATATCACTGCAAATCCTGATTCTCAACAATGGTAATATTAGATTAATAAGGTATTACAAAATCATGACTTACGCAGTTTGTCATCCTCCGGCTTGACCGGAGGATCCATTCCTTTAAATAATATCTTAATGATTGGATTCCCGCCTTCCCTAAAAAGCGAACTTTTCAGGGTAAACGCGGGAATGACAACCTTTATTGATTACGAATGCGTAAGTACTGACAAAATAATAATTACTAATAGGTTATGAAAACAGATAGAGAAATAGTGGCAAAGTATGCGCAGAAAACATATTGGGGATTAAGCACATCAGTGGATCTTTACAGATGTAATCCGGATACTATTCGGGATGCAAAAAAGATAAAAAAATTTGTGAGGATGTTATGTGATCTTATACAGATGAAGCGTTTCGGGGAAACCATGGTGGTGCACTTTGGGCAAGATCCGCGAGTCTCCGGATTTTCTATGACCCAGCTTGTGGAAACGTCTCTTATTTCCGGCCATTTTGCCAATTGCACCAATGCCGTATATCTGGATATTTTTAGTTGTAAAGAGTATCCTCCCCATAAAACAGCCGATTTCTGTAAGAAATTTTTTGAAGCAAAAGATATGAAAATCCACGTAACTTTTCGTAGATAACGTTATTTTAACCAATAAACGATGGTAATTTCACAGAACGTAACATATTAAACACAATTTATATTAAGTCCAACACCATCACCTTTGGATGTGCTTTCGGAACTAATGACTACACGGTAGCGTCCGGTTTCCATATTTACGGCAAAAATAGAGGATCGGGAGTAACCTCCATCACCGCCCCCGCATACAAAATAGAGAACATTATTTGTTGTGTACGCCAAAGGAGTGTGGCATAAAGCATAGGGGGACTTGTCATTAGGAATAGCGGCTTTTTGCAAATAAGTGTAATTGCTAAAAAGTCCGAAATAATAATCGGCAACAGCGCCTCCGCCTCTTTGTGTTGATTTTCCTAAATTTGTAAGTGATGAATATACAGTAAATATCTGATTTTTACCTGTTCTACAAGCTTGAAACGTGTACGGGGCTTTATTATCGTGGAGAATAATTTTTTCGATATAAGATTGTATTGTGCTGTCAGTCAGCTTCGTCGTTTTTCCATCTTCATATACGCCATAGTTGCCTTCAATATCAATCTGTTATATAGGGGAGCAGTTGATATCAATCAGTTGTTCATCACGAAGAGATGTGAGTTCCTTAGGATATATCACCCCGGAGGTTTTTGCATTTGTTTCATATATAAATTTTGTATTGGGGTCAAATTTTAACTTTGAAAGTGCCGGGATTGTCCGAAGGGTGAGAATTGGTTGGTTCCACATTTATCGGAAACGTACGGTTATTCGTTTTATTTTTCTGTGTAAGCGCATAATAGATTCCTCCTCCAAAAGTGAGGAGCAAGCATACTATAGCAGCTAGGCGTAGTGAGCGTGTATTGAATTTCATCTGAGAAATAGTATCAAAATACAGGAGATTATTCAATTAACCTGAATTACGAAATTATCGAGACTATCTGAAAATAATTAACTTCCCACCCGAGTTGTAAATACATATAATAAGTAAGCCTATAATAACAATTCTAATGAGACATATCTTAGAGACGGATCTTACTCACCATGATACCGGCGTGCGGGAAGGGGAAGTAGTAGCCCCTTCTTTTACTCCAGGCGTAGGACATGCGGCATTTGAAAACCGCCTGCGGTCTTATTTGCCACCTGGAATAAAACGAGGTGGAATTGCTCTATTTACCGCTGCGGGATGCATACTATCCTCTTGCGGAGGTGATATTTCTCCACAAGCAACTCCCGCTTTGACCCTTGATGTTAGTCCTACCGAAAATCCCAGGTTTACTGTTGATGAAATCTCAACACGTTTCAAAGAATTCCAGTGGGAAGATATGGCAAAGGTGGAAAATCGCCAGAATTTTATGACGTATCTTGCCAAACTCTATGTCCATATGACCGGGACTTCGTGGCTTAGGCCAGAATCATTGGTCTCGCCCTCAAACCTGAATTTGTATGGAGATAGAAGTGCCTACGAGGGCGATGCAAGAGCTATCTATCCTGGTTTTATTTCGGATCCGGGTGAGTGGGCATTTGCGGATTACGGTACGAAGCGGGTGTTTGTAGATTATAAAAGTGTCCGGGATGCCGCTAATAAAAGAGGAGTGGGCGCGGGGGAGGCGATGGCATACGTACTGTGGCATGAGTGGCTACACCTGGATGTTATTCCCCGGACGAGTGGAGAATGGTTAAATAATCCTCGTGTATATAACAGAAATACAGGGACGGGGGAACATGAGGAATGGAAAGAGTATTTGGGATTTAAAGTGAATACGAAAAATACCAACGATTTCAGACGGTTCAATGAAGTTGCAGATGGGACTTTATTGCGGATGTTTATGATGAGGAAACTTGGCCTATACGGAAACATGACTCAGTCGTCTCGGAATTTCAGAAACGGTGTTGATACTTTTGAACCTCTCATGGACTCTCTAGGTATTTCTAAAGAGGAGTTGTATCAGATGTATACTTCTTCAGACTTTGAGGGGCTGGCCAAACGGGTGGGAAGCAGTATCCCCAGATCAGAAGCAGATATTCTAAAAGGAGTTAAGGTATTCGATGCATTTGATGAGGGGAGTGCTGAAAAACTCCGCTCTTCAGGTGTGTATGCGCTTTTGGATAAAAATAAAACTCCCTAAAAGGTTTGGAGATAACTTCTGACTCATCTTTTTTCTCCTGCCGTTTTTTTCTGGCTTTGAATTCGCACTATTTTTTGTCTGTACATCTGTCTTGTAAAACTTTTTGGTTTTGCATGGGCAAGCTGAATGTATAAGGGTGCATCAGTTGGCAGAGGGGTAGGGGTTGGAGAGAGGATGACAGCCAGGGGGGTTGGAGGAATGGAAGTGGGATGTATGTATGGTGCAGGAGTTAACGTTGGGGTGGCCGTAGGTATGGCTGTCGGAGCTGGTGTTGAGTTTATTATTGCTTGGGCAATTCTGGTTTCTTTTTTTTGAGATGTCTTTATTATTATTTGGGATCGAATACCAAGGAAAACTCCCAAGCTGACTACAAGAAAACCTACAAAAATGCTTCGTCTCTCCTTAGGATCTGAAAGAAGATGTTCAATTTGCATGGGCAGAGTATACCAAATAAGAAAGTATGAGGCAAAAGAGGGGGATTAGCAGAAGTTAGCTATGTCTTAACTGTTTATATATACGAGCTAAAAATGAAATATCCCGCCTCAAAAAAATAACAACTTGACTCGCGGCCGCGATGAGAATTGTTATTTTTACCTTCAGTCTAATTTTTTACTGGAGTTTAATCTAGAAGTAGTCTCGAAACCTCCGCGTCCGCGTCATGCTGAATTCATTTCAGCATCTTCAGAAGATTCCTGAACCGAATTCAGGACAGGCTCTGAAACAAGTTCAGGATGACGGTTTAGAGATGACTTCTAGGCTTAGAAATCTAAACTTCATAATTTTTGTTATAATTACTGTTTTCATATGAATAAGGAACTAGGATGGAGTGGAAGAGGGGTGGAATTTGCTTTTCCCCGAATAAATGAGATAAGTCAACCATGTGTTCCTTGGCTGGCTATTGGTATCAATGCAGGAAATGGTCACGCAAGTCAAGGATTGCAGGTTGCCTCTAATATGACATCATTAGGTTATCCTACTGCTTTTAAAGAACTTATAGGCTGGATTGCTCCTTACGCATCGCAGGCAGAGAAAAAGTTAATTAAAAGTTGGGAGTGGTTTAACCGTGTAGGACTGACGCAGTTTCTTGCGTCTAAATTATCATAGGGATCTTATGATTTTATAAATTGGTTGGCTAAAAGGTATCCTGCTCAGACTCAGCTGAAAGATATCGAGCAAGGGCTTACGGGGCTGTTTGCGCGGGTGGTAGCAGAATCAAAATTTGAGGGTATTTTTGCTACGCATCCTGCTGTTGCAAGAATGACTGGTGAGGCAAAGCATTCCGGTCTTTTGTCTCAGACCATGCCAGTTGTGTCAGTTGCTTGCGATCATCTTGCTGATGCAACTTCCTTACCGCTGGTTAATGAAGTGTATCAATATAAATTGAGAGATGCTAACAAAGCAGATCATAATAATTATGTCCTGGTTGCCAGTGAAAAAACTGCGCAAAAGTTTATTTCTGGGGGGTATCCGCCGGAGGTAGTTAAGGTGGTAAACTGCCGATACGAATTGAATCCGTATGAAAAAGAAGTTGTTGAGAAAAAACAGCGCGATCTTGAACGAATCAGTCAATCGGGGGAACTCTCGGATGAGTCTCCTCCTATTCTATCTCTTATCCAGGATAATTTTGAAACGGTACCGGAACGTCTTATTGCTGAGAATTTGATAAAAAGCTATGCTCTGGAATTGGCTGATCGCCGTCTTATGTTTACTTTTCTGATGACGGAGGCCGATGAGAACAGGGTTCGAAAACAAATAAAGGATAAGTCGATTCCCGATCACTGTTTTGAGATAATTGAAACCGTGGAAAATTTAGAAGAATTTTTGACTCATCCGCAAAACCATAGGGGAAGCATTTTTTTTGTACGAAAGTATCCCGACTGGAAAGGAATTGTAGATTTGGATAAGCATGTACAGTTTACGGATATGCAAATGCTTCTTGAGCTGTATTCCCATGTCGTATTTTCCCGCCCTTCTGAAGTGCCACGCGATGCAGCCAACTTCGGTACCCCGTCATTTTTGGTTTTTCCGTATGGTCCAGTTGAGGTTAGTATAGGAGAACAAGCCATAAAAGATGGGTTTAGTCTTCCCTGGGCGACTGTTGATAGGTGCAGGAGTTCTGAGTTTCATCGCAGGATGAAGGGATTACCTAGACTTGATTTGGCCGATCCCCATACCTACCGGAAATTGCTTGAAATGAGCAGAACAGCTCTTCAAAGTCCGATGCGTCAGCCTCTAACCGGTATCGTGGAGAGCATCGTAGAAATTATTCAAGCCCAGGAGCAGAAGTTAAGTCGCGAATGAAAATTAGGAGCATTTTACTGCATTTGGAAATCTTTTCCTTAATTCATTTTGAGTGTTTTGGGTAAAGTCACAAAACGGTTTATCTGAGGAGACTATATCGTTAAGTTCAATAAGTATTGATGTTCCCTCCCAAGGTGCATTACTTTTATATTCTGAAGGTAGTTTTTCAATGTCACCAACTGCATAAGTAAGGTAGAGAATACGTTCCTCCTCGGTAATTTTTCCCGTTAAGCGTGCACAACTGATCAATTCCGGGGTCGATTGGTTCCCATTTATTTCTGTTTGACAGCGATAAATGTCTGGGTTATCGGCTATGGGGGAAGCCTGAGACGGTGCAGGCGGTGATATTTGTTTGCTTGTAGGGGCCGTTTTAATAATCCATGAAGCCGCAATTTTCCAAACTCCTATAATAAAAGCCGCTATAAGAATAGTACCAACAATCATTACAAAAGTTTTTCTCACATTCGAATTTTCTCACTGACACAGTCGGAATACAAGAGAGGGCCGGAATTGGATAAGAGTTAGCAGGCCACATCGTTCGGAAACGACGTGGCAGGCATTAGTGCACGACCTTCGAACATTGTGGCATAGAGTTGACGGATATTTACTAAATGGAGTTCAAAGATTCATACAACCAAATATAGGATTCAGTTTGTGAATTGGAAGGTAGAAAGCATTTTATAAAGCGCTTCTTTTGATTTAGGAACTACCGGTTGCAATTCAATGGTAACAATACCTCCAGCGGGATGTGGAATCTTTACGAATGCTTTTAATTGAGTAGCTTTTTCTGTTTTTTCATTACTATTTATTTTGGTATATTCAATGGGTATTCCCCAATCTATTAAACTATTTACACCATTTACAGTGATTGTTCCACAGCGAGAGGAATCATTAGTATTTGCCCCACAATAATCTATCCCCATTACACTTAATTGTGATTCAGAAATATATCCTAAACTTATCCAATATGTTTTTTCTGAGTTTTGAACATCTTGGAAATTATTTGGATTTCCTCCATTTATAAAGTATCCTACTATAAAGGAAGTATCACCTTCTGTTCTCATTGGTTGTAAAGGATTTGGAGCATATTGTAGTCGATACTTTAACTTCTCATCTGTGTAGGTTTTCCATTCATTTACATTGTCTATTGTAACAGGGGCGGTTGTTCGACTTGAAACTTCATTAGTTTGGTGAGTAGTAGATGATGGATTATTAACTTGTGAAGGTTGGGAATTATTCCTTTGTATCCCTAAATAGTATGCTCCGCCTCCAACGACAAACAATAAGACTAATACACCTAAAACAATTGGAAAATTACCTCGTTGGTTATTAACAGAATGTTGAGAAGGTTGTACTGGAGTTTCCACAGGGTTTGTTAGCTGATTATTATCGTTTGCTTCCATGATTTAAGTATTTCAAAAGTTAAAGGGTTTAGCAAGAGTTGATGGGGAGTTCAGTTAGACTTGGCAGGCATTAGTGCACGACCTTCGAACAATTTGGCATGAAATCAGTCAAGTTGATAACCAAAAGATCCAGAAATTGCTTATTTAATGCTTAGCTCTCTTTCTCCTTCAGCAAAATCATGAAGTAAAGCTCCTAATAATGTCTGGTAAGGGATTTGTTTGCGTTTTGCTTTTGCCTTAATTTTAATTAAATCGAGTTGGTTAACTCGAAGCGTGATTGGTTTAGAATTGTGCAATTCCACATACCTAGATGCAGCTTCCTCCAGCATGTTTTTTGTATCTTTAAGATTAGGATTCTCCTGGAAGTCACCTTTTTCTAAGGATTGTTCCATCAGTTTTTCTTCTTCGTCTAAAACCAAATTAGCAAAAGGATCATTATTATTTATTTTTTTCATTATTACCTCCTTTCAAGTAGATTTTTGTCAAGATTCTACTTGGATAAATAGTCTTTAAAAATATTTCTTGTTTTTTAGTATCTGTAATGTAGGGAACAGCATAAGCATAGTCTTTGATTCTCACTACATATAATTGTTGACGAGGATGTTTTTGACTGGGATGTGCGATGTCAGCTAACAAATTTTTCTTCTTTAACGCTTCTAAGACATCCTCAAAGCTAACTCGTCTGGTGGCTTTCAGCAGTTGATTTTTTTCTTCATTAAACTTAATGCTAAATGCCATACAGAGATAATAACATTTTGTACATTAATTGTCAATACAATTTTGCAGGGGCGAGAGGAGTCGGACCTCTAACAAAGGTTTTGGAGACCTCTATTATACCGTTTAACTACGCCCCTAAATTTTTCAAGAACGGACCACGCCCATCGGAACTTATTATACCAGTTACCCGGAAAATCCTCATTATAGTAAAAAAACTCAGGTTTGTCAGATGTTTTCACCATATATACTGAAAAATGCCTTTTTCAGTATAAACCCTTTTTACACTGAAAAATTTTTCTTAAAATTTTTCAGTGCTAATCCGTTTTGCGAACTCTACGAGTTGCAAACCGGAGTAAGATGGGTATAGACAGTAGAGAATAGTCAAATATGATGCATACTGATACAGTAAAAGAAAATGTTTTAAAACATTTTCAACAGAACATATAGATTACATAAGCAGGAATATCGCAAGTCAGAGAAAGAGAAATGAACTCTGGTTATAACAATTCAAACGTTTTAAGTATTGTAGAGAAAAGAGGATTAGTTCCTGCAAGAAGAATCTCTTTTTGTGTATTTGGATTTTTCACAATTACAATTTCCCGCTCGGTATCATGGTAAAGGGTTGCAGGTTCTCCGGAAAGTGTAATAGATTCAATCTTATCAGATGATACCGGAGGCCTGGGAACTTTATCCAGGCATGTAACCGCAATTGAGGCGTTTGTGTTTTTTGGATCTGTCAAAATGGTTGCTTGGCCATTGGCTGATTTGCTGTTCAGATAGGAGCCTCGGTATGAGAGGGAAAATCCGCACTGGCTGTCTGTATAAATCGAATTTCCATTAGATGTTCGTGTTGATACTCCTTTTACATCGCTCTTTGTCGGAGAGGGAGATTTGTCAGGTATGGTTTCTGTAGGGCTGGGTTCTATTGTTGGAGTTGTTGTTAATGAGGGACTAGGTTTAGATGTAATAGAGGAGAGCTGATTGATACTCTTTGGAATATTTATACCTACTTTGATACCTATAAGAAATACAGCCAGCAAGCCAAGAAGTATCAAAATAATTGAGGTGATTCTCATAATGTATATAAAGTATACATTAATTATACATTAGTCCAGCTTGTCTGTTTCCTTATGATCTGTGCGCTTTTTGCAGTGCTTGCAGTATTTTTTCAGAAGGAGTTTTTCTTTTATGTTGGTCTTATTTTTGCTTGTGTTGTAATTTCGGCTTTTGCAGACAGTACAAACCAATCCTAAAAGTACGCGGTGTTCTTTCTTTGCCATATTGGGAATTATAGTGAAAAAGACAAAAAGAGACAAGAGGGAAGTAAATACAGAGGGAAGTAAATAAGGAAATAGATTTGTTATTCGTGATTGGATATCCGTTTCTCGTTATTTATAAATGAGAGCCGAGAGGGGGAATCCGCCTTCGCTAAAGCTTCAGCGGACAAGGTCGGACACATAAAACATTACTTGAGCCGTTGGTGGGAATCGAACAGGTGTAAATTCTCTTCTGCAAATTTACAGTGTAAACCCGCTGTTGCTATTAGTAAGGTTTATCTGAGCCGAGAGCGGGAATCGAACCCGCGACCTGCTTCTTACCAAGAAGCCGTTCTGCCACTGAACCATCTCGGCGTTTGATGTTCTATTCTACACAATCAGTTCCAAAGTCTCAATAATGAGTGATGTTTTCACACTCCGTGAAAATACCCCTTGCATTTTACATTTATATCTGTCACAAATTATATATAGAGTCTGCCTATGAGGTACAA
>MFJL01000024.1:45405-55651 GCA_001779195.1 Candidatus Gottesmanbacteria bacterium RIFCSPHIGHO2_02_FULL_39_11
GATTGGCTTTGTTTTTTTTGCTCTTTTGACTCTTCTTTTTGAACTTCCTAACCGTCAGGTTATTCAAAAGAAAGCTGCAGTTGCTCAAGATGTCACTATTTACTTTGTTCCCAGTGACACCAGGATAAATTCCAACCAGGTGACGGTAAGTATGTATGCGCGATTTACCGGAGGAAGTATCTCTGAAAAAATTGATTATTTTAAAACCCGGGTTATTTTACCTTCAGGCGGACAGCTTACAATCCCTGCAAATACCTATGTCACTACAACATTTCCTAGTAACGGAGTAAACTTTGACCGGATTTTCCATGTGGACGGACCCAGTATTGCAAACTCAACTCGCGGAATTGTCATTGAACTTGGTTCTCAAATTAAGGGAGGGGGACCTTCAACCGATTCCTCTCTCAATAGCGGAGCAGGATTAAAAGTTGCCGAATTTGTCGTACAGAGAAATCTGTCTGCTCCTTGGACATCAGGGCAATCCCTCGGATTTAGAGTAGAAAATTCGGTTACCGATAATTCACTAACTCAGATAGTGGTTGCGCCTTTATCAGAGGTTATTCCCCTGGCTTCCACGAGCTTGCAGGAAAACGGATTTATTACCTATGATCCCACCTATGGGGTTCCTACACCTACTCCTACTACCCCTGTCGCAACGGTTACTCCCACCCAGACACCCACTCCTATTCCACCGACCGTCACTCCCACCCGGACACCGACTCCTACGCCAACTCGTACTCCTACCCCAACTCCCACCCGGACACCGACTCCTATTCCACCGACCGTTACTCCGACCCGGACACCCACTCCTATTCCGCCTACCGTCACTCCCACTTGGACACCCACTCCTATTCCGCCTACCGTGACGAATGTGCCTACCGTAACCGGTGTTACCTGCACAAGAAAGACTCTGGGAGATGCTAACTGCGATAACGCAATTGATGGAATTGATTATTCAATCTGGCTAAACTCCCAATGTCATCCAGAAATCGGAAGTTCATCCTTCTGTAATCCGGTTCCTCAGAATGCGGATGCTGATTTTAACCTGGATGGGAATCGGGACGACGCAGATTATGAAATCTGGTTCTCAAACAGGTGGACCTTATAAAAAAACCGCGATGAAAATTAAATTTTCTACTTTTTTGTTTTTTCTTTTAACTGTTATCGGTATAGGTACTATGTTTTTTCTCCGAAGTTATGTTTATGCCGATTCTTCGGGGGTCACTATTTCTTTAGAAGCAAATCCTTCTGGAAATAAAGGATCAGCTAAAGCCTATGATATTGTATTGAATTTTACCGGTGGATCATCTTCAGAAAAACTGGATTATACAAAGGCTGTGGTTTCTTTTAATGCAAATGATATGAAAATGACGGAGATAGCACTTTCTCCTTCTAATAAGCTGGGACGGGTTCTTTTTCAGGAAAATAGTGAAGATGCCAATTCAAAAGGTAAAATAACCGTTGAAGTGGGTGCATTAACCCCCGGCGGAGGACCAACTACTGACAAACAATTAGTGCTAGGCACGGTTCAATTTGAAGGAAATACGTCAAATGCTTCATTTGATACCTCTTTGTCACAGGTTGTCAATAACAGCTCAAAGGTAATTCCACTTACTTCTACTCCCGTCAATTCCGGAGGCGGATTCTTCTCCTCATTTATCTCTTTTATCCGCAGGTTTCTTGGCTTGAAATAAAGCTAAAAAGAAACGAGATTAATATATGCACAGGTTTGAAACACCCCGTAATCAGGGCGAAGTTGCTACGATGATTACTCTTGTTGTTTTAGGAGTGGTTCTCGTAGGAATGATTGCCGGAAACAAGATCATACAGGAAGGATCCCGTTTTATTCCTCACGCACAAACAGCTCCTACTCCCACTGGTGTTCCTCCCAACCTTTGTCAGGGAATGTCTATCACTCATGATGGTGGTGTACCTTCTTATATAGACGTACTTTCTCCGAGTCAGCCTCTTCATATCACATCGACAGCTAACATTTCCAATATAACTAGGTTTAGCTATATCTTTTACAACATGGATAATCTTTACAGTCCCAACAATCCCAAACCTATCCAGTTTGTGGCAGGACAGGATTTCGCGATCAATGAGAATGCCTCTCCTCCCTCAAACACTCATACCATTACCATTAATTATAGTATGTTTGACCGGCCGGATCTGAATAACGGGGGAGTCAAACCCACTTCGATTCAAGTGTTGGCTTTTTTTATTGATCCGGTCACCGGACAGGGATCAGCTGCTGCATCTGCTTGTGTGGTCTGGTTTACTATGGATGTAAATCCGACGAGTACCCCGGTTCCTCCTACAAGAACTCCTACTCCGACTCCTACAGTTCAATGGACAATGAGAGCCGAAGCGAGATGTGCAAACGGATCAATTCCTGTTTTAAACCAGCAGACATATGTAACTTATCAATTCTGGCCGAATGAAAGTTTTAGTACATCCGATGGTCCTCAGGTGGGCTTGCATACGGTTGTCATCAATAGGCCCGCGTCAACAACCAACGTATATTTCTGGCTCAAAGATTTTGCTACCAACATAGGACTTTCTCCTATGGGATCTCCCTTCTTTGCAGGGGTTATTTACGGAAACGTATTTGGACTGAACTATCAAGGTATACAATGGAGTAGTGATAGTGTACCGGGAGGAACATATTCGGTTCAATTTCAGGCACCTTCATCTTGGTGTACCGCTCCGACTCCGACTGCAACCCGCACGCCGACTCCTTCTCCTACCCGCACGCCGACTCCTACCGCTACCCGAACGCCCACACCAACTCCTACCCGAACTCCCACGCCTATCCCTCTTAGCGTTACTCCCACCCGCACACCCACTCCAACCGCAACCCGCACGCCGACTCCCGTTCCTCCGAGCGTAACCGGTATAAACTGTTTGAGAAATAATCTTGGAGATGCCAACTGCGACTATTCCATCGACGGGGTAGACTATTCTGTCTGGCTGAACTCGCAGTGTCATGTTGAGCCGGGTACCACATCATTCTGTAGTACATTACCCAACAACTGGGACGCGGATTTTAATAATGACGGAAATCGGGATGATGCGGATTATGGAATCTGGCTTTCAAACCGTGGTACTCCGTGACTTGAAATAACATAGAAAAAAAATTAGACTTAAGCTATGTACAGCTTTTTTACCAAAAACTTTTTGCCAATATCTTTACTTCTAATTCTCTTTATTGGAGTCATTTTGGTTCTTCCCGGAATTTTTAAAAATACGGACATTAGAAAAAGAGCAGCAAACACAAATGCTAATTTTCAAATTTATCCGGTTCATGAGACGTTCCAGACCGGGGAGACGAAAAATTTTCAGGTTAAGACTACTTTTTCAGACTCCACTTCTTCTCAAAGTATCGATTACCTTAAAATGACAATTTCTTTTCCTTTGGATTATTTTAAAGTTCCCGATAATAATTATGCAGCAGTTTCTTTTAACGGGCAGAAAAATTTGGATAGAATATTCCGAGTTGACGGTCCCATTGTTTCAAATCAGACTGGTAAAATTATCGTAGAGTTAGCAGCTGCTACTCCCGGAAGCGGTCCGCAAACAGACAGCGCGATAACTTTTGCCAGTTTTAATCTAACCGCTCTTAAGGACAGTCCGACCTCATTACCTATAACAGTAGAAATTAATCAAATTGTGGACAGTAATTCTGAAGTTCTTTTCACAACATCAACTCCTGCCTCTGTTCAAATTGGGGCTGTAGTGCCTACGGTAAGCCCGACACCTCTTCCGACAGGGATTAACTGCGACAGGAGTTTGGGTGATGCCAACTGTGACGGAGTGATAGACGCAGGGGACTTTGATATCTGGGTAAGGGAATTTTCAGGAGAGATCACGACCACACGTGCTGACTTTAACTCAAGCGGAAAAATAGACCTCGTAGACCTCGAAGTCTGGAGAAGAAACACATCGGCATATTAAACTCGAAATCCGAATATCGAATATCGAAACAATTTCAAATGACAGAAATTACAAATACAAAGAATTTCGATCTTGAGGAAAGAACCTTCCTTTTTGCATTAAATGTGAGAAAGTTTATTAAGCTTCTTCCAAAGTCTATTTCCAATAATGAGGATAGTAGACAAGTAGTGCGTTTTTCAGGTTCAGTAGGAGCAAATTATATAGAAGCAAATGAGTCTCTTGGAAAAAAAAGATTTTCTTATGCGGATAAAAATATGTAGAAAGGAAGCGAAGGAGAGTTGTTATTGGCTAAGGCTTATTGATACAAATTCAAATGAGAGACTTGAAGCTAAGAGAAATGAGCTTATTCAAGAAGCTAGTGAACTTATGAATATTTTTGGTTCTATTTATAGAAAATCAGTTTAGTTTTAATAGAACTGTTTCGATATTCGGATTTTTAATTATTGTTTCGTATTTCGATATTCGATATTCGGATTTATTTAAGATATCTTTCAATGTTTTCCAAATGTTCTTCATACGTTATCGCACAATGAATTTGCCGGTTATGATCATGAAGATAAAAGATGCACTCCGTATCTTCCCAGTCGAAAACAGCATTAAGAGAGGCCAGAGACGGATTTGAAATGGCTCCCGGAGGAAGACCTGTATGCAGATAAGTATTGTAGGGAGACTCAATTGAGGA
The DNA here is from genome assembly GCA_001779195.1 of Candidatus Gottesmanbacteria bacterium RIFCSPHIGHO2_02_FULL_39_11. GTDB lineage: Bacteria > Patescibacteriota > Microgenomatia > 2-02-FULL-39-11 > 2-02-FULL-39-11 > 2-02-FULL-39-11. The sequence continues at coordinate 50,045 of MFJL01000024.1, forward strand.
TAATTTTTTTCCGCTTAGGATAGGCCACCAGTCGTTTTCGTTTCCCAACACATATTGGATCGTTGCGTCAATCTGAAGGCGCATATTTTTATCAAGCCGGTTCCAGATAATTCCGGCAATTAATTTTTTATCCCCATCTCCTCCTGACTCCCGTTCAATAAGAGATGCAATTTTGACTGCCGTGTCTGTCTTTATATTTTTACTTAGAAATTTATCATAAAGCCCCTCATCCAGTTTTTGCTGAAACTGATTCATAAAATAGTCAGCCGCGGCTTTTCCCGAATAATCCGTATTGACTAAATATGTCTCGGGTAAAAGATATCCTTCTTTGGCAGTATTAATAAATTCTTCATACGCTGCATCATTCCATCCGAATCTTTTTTGGATACTTAATCCTACCTGTTCTTTTCTCATTCCGGGGGCAATTGTCACCCACCTCTGGTAGGGAGGAGAGAAAAGAGTATTGGAAACGCCTATTATTCCTCCGTTTTTAGACAATTCATAAGCTCCCGGTTCAATTTTCGCGGTAAAATGACGGATGCTTGAAACAAACAAAAATACATTTTTGCTCCGGATGAAACCGTCCTCTTGTAGTCTATCAAGGATTGATTCCTGCGATTCATCCTGACCTACGACAAACCGGATCTTTTCATCAGAAAGAGAAGTAGGGGATATAAGAAAACCAAAATATCCCATCAATCCGCTTATTATTAGTACAATAAGTATTAAAATATATCGAAACATAATAAATAGGCTGTTTGTATATTAAAAGAGAGTAGTATATCTAGTGTATCACAGAAGAGGAAGAGAGGGGAAATCCCGTAGAGTATACCGTCTTGCGGACCTGTTGACATAATTACAGAATTATTATATAATTCTGTAATGATTCAGCAACTGATCAATGATGAGAAATTTACCAATATCCAAAAGGCCCAGGCAGGGTTGACCCGGCTACTTGCCAACGCGGAAAAATCCTCTTCTTTCTATACAGTTTTGAAAAACGATAAACCTTTAGGAACATTGGTACCCCGAAAAATGTGGGAAAGCCTGCTGGAGGACCTCGAGGCGTTATCCAGTCCCTATTACCGCGCATTCATAGCCCAGTCCCGGAAATCGAAACGGGTGAGCGCGGACCGGGTACGGAATCTGGCCAAATAATATGAGTTGGAAATGGTGTTTCACGGAAAAATCAGAAAACCAGTTTAGAAAGCTCGATAAAGCAATTCGGAAAAGAGTCATAAACAAGCTTGACCTCTGGTGCAAATCCGAAAAACCTTTGAATTTTGCGGAGTCTTTAGTAAATTCAGAACTGGGCTCCTACCGGTTCCGGGTAGGGGACTGGCGGATAATAATTGACGTTGAAGAAGAAATGATAGTTATCCTCTCTGTCGGCCACAGAAGAGAGATTTATAAGTAGCAACTCACACCTGTAGTTATTTTTCCAAAAAAAACACCGAGGTAATGTTTCTCATCGTGGTGAATTATGGCAACCGGATAAAAGTATATTTATGGAGGAAAGACGAATTTGACTATTTGTGCAGCGGAAGGGTGTAAGCACTGAAGATATTTTCAGGGCAAGTCTTCTTGTGTGCCAGGACCAGGATTCGAACCTGGGAAGCCGTGAGGCGCGAGTTTTACAGACTCGTGCTTTTGTCCACTCAGCCATCCTGGCATTGTAATATTGTGTCATTGTAACATTATAATGGAGCCCTCTGTCAGAATCGAACTGACGTCAACAGTTTACAAAACTGCCGCTTTACCACTAAGCTAAGAGGGCTTTCTCCAATTTATCCGCCAGAGGCGGACTAACTCGCCATAATACTTACTTCGTTCGTAAACGGCGAGTTGAGCAAAACAGTTGCTTTTACACCTTAAATTTCAGCAAAATTCTTTTTAAGAATTTTATTGCTTGCTCCGAGCAAGCGCTGAAATTTAAGGTGCGAGCCGACTGAGCTATCTCGGCAGATAGTCAGTTCATCTTAATTATTCTCGCTTAGAAATTTTACGACAAATGGGTTTTATTGTACACCTAAGTTGTGGTTTGTGTCGAGTATTTGGCCTTTAAGCAGTTACTTTTCTTCTTTTTATTATCTTCCCGTATACAGTTATCCCTGCATATACTATTAGAAGCATTTCCAGACTTAAGAAGGGATATACGTATCGGGGGTCCGGATGATTGACAAGAGTCGGAATAAATGTCGATAAGAAATAAGACAGCGCCATAAATCTGAAAAACGAATTTCTCGAAAAAAAGGAGATAACCAATGAAGGAAGAATAATCAGAAAAAAAACAGGCTGATTAAACATATAATAATATTTTACTGACGTAACGACTATCAAATCCCAAATTTTTTTTGCAAACTCGGATTGAATAAGAGGTTTACACAATTCTATGGTTCCCAGGTTTCTGCATCTCTCTTTTTGTAGAAGTACATTAGTTGCCAAATAGCGGGGAGGCGGGAAAGGGGGAGAGTTAAGATATGCCTGAAAATAATAGGTGGGAATTCCAATACTATAGGGACCAATGTTTGCTTTCAGCCCTTCCAAAGCCACATCTCGAAATACATTATTTACACTCGTCTCGGTAGAATATAAAGGATCTTTTTTTGTACTCATAATATATGCTTCAGGAGGCCACCAGGCAATAAATAAATTCACTTGATCGTCAGTAAGTGCGCGGAGCAGGGTAAGTTTTGGATTATCTCCCGGAGGCACAAGGCGGTTTTGAGCAATTACCCGGTCATAGAGACTTTTGCCCAGTCCACTTGAAAGACCTATCGACCCGTTTAATTGGTAATTTAAGATGGACCAGGAAAGAAGAATTCCCAGAGAAAGTACAATTGCTATGAGGATCTTTGCTTTCTGAATTGTTTTTTCTCCCTGTTTTATAACTTCAAAAAAACCCAAGAGAAGAGAACAAATAAAAAGGGTGCCAAAATTGTATCGAAGAAGAACCAAAACTGAACTCAGTACGATAAAGAAAGGAATATAACTTCGTTTTTTCTTTTCCAGGATGAGAAATGCTAAATATCCAAATAAACTTACCCCAAAAAGAGCAAAGTTTTCAGAAAGAAGGTTAGTAGCATAGATTATGTTAGCAGGCCAAATTAGAAAAAGAGAGACAAAAAAGAGGGAAAGGGATTCAGAGATAATGCGGGAAAGAATGTTATACATAAAAAATGCGGTTCCAAAAAGGGAGAGTATTTGGAAGGTGTGAATAAAAATATCCGCACGGGGGAAAATCTGAATAAGATAGAGAAACGCGCTATAAAGAGGAGGCTCCATAGTTGAAGGAACCGTGTAAAAATAAGGCGTGGGCGCATAATACGTTCCGGTCTTGAGAAAATTTGCCAGTGCCCAGTAAAACCAGGAATCCGTAGTTTCATACAGCCAAAAGAACAGGATATGAAAGAGGTAACTTCCGCAGGCAAACAGGAAAGAAATTTTTGAAACGCTCCCCATCAACTTCATAGTTAATTGTAACGTAACGATTTAATGATCGTAAATCAAGGTGAAGGATTTTTCACACTTGTTGGCGGGGTAATAATTTGCAACTATAGAATCACACTATGCAATTAAATATAGTAAAAAAACTTGAGGTTATTAAAAGTTTTTTCACTCTATGCCTCGCGAGTCCGCTCCCGACTGAGCGGGACCGGAAAGAGAAGTATAAATTCTCTCTTACAAAGCTCAGCTTATTTATTTCTGCAGGGAGCCTTTTTATGATTTTTTCTTTTGGAACTGTTTTTGCTCAAACTCCCAACGTTCCTGTTCCTTCCCAGGACCTCTTGATCATTTTCAAAGAAAAACCAAACACCCGTTCTCTCCTTAACTTATCCGGTAAACTCGCACCTGATAAGGGCAAACTTAAAGGAGGAGTTCCCAACAGTTCAATTGTTGTCTATGAGGTGAGTACTGATGCCCGAACCGCAGCAGAACATGTGAGAAGTGATCCGAACGTAAAGATTGTTCTTCCTATGCCAAAGGTTTATGCGCAAAAAACAACAAATGATCCTTTTTTTACAGATCAGTGGACACTTGAGGCAACCAACGTTGGAGGAAGTTCTCAAACCGCCTGGGATTTAGTCCCGGATTTAAATGCCACCTCGGGGATAAAAGTGGCAGTTATTGATACGGGAATTGACCGTACCCATCCGGATCTTGCAGGAAAAATTGCCGACTCTGACTGGGTGACTTGTGACTATAATCATACTCCCCAATGTTATGAGGACTCAAACGGCATTGACGATAACGGACACGGAACCCATATTGCCGGTCTTCTTGGGGCAACTCCCGATAATACTATCGGGATTGCAGGGGTGGGGTGGGGGACAAAAATTCTTTCGATAAAAGCGCTCAAAGCGGACGGCTCAGGAAGTCTTATGGATGTATTTTTGGCAGCAGCATATGCACTGGATCATGGGGTAAAAGTTATTAACCTCAGCCTTGGTGCAACAGAAAGCTCTCTGGGGCCAGACGGAATTGCAGCTACCCAGTTGGCAATTGATGATATTTGGAATCAGGGAGGACTTATGATAGTTGCGGCAGGCAACTGCGGAAACGGAAGCGATCCCGGATGCGGAGGTGTCAATCCGCGCATGTATCCGGGAGCATCCAATCACGTACTCTCAGTAGGTGCGGTAACTACAACCGGAAGCAGTGCTTCCTATTCAGAAAGGGGAAATTGGGTTACGGTGGTTGCCCCGGGCGGAAGTTGTCTGTCAACCAGTGAGCAGTCAAACTGCATTCTTTCAACATGGTCCGCATCTGGAGCGACATGTCCGGTTTCAGCCTCCCCTTCGGGATATTGCTATGAACAGGGGACATCTATGGCTTCTCCGCAGGTTGCCGGTATCGCGGCCCTTATGCTTGCAAAAAATCCAAATCTCACCAATGCTCAAATTTTACAAATAATTGAATCAACTTCCATCCCGTCAATTGCCCAGGGAGCCAGTCAGTTCGGTATGGTAGATGCAAAAGCCGCGTTAACATCAGTTGAAATTCCTCAAAATTCTCCAACTCCTCTTCCGTCTTTAACTTCTTTTCCAACTCCTACTGATTTTTTTGCGAGCCCTACGGTCGTTCCTACGACTACTGGACTGGTATGTACGCATTCCTGCCCGCTTCATGAAAAAGGAGACGCCAACTGTGACGGGGTGATTAACGCATCGGATAGTGATACCTGGTACCGGCAGTTTGGTACCGTCGTACCGGCCAATACCGTTCCGAGCGGAAATTTCGAATGTACAGAAGGGGATAGCACGTCTACCACTATTGATTTAATTGATTTTGAAGTGTGGAGAAGAAACACTGTACAATATGTTCCTTAGATATTTTGAAGTTGGAAGTGTGAAATGGGATACTGATACTCTTGAATCTTTGATATCTTGATTTATTTTTCAAATCATCAAGACTTCTCACTTCAAGAACTCACATCTCACTTCTTACTTCAAGATATCTCATCACTAACTTTTCACTTCCAACTTCAAGACATCAAAAATATAACCAAGTGCCCCTTTACATCTACTCAAAAATTGTTCTAAATTAAAGTATGAGTCCGAATCGTAGGAACTTGTTTGGTATTCTGTTTATACTCCTTATTATTGT
>MFJL01000024.1:55690-57001 GCA_001779195.1 Candidatus Gottesmanbacteria bacterium RIFCSPHIGHO2_02_FULL_39_11
GTACCAATAGCGCAGTGGGCTTGGTAACCGATGTAGTTGTTTCAGCTTCTCTTACCGATCCAAATGTAAGAATGTCCGGAGCGGATATTACCATTCTCTATGATAAAAACAGGCTAAGTGTTGCTAATATTATTCCTGCTGTTACCGGCTCTCTTCCAAACGGAGTTTTTACGGATGCTCCCTATGTCTCATCCGGAGGAAGTTTTGACGACACGTATAATTTTCTTCGTTTTGTTGTAGTTGCCAGAAAACCAGATGCTCAGTTGCCAAGTGGTACTGTACAGCTTTCCAGAATTTCTTTTGCAAGTATAGGCGAGGGGGCAGCCAGTATAAAATTCCCCGATGATAATTCACTTTTGCAAGTTGTCGGAACTTCGCAATAAAAGACAGAGGGGAAAATGATTCTGCTCTATGCATAGTAACTATATAAAACTTCATATTAAGCAAATAATTTTTTTTTTAGCACTCGGTTCGGGTATTTTAGTAGGTCTGGCTCTTATTGATCGTACTCAGGACATCCGGAATCGTGCAGCAGGAGGAGCAACGGTTACCCTAAGTCTTAGTCCCGTCTCCCAGGATATTCCTCTTGGCGATACTCAGTTATTCCTTCTTAATGCCACCTTTACGGGGGGTTCGCCTTCTGAAACTCTGGATTATCTGCGTACTCAGATTGAGTTTAATCCCAGCTATCTTGAACTTCCTTCCGCAACTTATATTGATACGGTTTCTTCAGGATTTGATCATATTTTCAGAGTTGATGGGCCACAAACGGCAAATGGAAATGGGAAAATTATTATAGAGCTTGGATCTAAAACTCGCCCCGGTCCCTCAACCGCAACTTCCATCACAATTGCCAAAATATATTTCAGAGGTAAATCCCTTACGTTGGGAACTGATCCACAGGTATTAACTCTTACCTCAAGCGCCTCTCAAATAGTAAATAATGCATCAGATTCTCTCGTATTTAATCTGGAGTCAGCCAATTATCGGGTGATTGCATCTTTGATTAGTCCGACTCCCACTTCTACTCTTACTCCTACGATTACTCCCACCCGGACTCCGACTCCCGGGCCATCTTCTCCTACACCTACGTCTCCTCCCTCCTGTCCTCGGGGAGCAAGCGGGAATCTGGACTGTAGTTTGGATGGATGTATTGATACCTCAGACTTTGAATTATTCCGCCAAGGATATGGACAACTTGCCGTATCGACAAATCCTCCCGCGTCGACAATCAGATCAGGCGTGTGGTGATAGGAAGGAATGGAAAGTGAACTGGCAAGTTGTCCATATCCTTGGCGGAATAATTCAAAA
>MFJL01000025.1 GCA_001779195.1 Candidatus Gottesmanbacteria bacterium RIFCSPHIGHO2_02_FULL_39_11
GGTCTGACCGCCGCAGTTATCCTCTACGGCCGTGGTTACCGTTTTGATCCCAAAGACAAAACCATCAGTCCGACCGGCATTCTCTCTGTATCCTCATATCCCGGAAAATCTTCGATCTTTATCGACGGCAAATTAATTTCCGCCACCGATGCCTCACTGACCTTGCCGCCGGGCTGGTATGAAATCAAAATCAGCAAGGAGGGATACCAATCATGGGAAAAAAGGATTAGAGTCCAGGGTGAAGTCGTCAGCCAGATCGATGCGCTTCTGGTTCCCTTTAATCCCTCACTTCGGGCAATCACCTTTACCGGAGTCATTTCGCCCCGCTTATCGCCTTCCGGTAGCAAAGTCACCTTTCTGGTTAAAAGCGCGGAGGTAGATCCGGCTACAAACCGCAGCCGCTCCGGTGTCTGGTATCTGGAATTAAAGACAGGACCCTTGGGGAGCAAACCTGATGCCAAACAAATTTTTTCCATGGATTCGGCAGTTTTAAATACGGTCGGCCAATCCCTCTATGATAACGCCGGTCTTTTCTGGTCATATGATGAAAAGGAAGTTATTGTCGCCTTCTTCACGGAAAACGACAGCAGTCTGCCGGAACGCGCATATCTCCTCTCGGCTGATATCGGCAGCGCTGCTGCCCCCATTGATATCACTGCCCGCTATAGCCAGATTCTTCAGGAATGGGAAGAATCGAGAATGTTAAAACATCTCTCAACCATGGCCTCACTCTCTGATGACATTAATATCGTGCTTACTGATTCAGCTGACAGTATAAAATTTTCCCCTGATGAAGACAAAATTCTTTTCCGGGCGACTGAATCTGCTTCTCTAAAGACCGTCATCGATCCGCCTTTGATCGGTCGCAATCCGACGGAAGAAACCAGAAAACTGGAAAAAGGAAAATATTATATCTACGACACCAAGGAAGATAAGAATTACTATATTGCCGATACATTACCTATCTGGTATACCGATTCCAAACACCTTATTCTGATAGACCAGGATAAGATAGCCGTGGTTGATTACGACGGCACCAACAAGCGTTCAGTTTATTCCGGTCCCTTTACGAATAATCTGGTTTTCCCGTGGACTTCAGGAGGCAAAATAGTCATCCTGACCAATATAAACAGCTCATCTTCAGCTGATTTTTATGAAGTTGATCTGAGGTAATTATGGATAAAAAAACTATGGCTATTTTGTTGAGTCTGGTCGCTCTTATCGCCGGAATCTATCTTCTGACAAACTCCGTTGATATCAAACCTTTCTTCAGTTTCCAAGGGTTTAATCAGGCTACCTCTTCCGCTTCCCAAAAAGGCTTCTCCGAACTCCTGGGACCGACTGTTACCCCTACTCCCTGAAATGAGGCTACATCTCTTCCTTATAGTCCTTTTCGGGAACAGCCAGGATGATCAATCGTTTAAAAGTCGTTCCCGGAGGCCAGCATGTCTGCAGCGTCAACTGTTCATAATTAGTCTGCCTGGTCAAATATTCAATTTCAGTCGGATCGACCACCAGTTTATTGGTTACCCGGTAAATATGCCTTTTTCCGTTCAAAAAGAGATCAACTTCATCCCCTTTTTCCAGTTCTTTCAATAAGTAAAAAATGGCGTTATAACGGCCGACATTCCAAAAATTATCAGTTGAGTGGGCAAAGAGATAAATATTGCCCGTCACTCCCGGAAAAACCGTGCCGGCCGCGTGGGCGACGCCTTTTTTTAAAGCAGCTAAATAGATATCGGGATTGCCGGCATCAATATTGGGAGCAATCGGCGCGTTGGCTCCGATTTTCGGAATAATAATGCCGAATTTGGCAGATACCGGTTCCAGAAATTCCACTTTGTCCCCGCCGGAAATCTGCCCAAAAAGAGTATTGTTGATGATTTCCGGGGTAGTTGTAGGTTCCTCGCTCAATACCTCTGTTTCATCTTCAGCAACTACTCCTTTCCAGGCGATCTGGTAACGGACATTTCTCATCTGGTTTAGCCGGTACCGGCTTTCCAAAAGCACAGCCGGACCCAATGTCCTGCCGATGCCATAGAGTGAGGCTAACAGAAGGAAATTACCGGCAGTCCTTATAATGACAAAGCGTAATACTTCTTTCTTCTGTTTCATGGGGTATATGGAAAATATAATTCTGTTAATATAATAACGGAAAATGAAATGAAAAAAAGGCTCATCATCCTGTTGATATTTATTTTGAGCTTAGTAATGAGATTGGCTTTCCTCCTAAATATTGAAAGTTTTTGGGGTGATGAAGCTACCTATTTCAACCTGTCCAGGCTTCCTATTAAGCAGCTTATTTCAGGTCATTATTGGGATTTTCCCACCCATCCTTTTCTTATGCTCTTATTTTTAAAATTCTGGTCATTCTTTTCTCTTGCAGAAAATTGGTTGAGACTGCCATCAGTCCTATTTTCCCTCATCTCGATTTTTTACCTATACAAGCTATCCGCTTATCTTTTCATGAATAAAAAGGCAGCCTTAATCAGCCTGTTTTTGCTTGGTTTTTCAACCTACAATATCAAACTCTCCGCCGAATCCAGGTATACCAACCTGGTTTTTTTATTAGAAACGGTAAGTTTATATTATTTTTTAAAAATATTAAATAGGGCTTCAGACCTAAAGAATGATATTCTTTTATATATTAAGTTTATTTTAGTATCATTTTTAGGCATTATATCCGACTACAGTTTTTTTTGGTTATTTTTCTCTTATATTTTTTTTCTTTTATACAGATTAATCAAAATGAATGCTCGAGCGGTGTTAAACAAAGATAAACCGCTTTACGCAAGCCTGATACTTACTTTAACCTTATTCTTACCATGGATAGGAAAATTCATATCTTCCCTACCCCTGTCCTACAAAGATATTCGGAATATTACTCCCCCCACCTTTAGCGGTATATATGAAACTGTCTTGGCTTTTCTGGTTGCTTATCCGCATAAATATGGAATAAACGCTCCTTTTACCGAGTGGGGTGTGCCTCTGGGTAATTTGACTTATCTTATTTTTTCACTCGTATTATTTATTTCTCTGCTTATTTCTTTATTTTTAAGAAATAAATATAAATTGCCGGTAATAATCGTCATTATATCCTTGCTCCCGATGACACTTTCCTTTCTCGCCGGTCAAAAAGTACCGATATTTATCGATTTTAATTTACTTATTGTCCATCTCGGCCTTATCCTGCTTCTTGTCAATTTAATCAATCAGAAAAAACCGTTCGGCATTTTTCTTCTGATTATTTACCTCTTTTTAAATTCAGTAAGTTACCGTGTTTTATTGAATTATGAAACCAAAAAAGAAGACTGGAAATATCTTTATGAGTATCTCACAAATAAAAATCTGAAATCCCGGGACGCGCTAATTATCTATCCTGGTTTCAACAAATTTTTATTGGAATATTATTCCCTAAAAACCAAATCCCCCGGGGAATTTAATATTATTGATCTTTACGATGAAAATACAGTTAAAGAAGACCTTTCAAATGCTTTGAGAAATCATAAATTTCAAAATATTTGCCTGCTCACTTATCCTAACGATACTAATAGTAAAATAATTGAGAAATATTTAATAACCGATTATCGATTAGTAACAACCAAAACATTTCCCCAATCAAATAGCGTCAACTGTTTTGCGGAGGCTTCTCTTCTCTTGCTCAATCACAGTATCCCCGGGCGGAATCGAACCGCCATCGGAGGTTTAGGAAACCTCTACTCTATCCGTTGAGCTACGGGGACTAATATATTATATTCAGCTTAATATTTTACCATTCAGGTGTTAAAATACGAAGAGATTCCAATTTTCAGGAAAATCGGGATGTAGCTCAGTTGGCTAGAGCGCGTCGTTCGGGACGACGAGGCCCGCGGTTCAAGTCCGCGCATCCCGACCAATAACCAGCAATTACTAAAAGGGGGTGATCAATTTGAAACAAGTAGGTCGTGTCACCCATTATTACGATAAAATCTCGGTGGCGGTCATCAACCTATCCTCAAAACTTAAGGTAGGTGAGACAGTTAAATTTTCCCATCATGATGAGGAATTCACTCAAACTGTCAGCTCAATGCAAAAAGACCACCAGGTGATAGAAAAAGCCGGCAAAGGGGAAGAAATAGCTGTCAAAACCGACAGAAAGGTCAAATCAGGCGATAAAGTTTATCTGGTTTCCTGAATCTGGGGAATCGCTTTATTTACTCTTTGAGCGAATTAATTTTCTGGTGGGTTTACTTTCAGTTCTTGCCCGATCGGCAAAAAATAACAGATAAATAACCGGCAGGACTCCCACTGTATTCAAAACCAAAAGAGCGACAAACCAGTATTTATGGTCTTTCTTGGCTGCTTTCCAAAGAGCAAAGCCCTTCATTATCAATTCCAGCGCGATAACCGGCAGATAGACCCATTTATTTTCAGGGAAGAAACCCATGATGATTATAGTATACTACGAAACATGCCCGATTTAGTGCTTGCTTCTCAATCTCTGGGCAGGAAAAAACTGCTGCAATATCTCAAAATCCCTTTTGAAATCTTCCCTTCTACATTGAAGGAGGAAAAAATTAATGCTTCAACCCCGGAAAAAACCCTTCAACTGCGGGCTAAACTTAAAGGGTAAGACGTCGCCAAAAAACTCTTTGCAAGGGCAGCCCTTGCAAATGGCTCTGCAACAAGCTATCTAATCCTTTCAGCCGACTCCGGTGCTATCTTTGACGGGAAACTTATCGGTAAACCGCATGGTAGAAAAGAGGCGGTCAGAATTTTGAAAACCCTGGCCGGCCATCGTCATAAATATATTACCTCGACTTACATCATCAAATTGATGCTGAGCCAAGTCGAAGCATCAAAAAGTATCATTTATCAGGGAGAAAACAGCAGTTTTGTCACTTTCAGAAAGATGACCGAAGCAGAAATCAATTTCTTCCTTGACCGGACCGACTATCGGCGTTTTGCCGCCGCTTACATTCTGGTAAGCAGCCAGGATTTCATCACCCGTGTCGAAGGTTCCCTCTCCAACGTCATCGGCCTGCCTCTGGAAGACGTCATCCCGGTCTTAAAAAAAGAGAATCTCCTTTGACCCCTTTATCTAAACCGAGCTAATTCCGATGAGGACAATCCCGGCCAGGCTGAAAAGAATCCCCAGCCGCTGCTGGCCTGTCAGAGGCTCTCTGAAGACAAATCGTGAGAGGATG
>MFJL01000026.1:0-72051 GCA_001779195.1 Candidatus Gottesmanbacteria bacterium RIFCSPHIGHO2_02_FULL_39_11
CCCAACAGCGTATTTTTATGGGAGGGTGGGGCAATTGGTAAAAAAGGTGCAATTGACTCATCCGTAAGTCTGCTTTCTGAAATTAGTACGCCATCCAGTGGAAGTACTTCTCCTTTTCTGACTACTATCTCCTGTCCCACTCCAACTGTGTCAATTGCAACTTTTTTACCAATTGCCCCACCCTCCCATAAAAATACGCTGTTGGGTATCCGGTCGACAAGAGCAGTAAGCGATTTTTGAGCCTTAGACATTCCGTATTTCTCAAGCGTATTTCCGCCTGAGAGCATCAGAACAATAACTGCGGCGACGAGATACTGTCCGTTAATAAGCGCCACTGTAATTGCCAAAAGCGCAATATAATCCAGTGCAAATTTTTTATGAATAAGAGAGGTGAGCGTATCCTGAACAAGTTCAAAACTTCCGATAAAAATTACGATAAGAAGTACTGCTTTAGAAAAAAATGGAATAAACCAAAAGGCATTAAACAGAATTGAAAGAATAATTCCCAAAACAATAACAAAAGGAATCGTAAATGTGGAAATAATTTCTTTTATTCTTTTTACCTTAAAAGGAGAAACAAAAACACCTGTCATTACTTTTCAGTATAACATTTATACCGTTCTTTCCGGTCGCAACCCAGTTGGAAGCGGAGTAAAATACGTATATGTCTCATTTATCAGAAGTCAGACGAAGACGAAAAAAGAAACGATTATTACTGTCTCTCTTTCTTATTATCATAACTTCAGCATCTTTTTCTTATTTCACATTAAATAAAATTTTTCTAAAAAAGCCATCACCTTCACCTAGTGTTTTGTCTCAGATCTCAGAAAAGTCCTCGACAACTCCCATACCTTCACTTGTTCCGTCTCACGCAGTTGCAGATAGCCAAACCTCTTTTTCAGATATCGTCAGCAGTGCTCTTTCGGGATCCCGGGGAACCTACAGTGTTGCTTTTGAAAATTTAAAAACGGGAGAGAGATACTACCTTAATGAGCATGAGTCTTATGAGTCCGGAAGTTTATATAAGCTCTGGGTTATGGCAACAGTATATAACCAAATTAAAAACGGAATCCTAAATGAAGATGATATTTTAAGTGAAGATATCCCTGTACTTAACAAAAAATTCTATATAACTCCAGAGAACGCTGAGAAAACTGAAGGGGAAATAACTCTTTCAGTTGCTGATGCTTTAAGTCAAATGATAACAATATCCGATAACTACTCAGCTTTGCTTCTTACTGAAAAAATCAGATTATCCCATCTTGCTTCTTTTTTAAAGGAAAATGGTTTTACAGAATCTTCAGTCGGAACAACCGGAAATGACCCTGCAACAACTGCATATGATGCAGCTCTTTTTTTTAAGAAACTTTATCAGGGAGAATTAAATGAACCGCACTATACAGATAAGATGCTCAACCTTCTGAAAGCCCAAAAACTTAATAATAAAATACCTAAATACCTTTCAAAGGATATTACCATAGCCCATAAGACAGGGGAAATTTACGGATTTAGCCATGATGCCGGAATTGTATATACCGAAAATGGAGATTATATCATTTCATTATTCTCAGAAAGCAATAACCCCATTTTGGCCGAAGAGAGAATCGCTACTCTTTCAAAGGCTGTATATACCTATTTAACCGCTCTCTAAGCTCATTTTCTGCTTAAGCATCTTTTCAGAATCCTCTTTTATACTCTGGACTAAGTTATAAAGAAAGAAAGGAGGTGAACATATGATTTCCAGAAAAGTAATTCTTCCTGCACTTGCTGTTATTGCAATTGGAGGAGCAACCGTATTTAGTATAACCCCGGCACATGCCCAAAATACGACTAGTCCCCTCTCAGACCTTGTACAAAAAATTGCTCAGAAGTTCGGATTGGATAAAAATCAAGTCCAGTCCGTTTTTGATGAGTATGAGAACCAGAGAAAACAAACAATGATGCAAAATATGCAGAAAAGAGAAGAGGATAGACTCACTCAATTAGTAAAAGACGGCAAGATCACAGATGCTCAAAAAACGTTAATTCTAGATAAGCTATCTGTTCTTAAAAGCAAACACAAGCCTGAAGATTTTAAAAATATGAGTCAGGATGAGCTCAAAAAACGATTTCAAGCCGAACAGGATGAAATAAAAGCATGGGCGCAATCACAAAATATAGACCCAACGTATCTTAGGCCTGGATTCGGAATGAGAGGAATAGGTATGCATGGAAAAGGAATGGGGTGGTTTAAATAGCGGTTTAATGTCTGTCCCTAAAAGCGCCCCGAGATCCGGGGCGTTTTAGTTGCACCAATACGTACACTCTAGTAGAATTTCCCTATGAAAACAGACAAATATATGTCAAATTTAGCCGATAAAATAAAATATATACGAAGAGACCTCTCACTTTTGTTTAAAACGCCTAAAGCATATCTATTTTCATTTACCTTTTCTCCACATAAAAAAATCAGGGTTGCTCCTTACAATCCCAAAGTCACTTCTGCAGGGAAAGAATTGGTCAGTAGACTTCAGCATCTTCTTCCCAATTTAAAAGTATATTTTGTGGGAGCCGCAAGTCTGGGTATTGCACAGGGAGACGGAGATATCGACCTCCTTATCGAAAGTCCTTATAAAGACTTTGACAAATATTTACCCTCATTAATTTCTGTCCTGGGAACTCCTGATAAAAAAAGAGACATGTTTATTGAATGGCATACTACCTGGAAGGGACATCAAATAGAATTAACCCTATCAGATCCTTCAAGTCCGATATTTCGGGAACCCCTGGCAGGATATGCGTTGTTAAAAAGCAATCCCAAATATTTGAAAGAATATGAGCAAATGAAAATCTCTTCAAACGGTCTGTCAGAAAGAGAATATAAAAAAAGAAAATTAGAATTTTTCAACAGAGTCGCAAAAATATAAGAGATCTGCTTGCCCTCACAATCTTTACAACTTTACTATTTCTCCAATCTCTAAATAACAAACAAGAGTATAGTAAAATAAAGTTATCTTTCTTCATGAAAAAAAATGTTTTAATTTTAGCAATTATTTTATGCTTAGGGTTGCTTGTATCAATCGTATACTTTTTGAAAAAAAGTCAGCCAATTATAAGTCCGGTCGGAAAAGATGCTCCGAAAGAAAGACCCCTCCTCTCCTATACATTTGAAAATCTCAAAAAAACACCATTTGCCAAAAGTGAAATAACCCTGGGACCCATGGTTAATAACTCCCCTGAGTTTTATTCTCAGATGTTTTATTTTAGAGCTCCCAGATCTCCGGGAAGTGCTGCAACTTTAAAAGTAAGCGGACTTATAAATATTCCGCAGAAGCCAGGGAATTATCCGGTCGTTGTAATGCTGCGGGGGTATATTCCCCGGGAAACGTATAAACCGGGAATCGGATCACAGCCTAGTGCACAAGTCTTTGCAAAAAACGGATTTATCACACTTTCTCCTGATTTTTTAGGGTACGGAGAATCGGCAAGTTCCTCGGCAAACCCGTTTGAGGAAAGGTTTCAAACATATACGACTGCTTTGAGTTTGCTCTCATCACTGACACATTTAAACACGGGACTGGATGCTAGCTATTCAGGAAATATAACTGCGGATTTGACCAAGATCGGTATTTGGGGACACAGTAACGGAGGACATATCGCTTTATCTGTATTGGCCATAAGCGGAATGGCCTATCCTACAGTACTGTGGGCACCGGTTTCTCAGTCATTCCCCTATTCCATTCTCTATTATACGGACGAGTATGATGACGGTGGAAAAGCACTTCGGAAAGTTCTTTCTAATTTCGAACAGGAGTATGACACGGATATGTTCTCACCTTCCCGGTACTACTCGTGGATTAAAGCTCCTCTTCAAATCCATCAGGGGCTTTCTGACCGTGAAGTTCTGCCCTGGTGGTCTCTCGATCTTACAAAAATACTGAAGAAAAATGATATCGACGTAACATATTTAACTTACCCAAACGCCGATCATAATTTACTTCCGAGCGGATGGACAAATGCAGTCCAAAGCAGTATTAATTTTTACAACGATCATTTTTACAAAAAATTTGGTATAATCTTACCATAATTGGTAAAGCGTTTGAGTTTATACCGCTCTTTCCGATCCCGATTTAATCGGGAGCGGATTAGCACTGTAAAATTTTTAAAAAAAATTTTACAGTGTAAAAGAGGTTTCCCGCTAAACGATTCTTGAAAAAGAGCGCAGCATATGATAAATATGACGGAAGGACACCGTAGAAATAATCCAAAGTGTGTCGTAGTTAAACGGAGCACTAATAAGAATCTTAATCGATTGAAGCAAGGTGGTACCACGAGTTAACCTCGTCCTTGTCAAAGGAGGAGGTTTTTTTGTGGAAAATTCAGAAAGAAAAATACATTTAGATCAAGAAGAAACAGAGAAATTTATTTCTCAAAAAATTATTGTCAAAATCGGAAGCAGCACCATTACCGGAGGAAGAGAAGCACTGGATACTGCCTTTATATCTGATATTGCCCGCCAGATAAGCTACCTTAAAAAAAAGAATTTGAATGTGGCAATCGTCTCATCCGGAGCAGTTGCATGCGGAAAACACAGAGTTTCAAATTACGATGGGAGTATCCTCAGCCGTCAGCGTGCAGCAGCCAGAGGACAAAGAATCCTCATCCAAAAATGGGCAGATGCATTTGAAACCTATGGTATGGAAGTTGATCAAATACTGATTAATGATGACAACTTTCCTTCCGCAAAAAATCTTCTGAATTCTCTTCTTGCCGATCCTGTAGGTATTCCAATAATAAATGCAAATGACGCGGTAAGTGATCATGAGATGAAACAACTTTTAATTTCTGCCGATAATGATAGACTGGCTGGTTTTGTTGCCGGAGCAGTAGGAGCAGATACCGTATTTTTACTGAGTGATGTTGATGGAATTAAAGATAGAGAAGGTAATATTGTACCAACTATATATACTCATAATTACTCAGGAGAAAATATAATTTTTAGGGGAAGATCAGAAACCGGAACAGGAGGAATGGAATCAAAACATCAAGTTGCAATGGAATTAGCAGAGCAAAATATGAGAGTTGTCATCGGAAACGGAAGAGAAGAAAATATTCTGATAAGAGGAGCAAAGGGTGAAAGTGTGGGGACTTTATACTTCGCACCCTCCTCCACCTTGCAGTGAGATTTGCGTTTATTTTGAAGTTTTTTTACTTTCATGTTTTGCTACCTTTAGCATGAACCAAACTAACAAGATTATCCCCATAAGAACAGCAATATCTAATAGGGGATTTGAAAGTTTTGAAGACAGGTTGAAAATAAATGTCCGAAGATTTTTGGCATAAGCCTCGTTTTCATCCATTATGATCTTATCGGTAAGCGCCATATAAGCGATAATAACTGATGACACCATAAAGAGAACACTTGCTGCCAGTTTTAAGGGTTTTTCTGTTTTGCTTTTTATCTTATACAGATACTGATTGGTAAGCTTTTCATAAAATAAGGATAGAAAAAAAAGAGGAAAGACTATTCCTAAAACGTAGACAAATGAAACGATAAGAGAAGTAAGAATTGTCGGGGATAAGGATGATAGAGTAATTGCTGCAAATAGGACAGGGGCACAGCAGGATGAAGTAATGCCAGAAAAAAGTCCTAATACATAGGTCGAGAAAACGGTCGTTTTGGTTGGCATGGTAAAGTGAGGAAGCGGTAGCATCAGTTTGGTATCAAAAAGGGTCATTAACCCCAGAAGAAACATAAGAAGAGCTCCTAATAAGTAGGTAGTAGTATGAAACTGGTCAAACACCGAGACAATGATTTTCATGCCAAGCGCAACCGGAACGAGTATCGAGCCTAAGCCTAGAGCGAATACTAGTGTCAGAAGAACAATCCGTTTCCTTTCCTTAAAAATAGTACCTAAATAGGAAGGAAATAAAAAAGTGATACAGCAGGGGGCAAAAAGGGCTACCATTCCGCCTAAAAAAGATGCCGTTAGTGATACTCCGAAAAGTGCAGTCATAACTAGTTTACATTCGCCTTAACGGTAAAATTCAACCTCGGATTATTCGGGTCATTTGTCTCCATAAACACGTCACGACTTACCTCTCCTTTAACCGGCATGATAAAAGGACGATATATAACAGATAAAGTTGCTTTCTTCCCCGGAGCAATTGTTCCAACCCATGGATTTTTGGAGTGCATGGAGAATTCAGGACTTACTTTCCCATCGATGGTTATCTGACCATAAGTACAATCACACGATGAGCTTATCTTAAAAAGGGAAAGAGGTTTCAGGCCGTTATTAACGATCGTAAATTCTGCAGATTTCTCATCTTTAACATTCATATTTCCTAGATCGGAAAAGAAAGATGATACGCTCGCCTCCGGCTTCTCTTTATCGTTTGCTCTGTAACTGGTTATATTGGAAGCTGCCTGGCTCTGTTTTCCTTCATTAATGGAAAAAAGAACAATGAGTACCAAAAGAAGCACGGTAATTCCGCCAATAATGTAAAAAACTAGCTTGTCCGTACCCATATTTACTTTCCGGAGCTGACTCGGACATTTGACATCGGTTTTTCAGGTGTTGCCATGGTTGAGCTAATTTTGGCAAATCCGGCAAAGATTAAACTAAAAATAATAATCATGACAGTAGGAGCAATAAATGATAGGTAGTTTCTGCGGTGCGGCTGAAAATAGCGTAGAGTCAGAGAATTACTAACCACTGATACAGACGACAAGGCCATAGCAAGTCCGGCAAGTTCCGGTTTGAGCACCAGTCCGGCAAATGCCAGCGCTCGTGCTGCAACCGGAATTCCAATCACATTGTAAAACAGGGCAAAGAACATATTCTGTTTGATTTTACCCATCGTTTCTTTTGATAAGTTAATTGCTGTCGCGACATCTCTTAAATCATTTTTTACAATGACAATTCCCCCCGCTTCCATAGCCACATCGGTTCCAGAACCCATAGCAATTCCTAAATCTGCTTGTGCTAGAGCCGGAGCATCATTAATACCGTCTCCGACCATGGCAACCGTCTTACTTTGTTCCTGAAGTTTCTTCACCTCGCTTGCCTTATCCTGAGGCAATACTTCTGCAAGAACATTGGTTATTCCTAATTGTTTGGCTATAGCTTCTGCCGTTTTCCGGTTATCGCCCGTTATCATATAGACAGCTATATTCTTTGCTGTTAGTTTTTGAATGGCTTCCCGGGATGTCTCTTTGAGAGTATCCGCAACGGCAACAGTACCTATAATTTCTTTGTTGTTGGAAAGAAGCATTACCGTTTTTCCTTGTTCCTCAAGTCGTACTACTTTTCTGTCGACTCTATCAATTGGTAAGCCGACAACATCAGTTGTCAGTTTTCTATTTCCAAAATAATACGTTTCACCGTTAATAACCCCTTGTACTCCGTGTCCGGCAATTGCCTTAAACTGCTCGACTCCGGATGTTTTTATCGATTCTTCATTTGCATAAGTTACGATTGCCTCAGCCAAAGGATGCTCAGAAGAACGCTCAAGACTTGCTGCAAGAGAAAGAACATCGTTCTCATCAAAGTCAGAAAAGCAATCGACGTCAGTAACTACAGGCTTACCGTTTGTCAGTGTGCCCGTCTTATCAAAAATTACAACATTCACCTTACAAGCCTTTTCAAGCGGCTCACCGCCTTTTATTAATATGCCGTGTTCAGCACCTTTTCCGGTTCCTACCATAAGAGCGGTTGGAGTTGCCAGTCCCAACGCGCATGGACAGGCGATGACTATCACTGCCGTAAATGCCATAAGTGCATAGGAAAGCGGTGCACCGATTACAAAAAACCATACAACAAAGGTAAGAAGTGCAATCGCAATTACAGCCGGGACAAAGTATGCTGATATTTTATCGGCGAAAGCTTGAATAGGAGCTTTGCTTCCTTGAGCTTCTTCAATAAGTCTGATTATCTGAGACAATGTTGTTTCCGATCCCACACGGGTTGCTTCAAATTCAAAACTGCCCATCTTATTCATAGTAGCGCCAATAACTGTATCACCAATATTTTTCTCAACCGGGATACTTTCACCGGTTACCATGGACTCGTCAATACTTGATGAACCCTTTATTATTTTCCCGTCAACTGGTATCTTTTCACCCGGTCTAACCAAAATAACATCTCCTTTAACTACTTCATCAATCGGTATATCTAGCGTTTGATTGCCGCGCACCACTCGTGCAGTTTTTGCCTGAAGACCCATCAGCTTTTTTATGGCGTCTGATGTCTGTCCTTTAGCACGAAGTTCGAGCCATTTTCCTAAAAGAACAAAGGTAATAAGAAATGCCGCTGTTTCAAAATACAGTTCAGGAATTTTTTCTCCGTTTAGACCAATAAATGAACCGGTCCTAAGACTGTAGAATAGAAAATTATAGATACTGTATAGAAATGCAGTTGACGTTCCGATTGCTATAAGACTGTCCATATTAAACGTCTTCATACGAAGAGCAGATATCATTCCTTTATAGAAACTGTTTCCTAAGAAGATTTGGACCGGTGAGGCAAGAAGAAAAGAGATAGCTCCTACATACGGAAGTAAAATAGTCTTTCCCGGAATGAAAGGGAAGAAGTCAAAAAGCATAAAGTAGAGCATGGGAAAACTTAGCACAAAACCCATAATGAATTTATTACGGGCTTTTTTTATTTCTTTCTGCCTTTTTTTTGACTCGAAAGTAGCATCTTTCTGATTGACAATTTCCGCTTTATATCCTGCTCTCTCCACGGCCTTAATCAGTAAGTCAACAGACGTTTTTGCTAGGTTAAAATCAACGAGAGCTTTTTCTGCCGCGAAGTTGACATTTGCCTGCGATACGCCATCTACTTTTTTTAAGGATCTCTCGATAATTGCCGCACAGGAGGAACAGTGCATCCCTGAAAGGGATAGATTGACTCTTGTAGTTTGAGATGCAATATTTTCCTGTTTTTGTATGCTTTTATTTTCTCTATCTTTCCCAATTTCAGGTGTATTTGCAGAAGATGTGATTCCGTCAAAAAGTCTGATTACATCAAGTGAAGAGACAAGATTCTCTAAATACTCCTTAGACGTTTTTTGATTTTCCGGAACAGATACCTTTACTTGGCGGTTGTTCTTGAGCACTCCTTCAAAATACGATTTACCTTCAGGATCTTGTCGTACTTTTCCTTCGGCTACGATTTCCGATTCCAATGAAAACTTAAGAGGTTTTCCTGTTGGAATAACTTCTTGCTCTATATTCATTCCATTTCCCAATACAGCATTCCCATTTCCGTTACTTTCAACTTTCGCTTCATATCCGGCACGAGCAATGGCAGAAACAATATTCCGTAATGATCCGTCATTATCATCTGCTACCAGACTGGCAGCACCTGTTTTATGATCGATGGATCTCACCTGTACCCCAGGAATTTCCGACAGTTCATCTTTAATAAGAGCTTCACATGAACTACAATGCATTCCCGAGATAGTAAAGTTTATGTTTGTTGTCATATCTTATGCTTCTAAAACGGTATAGGGCATACCCGACAGTGCAGTGATAATATCGGACACTTTCAACTCATTGCTGCTTGTTATCGTCGTTTCTCCGTTATTGTTTTTAATCGCCACATCTGTAACTCCTGTAAGCCTTCCCACTTTTTTCTTAATCAATTTGACACAAGCTTCGCAGGTTATCCCTGAAATTTTTAAAGTTAAAGTGTAATTATTCATAGAACTTTGATAACTCCCCGTGGTACACCCATTGCACAGGTAATAGGATAATTTCCTTTTCCATTCGGGGTGAAATTGAAGGTAATTGTTTTACCTTTCGCCAAATATTGAGGATCATCTACCAGTCTTGGAATAGTTATGGTTCCCATGCACCCCGACCCGTTATCTTTAACATCTATTTCCATCCTTACCGGTGTTCCAGCTTTTACAGAAAACTCATTAGGAGAAATATCCCGGTCAGCAGTATATGTTGTTTTTATAACCTGTACGGCACCTTCCCGTTTTGCTTCTTGGGCAACAACGGGTTGTTGGACAGCTTGTTTTGCCCCTCCTCCACAACCGCAACCGCCCGTCCCGCATGATACTCCGCTTTTTGCCGGCGGTGCCTGCGCAACTGCATCCGTACTTTTTTCAACTACATTAAAAACTCCCGTATACATGCCCATACTGCATGAGAAAGGCAATCTTCCAACGTCTGTTGGGGTAAATTCTATGGTATTGTCACCTAATTCAAGATTTTTCCGTATGCCAAGGCGGGATATAATGATGGCACTGGCACACGTATTAGAATCAGTTGAGTTGATTTCCCATTTCACCGGAACATCTTTTACGACAGTAAATATATTCGGATTATATCCGTTTGCCGACTGCGTCATCTTAACGACTTGAAAACCATCCACAATAGTATTGACAGAAGATGCAGCCAATACATTCTGATTAGAAGAAAAAAGATATGCAGGAGATAATCCCATCAAATTTAATCCGTTTTGAGCATTGAAAAACGCTAGTATTGTAACGACAACACCGGCAAATTTGAAGAATTTTTGGGCAAAATATCCTTTGATGACGGATGTCACTCCTCCGACACCTAATAATCCGGGAGCAGTACCCAAAGCAAAAATACCCATGATGGTGGCCCCTCTGATAAAACTGCCGCTACTCATAGCCAAAAGCTGCATCGCTTGGGTAAAACCGCAGGGAAGAAAAAAAGTCAATCCGCCCAGGATGAATGCATTTTTATGACTGTATTCTTTATTCTGCTGCTCTTTTATCCCCAACGCCTTACTTATTCCTGTTGGAAGAGTGAAATGGGCATTGCTGATCCTGGGAAACAGTCCGGTAAGTTGCAATCCGAGCATCAACATAACCAGAGCTACTCCCAAGGTAAGAAGACCTAAACCAAAGCCAGATAGCTGAAAAAATGATCCGATTAGGCCAATAACACCGCCCAGTATTACGTAAGAGGTGATTCTTCCGAAATTAAAAAAAAGATGGGGTTTAAATTTTTCATACACTGATGCATTAGGATTTTTTTCTGAAAAACGGGCAGATACCCCAAGCACCAGACCTCCCACAAGCGCCATGCAGGTAGAGAGACCTGCGGTTATTCCTATCAGGAATATGGGTATCAGACCGGACGGACGGGAAATAGAAGTACTGAATAATTTGTTTAAACCAAATATATCGACAAGAATAAAAAGAAAGGAAAGCACAATAACTGAAATGATAATATCTTTGTAGTCATTAATGTTTTTAGAAAAAAGCGGTTTTTCCTCCTCGTAACCAACTTGATACCCTGCCCGCTCTACTGACTGTATAATTGTGCCATCATTTAAGTAGTTTTCGTGATAAAGTTCTGCACATTTTTTCCGCTGGGAAACGGTAACTTTTTTCACTCCGGGGATGTCTTTTAATTCATCCTCAATTAAAAGTTCGCAGGATCTGCAGTGCATTCCTTGAATTGGAACAGTAGTGATTCTCATAAAATATCTATACCCATCTTACTCAGGTTTGCAACTAGAATAGTTGCAATAGCTCACTTAGCACTGTAAAATTTTTTAAAAAAAATTTACAGTGTAAAATGGGTTTATACTGAAAAAGGCGTTTTTCAGTATATATGCTGGAAAAACATATTTCAACCTCGAGTTTTTTCAGTATATTAGGTAATTTTAGTAATAACGACTATCTTACCAATACAGTTATTAAGATTTTATGAGTACCGGGCACAAAAAATTTATTCGTATTATTTCCTTTCCTTTTTCGTGATCTCCTTGGCGAAATAAATGATACCGAGAATAAGAAAAACAATAACTAATAACCATATCAGTGAACCAAATATTCCCCAGCCAGACATCATATTTGAGTAATATCCCATCATAATAAGCCACCTCCTTTCAAATTGAAATTAAATCTTTTTCTGCTCGTTTTAATAATACTGCATTTGTCGCCACAATAATTGATGAGATACTCATAAGAAGTGCTGATATTTCAGGCCGTAATGAAATACCAAACCCAGGATATAAAATACCTGCTGCAACCGGAATTGCCAGAAGGTTATAAATCGATGCCCAAAACAGATTTTGTTTCATTTTGCGCACGGTTGCTTTGGATAATTTGATTGCTCGTAGAATATCAGCAGGATCTGATTTCATTAGGACAACTTTCGCGGTCTCAATAGCAACATCAG
Source organism: Candidatus Gottesmanbacteria bacterium RIFCSPHIGHO2_02_FULL_39_11 (assembly GCA_001779195.1). Lineage (GTDB taxonomy): Bacteria > Patescibacteriota > Microgenomatia > 2-02-FULL-39-11 > 2-02-FULL-39-11 > 2-02-FULL-39-11. Next base: position 12,158 of record MFJL01000026.1, read on the forward strand.
TACCAGCGCCAATTGCAATTCCTATATCTGCTTGTGAGAGAGCCGGAGCATCATTGACTCCATCGCCAACCATAGCAGTAAACTTACCTTCTTTTTGTAACTTCTTAATATATGAGGCTTTGTCTTCCGGCAACACCTCAGAGAATATTCTGTCTATAGTTAATTGCTTCCCAATTGCTTCCGCAGTTTTTTTATTATCGCCTGTTATCATGGCTACTTCCAACCCCAACTCTTTCATAGCTAGGATTGCTTCTTTGGCTGTTGGTTTAATCTTATCGGCTGCTGCCGCCACGCCTGCAACTTTGCCGTCAATTGCCAAAATCATTATGGTTTTGCCCTCAGATAATAATCGGTCAATATCTTTCTGGAGTGGAGTAATATCAACTTTCCGATCATTCATGAGCTTTATGGTTCCCACAAGAACGTGCCTGCCGGAAACATACGCTTCAACGCCATGACCAGCTAAGTTTTTGAATCCCGCAACTTCACCTAGAACAAGTTTTTCTTTCTCGGCTTTTTCCAAAATAGCGTGACTTAGAGGATGACTCGATCGCTTCTCAACAGAGGCAATAAACCATAGAACCTTTTTCTCATCGTGCGATACTGATAGTATATCAATCACGGTGGGTTTGCCTTCTGTCAATGTACCCGTCTTATCAAGAACCACTGCTTGGATTTTTGATACCTGCTCAAGCGTGGGGGCATCTTTGATGAGGATATTATGTTTGGCTCCAAGACCAGTGCCTACTGCTACGGCAGTTGGAGTTGCTAGTCCAAGTGCATCCGGACAAGCAATCACGACAGTTGAAATAGCAAAGGACAGCGCAACAAGAAGTGGTTGACCCAGAATAAAAAACCAAATACCGAATGTCAAAAGCCCACCGCCTACGGCGATTATAACAAGATATTTGGCAAACTTATCTGCTAATTTTTGCCCGGGTGCTTTTGAGTTCTGGGCAGTTTCCACCATTTTAACAATTTGGGCAAGAGCAGTATCTTCGCCAACTTTCGTGGCTTTGAATTTGACAGAGCCGGAAGTATTGATTGAACCACCAATAACCGAATCGCCTATATTTTTAGCCACCGGAATTGACTCACCAGTAACCAGAGATTCATCAATCGCCGTCTCTCCTTCGATAATCTCGCCATCGACTGGCACTTTGTCCCCTGGTTTAAGCATAAGAATATCGCGAGACTTAACTTGTGATGTAGGTACCATTTCTTCTTTTCCATCTTTCCAAAGCCTTGCTTGGGGAGGAACGAGGTTAAATAATGCTTGGAGTGCATCGGTAGTACCCCGCCGACTTTTCATCTCCATCCAATGGCCAAAAAGCACAAAGGTAATAAGCATTACAGAGGCTTCGTAATACGAATCATTACTGCCTAAAATAGTTAGGACAACACTAAATCCATAGGCCGCTGTGATCCCTACCGCAATCAAAACTGCCATATTGAGAGTCTTGGCTTGAAGTGCTTTATAAGTTGAATAAAGGAAGATCCATCCGGCGTAGAAAAATACGGGTGTGGTTAACAGAAACAGAAGCCACGGTACTGGAATTGGACTTGGTAAAGTTACTCCGATAATTTTCTCCCCAAGGGGGGAATACAGGATAATGGGGATGGAAAAAAGCAGAGCGAAAAAGAATTTATTTCGGATATCTTCTTCCATCAACTTTGCCATTTCACGACCTGCCAATCCTCCGTGCTCCATCCCCATACTCATCGTCATACTCATCTTTAATTTTTCCCATGATGACATCCCAGAAGTAGGCTTCATGACATGTCCAGCTTCTAATTTCTCACTTCTGGCTTCCAGTTCCATCCCGCATTTAGGACATGAACCAGGAATATCTGAAGAAATTTCAGGATGCATCGGACACGTATATTTTTGCATAGCAATTCTATTCTACCTTTTGGTTTCTGCGCTCATCATGGATAGACTATGTGAAACTATGTTTATATGATTCTGCAATAACTTGAACAGACGATTGGATGATAAGAAATGATATACCCAGTCCGACAAAAATATCCGGCCAGGCGGAATTAAAATAGGAAACTAATAATCCTGCACCAATAACTGCCACATTTGCCGTCACATCGTTTCTGGAACATATCCATGCTGACTTAACATTAATATCTTCTTTCCGATGCTTCATCAACAAAAGAAAACTCACCAGGTTAGCAATCAACGCAACCACTCCTAAAAGGGTAATTGTTTCTGCTTGAGGTAGTGTCGGCACAATAATTCTAAGGATACTTTTATAGACAACAAAAAATCCCAACAATAGCATAATTAACCCTTTGATAAGGGACGCCTTTGCCCGTAGGTTTGATGATTTATTCATTACGAGCAAACTTACTCCATAAACCGAGGCATCTCCCAACATATCCAGCGAGTCACCCAGAAGCGCGTTTGAGGATGCGAGAATTCCGCCAATAAATTCGGCTATGAACATCACGAAATTAATAGCCAAAACAATGATAAAAATTTGCTTCAGCTCTTTCTTTTTGGCTAGATCGAGTTCTTTGTTATCAAACTCACAACAGTCAGACATATAAATTCCTCAGGACACATAGGGCATATATATATAATTCCACAGTAATTTTATTATACCTTAGAGGATTTAAGGATTTTGCTGATTCTTGGGTAGAGAATAGGACACTTTCCATATTTTTACAATTTTTTACTGGTTATACGTTTATTAAATACTTCTGCTGAAATCATTTTTACTGATGGGAAAAAGCCGGGTGTTTCTTTTTGATAGCGAATGTATGCATCGCCAAACATTTTAATCATCTCCCTCTCTTCAACTCGCGCAAGCCGGATATATCGGAAAATAAGGATCGGGGCCATGAACAAGGTAATAAGAGTTGGCCATTGAATGAGAAAGCCAAAAATAATCAAAATAAATGCAAGATATTGCGGATGACGAATATAGTTATAGACACCCCCAATCGCGAGCCGTTGTTGTTTTTGGGCTTTATATAATACTTCCCATGCTTTACCCAGAAGGACAAGTCCGCCGATAATTAAAGCGTAGCTTGTAATATGCAGAATATTAAAATGTGGATCCCCGCCAAGACCTAACAAAGTATTAAGGATGTGGCCGTTATTATGAGTAAAATCCAAACCTATTTTGTTGCCAAAAAATGAAGTCAACAAGTAGATAGTCAGAGGAAATCCGTACATCTCGGCAAACAGGGCAACGATGAATGCCCCAAGAATCTTGTACGTCCTCCAGTCTGTATTTGTCCTCGGCTTGAAAGCGCTCTTAATGAAATAGAGAAAAAGAATGATATTGAATATTACGAGAAACCAGTTTCCGTAGTCGTACATATAAGGAAAGTGTAACAAAGAATAGATTAAGAAATCGTGAGATTATTATCCAGTATTAATCAGGGTTGAACTTTTTGCTTCCAATTACTACAATTAGTAGTAACCTATATGTTTCAAAAAACACTAAGCCCTCTGGAACAAGAGATTATGACTATTGTTTGGGAACTGAAGAAGTGCTCTGTTCGGGATGTTATGGAGCAACTTAACCGGGAGAAAAAACTTGCGTATACAACGGTTGCCACACTGCTTCAGCGCTTGTTTGAAAAGGGTCTTGTCCAGAGAGGCAGTCGAGGTACAGTACTTTCCTACATACCTAAAGTTTCCAAGGAACTATACAGCAAAAGAACGGCTAAGTCGTTTATGCGAACGTTTGTGTCTTCTTTTGGGGAAACAGCTATCGCTTCGTTTGCCGAGTCTATTGACAAACTGCCAAAGGACAAAAAGGATTATTTGTTGCAGCTGTTGGAAAAACAAAATGAGGATAAATAAGCATTTGTTCATTTTTTCAAGTTTATTATTTCTTCTGACTGCGAGTTATTTTTTTGTTTTAGTGAAGTTTTTTCCACTACTGGTACACCATACCTTTTATTACTGTCAAGAAATGGCAAAGGTAATATCTTTGAGCCTTCCGGGGAACTGGGGAGTTGTTGTCTTTGGGATATTAATTATTTCGGTTCTTTACACCGCATTCAAATTATTTGCTACCATCGTTCAAGTTTATAAGTTTCGTCAGTTGTTGTCCCGATCCATTGTCAAGAATCATGAACTTTCAGATATTTTCAAATCTCTCAAGCTTGTAGATAAAGTGGTCGTATTACATGAAACTAAGCCATTTGCATATTGTTTTGGAGTAAGAAACCCAAAAATCTTTATTACTATTGGTTTAATTGCAATGGTTAATAGAAAGGAACTTGAGGTTATTTTACGCCACGAAAAGTATCATCTGGAACATCGGGATAACCTAATTTTACTGGTAGCAACATTTATTGAGTCTCTATTCCCTTTTTTCCCAATACTTACGGACCTTATCCGTATTTACAAGACAGATCGGGAATTACTAGCAGATCAGGCTGCTATCCATAGAGAAGCAGATAAACATTCCCTTTCGTCTATTTTGAAAAAACTCCTTCAATATGAACCCGTAACACTACCTGCATTGGCTCCCGCAATTGCTGATGTTGATACACTTGAGACTCGTATAAAATCATTGCTTTCAATTAAAGTAGATTATCCTAAGCTAGGAAAAAGAAATTCGCTTCTCAGTATAATTTCCATTGCCGCACTCATGGCGCTTATGAGAACTTCTGTACATGCAGTAGAACTTCATAGGGACGGCTTGGATATAATGATAGTCTGTAATGGAAATGTCAGCTGCGAATCTGTCTGTAAAGACCGCAACTTGATCAAATCGCAAAGTATCAGCTCTTCGTACACTTCTAAAAACTTCTCCGCAAACAACTGATATTTTATCTGTTGACAAATGGTTAATATACCTACTACACTTTGTAGTAGATTCTAACTATTTTTATTTTATGCCGGAAAACTTATCCACTCTGAAAATAAACACAGTGTTTGCGGGATTTTTAATCGTTGCTTCATTTATCATTGGTTCTTTATGGACAAAAGTGCAGTATCTCGAGAAGGGAGCTTCACAACCTGCGCTGGCTGCCGATAACCCAAGTGCCGATGTGCCTGCTCCAATTGTCGCTCCAGGGGATAATGGTGAGCCGGTAAAAGTATCAATTGATGACGATCCTGTATTGGGAGATAAGAACGCAAAAGTGACATTGATAGATTTTTCAGATTACGAATGTCCTTTTTGTAAACGACATTTCGATGAAGTCTATCCACAACTGAAGAAAGACTATATTGATACGGGAAAAGTCAAAATGGTTTTTCGCGACCTTCCTTTGAGCTTTCATCAAAATGCTCCCAAAGAGGCTGAGGCCGCTGAGTGTGCAAGAAAACAAGGCGGTGACCAGATGTACTACAAGTACCACGACCAAATCTTTACCAAAACCACTTCCAACGGAACAGGCTTAGCTCTTGACCAGCTACCAGTTATAGCCAAAGACTTAGGGCTGAATATAGGTCAGTTTCAACAGTGTCTTGATTCCGGCGAATTTAAAGCGGAAGTCGATAAAGACTTAGCCGATGCAGCTAAAGTCGGGGCTAGTGGTACACCTACGTTTTTTATCGGTAAATCAACAAGCAATGGCGAGATAGACGGCATCAAGGTGGTTGGAGCACAACCGTACAGCGCTTTTAAGACAATTATTGATGAAAAATTGAAATAATATATGTATGGACAAATCAATCTTTTCCAGTCGACTGCTTTTGCCTACAGTAATAATTTCTAGCCTCTATCTTTTAATAACAATACTTCTTATGAATCGCAGTTTAACTGTTGATACACTTTTTGGAACATACTCTCTTGACTACAAAGGTCAAATAATTATTTCACTTATAAGCGGTATGTGGACTTCGATGACTGACATGGGTTTGTTTCTTCTTGTGATAGCTTCGGTGCTTACCGGTCTTAACATTTCCCTTTTAGTAGATCGCTTGAACAAGTTAAAAAAGTTAGCGAAGCTTCATTTAGTGGTTGGAGGAAGTTCAATTCTGGGAATAGTAGGAAGCGGTTGTGCGGCCTGTGGATTGCCAATTCTAGCCCTTCTGGGATTAAGCGGAAGTGCTGCATATTTGCCTCTGAGGGGCATGGAACTGTCGTACTTTTCTGTCTTAATATTATTATTTTCTTTTTATTTTTTGGTTAAAACTGATACCCGTCAATCTTGTACTATTAATGTAAATAAATAAACGTCTATATGGATACAGAATTTTTACTCAAAAATAAATATGTTTTAGTTGTTCTGACAGTAGTCTTTTTGGCTGTTGTCTTTTTCCAAATAAATAAATCAAAAAGTGGCGTAACACTCAAAAACACTCCGGCGCAGTTATCGATATCAGGGGAGAATGAAACCGCACTTAAGGCTATGGAAGCGATTCCACAAGATAATGTCCCTATGGCAACAGAAAAACAAGGCCTTCAGGAATTGCCATTTAAAGTGGAAAACGGTGAGAAAGTTTTTAATCTGACTACCCAACCGGTGAAGTGGAATATTTTAAAAGATGTTACGGTGACGGCTTGGGCATACAATGGAATGATTCCCGGACCGCTCATCCGTGTAACTGAGGGGGACAAAGTGAAAATTTTAGTCAAAAATAATTTGTCTGAGCCTACCACTATCCATTGGCACGGGATTCAAGTTCCTAATAATATGGATGGTATCCCCGATGAGACGCAAAAACCCATTGCTCCGACAGAAACATTTACCTATGAATTCATAGCAAAGCCGGCTGGTACTTATTGGTACCATTCCCACTATGATAGCGATAAGCAAATCTCGGTGGGGCTCTCCGGTGCCTTTATTATAGAACCGAAAGGTGGACTAGCCTCAAAGCCGGATATCGACAAAATTCTTATGCTTAATGAATGGCGTGTCATTGATGATCAAACCTATGCTGCTATGCCGGCAACGGGAATGGATGGCAACTTCTTTACCATTAACGGTAAAGCATTCCCTGAGACTGAAACGCTGAATGTTAAGATTGGCCAGAAGGTGAGATTGCGCTTTATAGGAAGCGGCCAGATGATCCACCCGATGCATTTGCATGGATTCCCCTTTAAAATAGTGGCAACTGACGGCAACGATGTGCTGGAATCTGCCCAATGGATAAAGGATACCGTCTCGGTGGCTCCCGGTGAGCGGTATGATGTCGAATTTACACCTGATCGGCCAGGCAAATGGATGCTGCATTGTCATATACCCCATCACACGACTAACGAACATGTTGAGCCCGGTGGGCTTATGATGATTGTTAATGTTACTTAATTTATTTATAAAGAGGACTTATGAACAATAAAAATCTACTCGTTGTGTTAGCAATTGCAGTTGGTGTTCTAGTAATACTCGGATTCAAATTGATGAATACTTCCGGTTCAAGTTCACCATCAAATAATGGAAGAAACGCACAGGTGAGTTTAACCACTGATCCAGACCCGCTTAAAATGGGACAGGCAACCTTTATTATTGACGTTAAAGATCAGACCGGCAAGCCAGTCGATAATGCGACGGTATTTTTCGATCTCAATATGACCGCTATGAACATGGGAACCCAACAGGGAAACGCCACTTCCCAGGGTAATGGTAGGTACGCAGCCTCCGGAAGGATGAGCATGCGCGGTCCCTGGAAAGTGACAACAAAAGTCACTATGCCGGACAGTAGTGTTGTGAATAAAGATTTTACAGTCAATGTTCCTTAAATTGTGGTTCGGGATATTGATCCGGTTATCCATCTCTTACTTATTCTTAAGAAGATGGTTATATATAAAAGCAAAGATATATCCGGTAATCCATGCAGATACTGTAAATGTAACCAGACCCCACAACATCGTACCTATCTCAGGCGGAGATCCCCTCCATATCTGAGATAGATCTGCCCCATGTGCCCACGAAATAGCAATACTTTTGTATAAGTCAGGAGCAATATAGATAAGTGAAGCACAGACTATATAGTAAGCTCCGGCCATTATTGCTAAACTATGTGCAGCAACTTTTTCATTTAACTTCATAAATAATCACCCCCTCTTTATATATCATACGTAATTTCATGTCTTTAGTTATTTATACATTATTTATTATGGCAACAATATGCCTCCTCTATTCTGACAACATTTTCCGTGACGGCGATAATACCAAAGATAGAAATATTTTATTCCTGCCTTCTTCCCTTAAAATCAAAAGATAACCTGAAGAAATCAGAAAAAAAAGAAGAGTTCCGCAGCAAAAAAGATGAAGTGCCAAAAATGGCAATATTCCGGTAATAACTTTTTTCATCATTAAACCCCGTTAATGTTTGTGACCGCCGTCCTTCATCATCCAAATGTGCATTAACGGACAAGCCAGAAGTACTGCTCCAAAGAATACCGTACTTACCGGGATTCGAAAAATAGTCACCGCTACAACCGCCAAAGCTATTAGTCCTAAACACATACCGAGCCACCTTAGAGATGAGTCTTGAGCCTTAACAGCAGAAAATGTACTCGAATGATCATTATGGTTTTCCATATTTTCACCTCCTTTTACTGCATTATAGAAATCAGATTATGAAGATTTCGTTAATTATGTGAAGTTTAAGTACCGGGAAAGGATATAGATACTGTGGTACCATGTTCTACTTTGCTGTCGATATCTATTTTCCCGTGATGTGAGGAAATGATAGCCTGAGCAATCGCAAGACCAAGCCCGGAGCCTGAAGCTTTCTCATTCTTTGACGCTCTATAAAACCGTTCGAAAATATGGGGCAGATCTTTTTTAGCAATTCCAGTGCCATTGTCTTTTATCTCTACATGAACCAGATTCCTTATCTTATGTAACATAATGGTAACTGTTCCATTCTCGTGTGTGTACTTCATTGCGTTATCAACAATATTTAGTATGGCATGGAATAATTTATCTCTTTTCCCGTGTATTTTAATATCCGGCGCGGTTTCTCCGGTAATTTTAATATTTTTAGAAGAAGCCATTTTTGTCGCCAGTTCGCGGATTTCCTCCAGAAGCTCTGAAAGATCAAAAACTTCAAAATGAGCAGTAACATCCGCTTCTGACCACGCAAGATCCAAAATGTTTTCCAGCGTTTGCGACATTCTTTTATTATCGATAAGTGTTTCATCCAAAGCCTTTATATACTCATTTTTTCCTCTCTCTTTTAAGCGTATAATCTCGATATTGCTTCTTTGGGTAGCCAGAGGAGTTTTCAGTTCATGGGCTACATCTCCAATAAATTGCCGTTCCCTTTTAAATGCCGAATTTAACCGGTCCAAAAGACTGTTAAAAGTTACTGCTAATTCTTTAATCTCGTCATTAGTGTCGGGAGTATCTACTCGTTCATCAAGATTTTCGTGGCTTATCTTTTTCAGTTTTTCAGAAATGGATGCGATGGGTGCAATCGCGCTTTTGGCGAGAAGGTATCCCCCAAAAACAGTCGGCAATAAAAATACTACAAAAACGGCTCCAAGTATCAGGAGTAAATTGTTTAGAGAGTTTTCAATCACGTCAATCGGATGACCGACAAACACAACCCCATACAACTGATTGTTTTTATAGATGGGGTCAATCCAGAAACGCATTCTAAGATCAGAAATAGTGTGATCTGTAATATGAGGGGATTTTGCCGTCGCGGCTTGTTCAAAAAGTTGAGATAGTTTTTTATCGGATCGGTTAACGGTAACGGAACTGCCTACAATATTGCCGGTACTATCCATCAAAATTACAACCATTCCAGGAATATCGCTAAACTCAGAAAGAAAAGCATTTCGTGCCATCATCTGACATGTTTGACAGGATAGGTTCCCTTCTTTTGTGATCACTTCAACAATCGAATTTCCGTGTGATTTAAGTGTTGCATCCGTTTGTGAATATAGAGTGTTTTTTGTAATGAGATAAAAACTGGCAAAAATGACTAGAGATGCTATAAAAAAGGCAAGGGAATACCAAACCGTTAGACGAAATCTGACACTTCTCGTATTCATATTGATTCACTTATTTTATATCCGACACCGTGCAGGGTATGGATAAGTTTAACTTTCGCTCCTTTATCTACCTTACGCCTGATTGCAGCAAGAAAAACATCTACAACATTGCTCATGCTGTCAAAGTTATAGTCCCAGACATGTTCAATGATCATGGTTCGTGAAACAACTTCATCTTTATGACGGAGTAAAAGTTCCAGGACTGAAAATTCCTTAGGAGTAAGGGTAATAGGTTTTCCATTTCTTGTTAATAGATGTTTAATCGGATCCAGTTCCAAATCGGCAACACTTAGCGTGGGTGATGATTCCCCTTTACTGCGTCTTATAAGTGCGTGTATTCGCGAGCGAAGTTCCAGATAGGCGAAAGGTTTTGTAATATAATCATCTGCTCCGCTATCAAGGCCGATAACTTTCTCTTCAAGCGTAGCACGGGCAGTGAGCATAAGGATTGGAGTTTTAATATTTTTCTTACGAAGTTCTTTGCAGATGGTTATCCCATCTGCTTTTGGCAGAGTTATATCCAATATAATAAGATCATATTCTTCAGATTCTGCAAGATATTTTCCTTCTTCCCCATCATAAGCGATATCTACAGCAAATCCTTCTTCCGTAAGACCTTTTTTGACTACATTTGCAAGGCGCCTCTCATCTTCTACAAGAAGTATTCTCATAGCCTCTGATTATACACCAAAAAGGTTAAGATTTTATGAAGTTTCCGGTTAGGAACAATATACTTGACAAGTATATTAGTAATTGCTAATATAGTTAAGATGAAACACGATGTTATTTCCGCATTATGCAATCCGGTGAGACTTAAACTTATTCTCTGCCTTGCCAGAAAAAGCAAAAACGTACAAGAGCTTATACATACCTGTGGTTTATCTCAGTCGGCAGTTTCCCAACATTTAAATAAGCTAAGAAAAGCCGGGTTAGTAAAAGATCGAAAGGAAGGTCTATTTATTTATTACTCACTAAAGTATCCTAAAACCGCAAAAATTGCTGAGATGGTTATTAAATTTACTAAGGAGATACGGAATGAAAAACAATAAAAGTATCACGCATGTAAAATTATACTCAACATTAACCTGTCCGTACTGCATCATGGAACAATCATGGTTAGAAAGTAAAAAGATACAACATGAAGTTGTTCATGTGGACCTAAATCCGAAGGAGGCGGAATATATGGTAGAAAAGACCGGACAGATGGGAGTTCCGGTAACGGAGATTGGCTATAAGGACGGAAAAATGGAATATGTTATCGGATTTGATCAAACGCATCTGGAACAGATTTTACATGTTTGATATTACAGAACCTCAAGTTCCGGAAATTACCGCAGAAAACGTAAAAAAATCCATCGATGCAAAAGAGGGAGCACTTCTACTGGATGTCCGGACTGCCGGAGAATACTTGCGTGGAAAAATTGAAGGAAGCATAAATATACCGGTGGATGAAGTGACAAACTTCGTCGAATCGGTTGTCCCGGATAAAAGTCATACCATATACGTTTATTGTCTGTCTGGCTCCCGAAGCGTTCATGCGGTTAGCACAATGGTAAAACTGGGATACACGCGTGTCTACAATATGATAAACGGCTTACTGGCGTGGCGGGCAAAGGGTTACCCGGTAGAAGGATAATCTGTCAGAACTCATTTCTCCACCGGTTCTTCCTTCTTCTGTTTTCTTCTTGTCCAAAGCTTTTCAAACCACCAGGGAATGGTGGTCATGGGGCCGAAAATGCTGCCTATAATTGAAAAAAGCTTTGTCTGTCCTGTGGTAAACCCGAAGGTATTTGTGACAGTGATCCCTAATATTTTTGTATTTAAACTGTCAGACACCGCTATCTCATACGTACCGGTTTTTCGGGGAGTCATAATCCAGGAGAGAAACCCTTTGCTTCCTTTTTGAAGGGTGATCGTCTGTTCGTCTTTGGAAGGCGTAATATCAAACCCGGGAGAACGCAGGGAGAGAATGGAGACACAATTCTCCGAGGCGGGATTATCTATATGTATAAGAAGAGCTTGGGATTTGTCCTCCGACATCACCCGTTCCGAAACGTCCGCGTTCCAGATGCAGAGGGGCGGCCCCTGTACTATTCCATGTGCCGTTTTTTCGCTATCGCGGGAAACAGCATTTTTCTCCTCCTGATAAAGGGTAAAAAGAAAATACAGGCTGACAAGGAAAAACACAGCGCCGAGTATTCCAATAATTTTTTTTGTCATTTAAATTAAATTATGAATAGGAAGGGGGATTTTTAAATGTTTCTTCCAAACTGTTTTTTACAGATATAAAATCCATCTTTTCTCTTTCATGAATAAGAGCTTTTATACCTTGTATAGCACCATCGTATTTTGAAAATAACTGTCTGACCGTCTGTTGTACTTCAGCATCCATACTTCCAATCTCTAACTGTAGTTGAGATTGTCTGCCTTGGCTAAAATGAACCTGGGAATTAAGCCATGCCAGTAGTCTTTGTTGATAGAATTCTTCTTTTCCCGATCTCTTTCTCCGTTCTCATTGACTGATCTAAAATACTGAGCAATATCCAGATTATCCTCTATATATAACGAGTCTGCTTCCCACCGGGCAGTTCCTGATCCTTCCATTCCCCCTCCTCCTAAATCTGCCAAGGCAACCGCCTGAGCAACTAAGTTTCCTTTGTATTTCACAAACTCCGGTTGCGTCACAGTTCCTAGGGATACGTCAAAATTGGGAACAGTCAATAGAATTGCTTCCTGTACTTTCTGTCTATCTGATTCCGTAAATACTTCCTCCCCCGTTTCTTTATTAACCCCTGTCATATATTCTATCGCCAACTTGGCGCTGGACTGTTCATTATTTCCCAAAGCACGTTTTCTTTTTACCATTGCCCGCCCTTTAGCATCTTCTTACCGGATTCGGCTTCCAATTCTGGACCGTATCATGCCATGCCGCGGCAAATTTGGCCAGACCAATATCTCTCTCTGTGACTTTATGTGAATTGGGGTTTGCCTGTCTTACTGCATTCAGGATACTTTCGCTCCGATGCATCACCCCTTGTGTATGAATTCTTATATGGTATGACAATCGGTTTTCGAGATTGGGATTTCTTTCAAAGTTTTCTTCAATTCTGGATAAGGCAGATGAAATCCCCCGTGCGATTGAGGCGTTGAATTTTTGTTCGTGTGATAAATTCCCTTCTGAAGGTTGAATCGTTTCAGTCATTATGGGTGAATTATTTCATAAGAAGGAACAAGAAATCAAATGGAGCTCTTCCTGATAAAAATATGGTTTTGCTTTTCATAGAATCATTTATACACTCCGTGTCTGTGTGCAATCGTCACAACATATACCCTCTTTTCTTTTTCATGGACATAATAAAGTATCCGGTAGGGCCAGGCCCGCAGAGACCTCGTTTCCGACAAAGTCCCCGAAAGTTTTTTGCCTTCTGCAGAATTTTTTTCCAGGAGTAAAAGTCTTTTTCTTATCTTTATTTGTTCCGTTTTCGGAAGACGAAGATATTGCTTAGCGGCTTTCGGAGTAATAATGACTTCCATTTTTTATTTTAAGTCAGAGAGACGGATGCCCTGACCCTTTTTTGCCTGTTTCATGCCTTCCGAAATGCTTTTTTTGGCTCCGGGAATGGCAAAGATTTCCGCTGTCTCTTCAAGAGATTCTAATTCCTCCGCACTTACAAGTGTTGCCTTCGGCTGTCCGTTCACGGTGATCGTCACCCGATCCATATGCTGACTGACCTTATTGACCAGATCCGGAAGGATCATTCGCGCGTCCGATATAGAAATTATGTTGCTCATACCTAAAATGTACAACATTATGTACAAGATGTCAAGAGGAGATATAACCACTATTTGCGCAAGTTAAAAACAAAATGCAGAATTTCATATGCAAGATCTTTCCTTTTCACTCTGAAACTGTAAATTTATTTTTCTTATAACTCTTGATTAAATATTCTGCGGCTGGAAATAAGTTTTGTGGGATTTTATCTTTATCAAACCATTCCCATTTCTCCCAGTCCTCCGGAATTAAGAGTTTCGGTCCACCATCAATTTCTGCTGTTACTCCTATGCCGATATAGTGATTGCCGAAGGCGTAATTTGCGTTTACGGAAATGATTTTATACTTTTTAATACCGCATCCGAACTCTTCTTTGATATTCCGTCTCACCGTATCCCCGATTTTTTCTGCGAATCTGATATCTCTTCCAGGTACACCGTAAACCTGTTGTCCGTTATACATCCACTTCTTAGTCAGTAGACCCAAGAGAATTTTATTATCTTTAATAACCAAAATAGCTACACTAACTTTTGGATATTTTTTCATATTAGGCTGGGTTTACATATTCTGTTAGAACTTATTTTATTAATTTTTAAGTATATATTTCAACAAAATATACTGTCACTAGTTCAAATATTTTTCAATTTTATCAATAATCTTCTTTGCATTATCAAACACATTATTAACATCTTTTTTTTGATAAAAATCATCCGTCTCTTTTAAGGCAGCTAGATGTATTCTGTTTCTTATCTTTCTTATTTTCTCTGCACAATCATATTCTTCTTTATCAAAAACTTTTGCTCTAAAGGCAGCTTTATTTAGTGTAATAAATTGAGTACTATCTTCAAAAGATTCACATTGTTTACGTTTTATGACGCCACAAACTTTTTCAACTCCTGATATTTTATAGAGATCTTTGCATGTGATTTCTTTCCATTCAATATCCATAATATCTTTTTCTTCGATCTTATTTAGAAATATAGCAGTTTTTAAACAGTAATATATGCAACTTTCTACTATTGCGGCAGTATGAACAATAATATCCTTAAATATAGAGTATGAAATGGGACCTGGTAATTTTACTTTATCTTCCTCTAGGATAATCAAAAAGAGAATGTACCTAAAAGAAATAGTAATGTTTGTTCCTAAAAGATCATCTTTGATAAATTTAAATCTAGCCTCAATGGTCTTTTGGGAAGGAATTTGCGGATTTAAAGAAGATAAAATCTTACTACCCATTTTTGAGTAATTTACTTAATGAATCATACCCTTTTTCTTTAAGATATTTGCCTAATTTCTTATCTGATCTCACACCAAAATCTTTACCATATTTTTTTTCAATAGTACCCATTTTCGTATCAGTTCTTTTACTTCTAAAGCTGGGATTCTTCATACATTTATTATATACTACTTTTCATTTTTTTTGTTTTAGTCATCGCTTGATCAATTAATATATCAACAAAAAAGGATAAAAACATAAATCCTAAAATCCTCCACCCTCCAGGTGGGGATGACTATTAGGGTCTATTTCTCACCCAACTAACAAGAAATATTGTACCGTATAGTTGCTAAGTCATACGATAAATATATGCATCTTCGATGAAGTAGTTATTAATCGTATTTTTAGAAAATCTGATACCAGAAATAGCAGTTCTTCCGGTACTTATAGCTTTTTTTAGCATAACTACTAAATTGTTATTGGGACTTACTACAGATATGTCCTTAAGGGAAATAATATTATTTCCAAGATAACTCTGGATGTCCTGGTAAACCTTTAAAGGTCCTTCTTCGTCAACTCTGGAGGAAGATATGACATATTTCCAACTATCAGAATTTTGATCATAGAACCACATAGCTGCATTAACAGGAAATTTTTTTGAATCTAAGTTTTTCAATAACGTTTTACCCTCCGTTATGTATTTATCTACCAATATTTTTGTATCCATTGCAATACTCCTTTCCTTGAATCAGTGATTGATAGGATCATGTCTTCTGCTTTTTTTCGTTGGTGCTGTTCATAACGAGCATTTTCTGACCAATCCTTAGCAACACCCCAATAGGTATCGAATGTCTTATCTGCTTTTATCTGGTTATTAAGTTTTATTTCTAGCCCTGCTCCTTTTATCAGTTTTTCCAACTCATGTGTGTAGATGTTGTCAAGTGATTTTCTGTCTAAAGGGAAATCGCCTTTCCTCGTTTTTCTAGCTATGCATGCTTTAAGTGCACACTCGATTACATATCCACTAATATAATACGCTCCCGAATAATGACCCTTTTTTAGAAGAATTTGTGCTTCTTTTAATCGTATCGTTGATAGTTTTTTAAAGAGTAATCTATTCATAGAATTAAAAAAATAGATTCAAATACATTTTAACATATCCGTGAAAGAGTGAGACTTTCCGAAGTGTTCACGTTGTTGATGTGATGGTCAAACTTAGGTATACCCAATCAAATCCTCTACCCTCCAGGTGGAAATGATAATCTTTTCTTCCATATTATTTTCACCCTTGCTCTGAGTGAGCTGTATTACCTTTCTATGTAATCGTCATTTTTCATCGAAGGATCAAGATCAACATAAAAATTTCTTTCCCAGGCATGATGTTTCAATTTTTCCATAAGTTGACCTGTTAATTTACGACCATCCGAAACGGATGCATTATCATCGACATATTTTACTTTTCTTGTTCCGGGGATAACTGTGGAAATTTCATCAAAAGAAAGTATCCAACGAAGAGCTAATTCCGGTAAAGTTTTTGCCTCGTTTCCTAAAAGTTTTTCAAGTTTTTTAATTCTTGGGATAAGTAACTTTAATCGTTCCTCACTAAAATATTTTGATCTCATATCGTCGTTAAACTTGCTTTCTAGTGTAAGTTTTCCGGTTAAACCTCCTTCGTCTCGTGGTACTCGAGCAATTAAACCGACGTTATGCTTTTTGGCAAATGGCAGAAGTTTTTCTGTAGGTTTTTGGTGAAAAATATTAAAAATAAATTGTATAGTACCAATTAAGCCTGTTTCTAAAGTTTTGAAACAGTTACTTGGTTGGTAATCGTTAATAGAAATTCCCCAGTATTTTACTTTCCCCTTTTTTGTAATACTCTGTATTTCTGATTTCCAGTCATCCTCTTCCACAAACTGATCTTGCCAGACGTGGAATTGCATGAGATCAAGCGAGTCAATCTTTAAACTCTTTAGAGAACTATCAACCATTTTTTCAATATAACCTTTTGGAAATACTTCTGAAATCGGCACACCTCTCCATGCTGGCCATTTGCGGTTTTTACCGGGAATCTTGGAGGCGATAATTATCTTTTCTCTGTTACCCGACTCTTTAATAAACTTACCGATCAATTCTTCTGAACAATGTTTTCCTTGTTCATCACCTGGTTCATCAACTCTACCATAAACCCAAGCCGTATCTATAAAATTGCCTCTTAGCTCAACGAAACGATACAATGCTCTCATGCTTTCATTTTCATCCGGCGCATCCCAACCCCATGGTTTGCCCGCAAGTTGCCATGTACCCATACCAACTTCCGAAACTCGTAATCCTGTTTTACCAAGTGTTCTGTATTTCATATTTTTATCTTAGTATATTCAAATCCTCCAAAACCCTCCACCCTCCAGCCAAAACCCTCCAAAAACCCTCCACCCAAACCCTCCACCCTCCAGGTGGAAATGAGTCCACACCTGCTTTTTATTTTTTTCAGAATCTTGGCTGCCCAGCTTGGATTCGAACCAAGATACCATCCTCCAGAGGGACGTGTCCTACCGTTAGACGACCGGGCAATAATAATGAAATATCCTAACGATTGTATCATTTTTCTGCTAAAATCGGGATAACTCTTATGTCCAGGCTCGTTACTCTCAAAAAAGAACTCAACTCTTTAGGCAGTTCCCAAAAAGCAAAAGCGTCGGCATGGTTTTTTAAAACCGGAAAAGGTGAATACGGAGAAGGAGACAAATTTATAGGGGTAACCTTACCGGAACAAAGAGGTATAGCCAAAAAATATTTCGATCTTCCGCTTAAGGATATTGAAAGACTATTAAATAGTCCTATTCACGAACACAGATCAGTTGCTCTTATTATCTTGGTCAACCAATACCAAAAATCCGATAAAAAGAAACAAAAAGAAATTTTTAACTTCTATCTTTCACATACAAAAAGAATTAATAACTGGGATTTAGTCGATTGTTCAGCCGGATATATCGTAGGGGGATATTTAATTGATAAGCAGGTTACCATTCTCTCTAAATTAACAGAGTCTAAAAATATATGGGAAAGGCGTATTTCGATACTTGCAACTTTTAAATTTATATACAACGGCAGATACAAAGAGACATTTCTTATCGCAGAAAAACTTTTGGCTGATAAACATGACTTGATCCATAAAGCTGTCGGATGGATGCTTCGTGAGACGGGAAAAAGATGCGGTGAGGACATTGAAGAGGAATTTCTAAAAAAGCATTATAAGAAAATGCCAAGGACTTCCCTGAGGTATGCTATCGAAAGGTTTTCAAAAGAAAAGAAATTTCAGTATCTTAAAGGTTTAGTTTAAAATCACTAAGCGGGTGACCCGGAATCCAGTTGCAGGGCAATGCAGGAAAGAATGAAGAAAAAAAATTTAATCCTATGGTTGATTTTACTTTTCGCGTTTATTTTTTACTCCTCGTCTCTTTCCTTCTTTTTCATATCAGATGACTTTTTTCATATAAGTTTTAATCGCCTGGCTGAAATTTTTAAAATCAGTCCTTCGTATAACCACTACATTCCTGTTTTTTTAAGTTCCCTTTTTATTATAAAAAAACTTTTTGGAACTAATCCTTTTGTCTTTCATTTGTATGTAGTTTTACTGCATATTTTAAATATTTTTCTGGTATATGTTTTTACAAAAGAATTTTTAAAAAGTTCACGAAAAGCACTCATTGTTTCTCTTCTTTTTTCTTTTTTCTACTCCCACTATGAAGCAGTTTACTGGATCACGGGAACGACAAATTCTCTTATGACTTTGTTTTATTTATTATCCCTTATTTCGTTTCAAATGTTTACTAAAACAAGAAAAAATATTTGCTTGGTTTTTACAGGAGTACTAATACCCCTCGCATTTCTCTCCCATGAGCATGCAATCACATTAATTCCAATAATTATCTGTTATGGAATTTACAGAAAAGTTAGAGTTAAGAATTACAAAATTCTCCTCCTGCCTATATTTCTGTTTTGTTTTATCTCAATTTTAAAAATTGAAAATACTCATTTAGAGGTGGTAAAAATAGCAACTTTTTCTCAATTCTACCAATCCGTTATTAGATCAAATATATATCTGTTAATTCCTATTCCATTTATAGTAGATAACATTCCGAAAGGAATACCCCTGCTTGCTTTCTTAATTTTAATGATTATTATCTTTATATTAATAAAAAAAGAAACAAAACTTTTGTTCTGCTTAATTTGGCTGGAAATTCACATATTGCTTTTTTCATCAACCAGCCTTCCTCAGCCGAGATATTTTTATTTGGCATCCATACCGGCACTCTGTTTAATTATATCTTTCCTCTCTTACTTTAAGAAAAACGTGCAGTTTGTGCCTTATATGTTTCTACTTATCGGTTTTATTATTTTCCTATCAAATAGAAGCAGGGAATGGAAAGAGACAAGTATGATTATGCGCCAAACAATAACTTCTTTAAATACTATGTACTCAAGATTTTCTAAAGATAAAAAAGTATATTTTGTAAATCTTCCCGATTCTCTTAATGGACCTCCATGGAACGCGTATCTGTTTAGAAATGGAGTTGAAAGATTAATTGAATATGCATCTGGAATACTCCCTAATAATATTTATTATCTGAAGACAGTGAAAAATAATATATTACTTAGAAATGATCCATACATTAATACTAAAGAATTATATAGAATAAATAATTCAGCAGTTATGTTGTATAAAGAAGGAAAATTGTATTTTAGTGAGAGAAAAATAAAAGAAGAAAAATAAGTGCCAGAATAATTCTGTAGATTCCAAAGATTTTTAATGAATGATTTTTTATATATTCGATAAAATATTTAATAGCAATTAATGCAGTAACAAATGCACCGATAAACCCGATAAGAAGAAGCATCCATTCGTTTGTTGAGTATGAAAATCCGACCTTTAACATGTCTAAAAGTGTTGCACCCAAAATAGTCGGAATTGCAAGAAGAAATGAAAACTCTACGGCGTGAACCTTGTCAAATCCGGCCATCTGTCCGCCGATAATAGTTGCCGCCGAACGGGACACTCCGGGAATAATTGAGAATACCTGATACAGCCCAATTCCCATAGCTTCTTTGGCATTCATCTTTTCAATTGATTTGTCATGTTTTTCTTTGGGCAAAAGTTTCTCAAAACTGACAAGAATAACTCCTCCGATAAAAAGTGCTGCAACCGTGATCCAAATATTTCCGATTAATAATCCCTTGATGAATTTATACAGTACAAAGCCTGCCACTCCGGCCGGAACAAAGGAAATAATAATTGGCCGGATAAGTTTTTTATTATCAAGAATTTTTTTAGCATATAAAATAATTACTGAAAATATCGATCCGAGTTGAATAAAAATTTCAAAACTTTTTACAAAATCAGTTTGGGCAACTCCTAAAATTTTGGAAGCGAGAATCAAATGACCTGTCGAGGATATGGGAAGAAATTCCGTAACTCCTTCAACCATTGATAAAATAATAGCCTGGAGAATGTTCATTTCTTATTGTCATTCATAACTTCATGTGCGATCAAACATAGACTCCCGCCTTCCCATAAAAACTCTAACGAGTTTTCAGGGTAAACGCGGGAATGACATCTCCTACTTTTTCTTTTTCTTCTCTTCTTTTTTAGTCTCTTTCTCTTTTTCCTCTTCGGGCACATCTCCGAGCTGTTCATCAGTTGCGGTAAGAATTGAGAACAATATAAACCCAGCAAATACCGGCATTATAAGAGTAAATCGGGTTACTTCATCTTTTACTTTAACCAAAATTCCAAGCGTTAAAATAACGGCAATAACCGCCGCCCAAACCATGGGCTTGTTTTCTTTGTATATTTTATTTAAGAGTTTCATAAATAGGATATTAATTATTAATAGTACCATTATGCTATGGTAAGGTAGTATAATTGTCAAGGTTATGAAGTCGGGCTACGTCGCAATCACCGGAAAACCAAATGTAGGGAAGTCTACACTTCTTAATAATATTTTGGGACAAAAAGTATCTATCACCTCTCCCAAGCCGCAGACTACTAGGCAGTCCATCGAAGCCGTGTATGAAGATAAGAGAGGTCAGATAATTTTTGTCGATACTCCGGGAATTTTTAAAAAAGTTGAAGATCCGGTTTCTGCAAAAATAAACCTCGTTGCTCCAAAAGCTTTGGGTAGGGAAATCGCCGTTGCTGTCTATGTAATTGATCCATCCCGGGAACGGGATGAGGAAGACAATAAAGTTTTGGGGATGGTGCGTAAAATGAAAATTCCGAAAATTCTCGCTATAAATAAAATGGATATTAAGCATCCTTCTTTTCTTCCCCACTATAAATTCATGGAAGAAGAATTTGATAAAGTTGTCACCATATCGGGAATGTATAAATTAAACACCAACTATCTTATAGATGCCATTTTCGAATTACTTCCGGAAGGGGAGCCCATCGTTAAACCGGGACCGCGTGCTACTCCTCTTTTAAATTTGGACAGCAAGCTTTTTATAGGAGAGCTTATACGGGAAAAAGCATATATATTCCTAAGAAAAGAACTTCCCTATACATTGGGAACGGTTGTTGATGAAGTTACGGAAAGAGACCAAAATTTGACGTATGTAAAAGCCCGGATTCTGACAACTACTGATAAATATAAAAAAATGATTATTGGGAGTCACGGAAGAATGATAAAAGAAATCGGAATGGCGGCACGGAAAGAACTGGAAACTGCAACCGGAAAAAAATTCTTCATAGATCTGACTGTTGAAGAAAACCCTCACTGGATAGAGACATTACTATAAGAATTTATTTTAATGGTTTTTTTACTAAATATTCTTTTACTTTATTAAATGCTTTTCCGCGATGACTTATTTGGTTTTTTTCTTCCATACTTGCCTCTGCAAAGGTTTTCTTCAGGTCAAATGAATAAAAGATGGGATCGTATCCAAATCCGTTTCCTCCATCGGGCTTTGTGGTAATTTTCCCTTCACTTATTCCTTCAAACGTTTTTATTTCTTTGGTTAAGGGATTGTATAAAGCAACAACTTCACAGTACCGGGCAGATCTTTTACCTTCGGGAATATTTTTCATTTCTTTAAGGATCTGGCTGGTCCGATCAGAGTCACTCCCTTCACTATATCGGGCAGAGTATATTCCGGGTTTCCCACCTAAAGCATCTATTTCAAGCCCTGAGTCCTCCGCAAGAGTTAACAGACCGGTTTTTTCTCCCCAATACTGTGCTTTTAATCGTGCATTTTCCTCAAATGTTTTTCCCGTTTCTTCCGCTTGACCGTGCTTATTAATATCCTTAGGTGAAACAACTCCCAGAGATAAATCCTTAATTAATTCTTTAATTTCCTGAAGTTTATGAGCGTTTGTGGTTGCAATAAGAAGTTTTTGCATGAATTATTGGGGTAATTAGACTAATTTTAATCTTTCTGTACTCTCTTCTTTCCCCAAAATTTCCATCGATTCATTTAAGGGTGGACTTACTTTTCGTCCGGTAACTGCTATTCTTACCGCCATAAAATAATCCGATGATTTTTTGCCGGTCTCGTTGACAACTTGTTGCATTGCTTCCCCAATAGATACAGCATCCCATTTTTTAACCGATTTTAATTTTTCCGAAGTTTTAGCAAAAATATCTTTCCACGCTTTAATATCAATTTCATAAGCAGTCGGTTTTTCAAAAAAGAAAGAACTAAGAGGTAAATAATCGGAAAACTTTTTTATTCTCTCTTTAACCAGAGGAATTGTTTTTCCAATAATTTCTTCCGGATAGTTATGATCTAAATAATTTGAAATTTGATCTTTGAGCTTTGGATTTTCCGTTTTACGGATATATTCCCCGTTTACCCACTCCAGTTTTTTCAAATCAAAAGAAGGGCCTACTGCTTTAAGATGTGCGATATCAAACTTTTTTATCATTTCCTCTATCGTGTATATCTCGATATCACCCGGATAAGACCATCCCATCTGTGCAAGATAATTTAAAATTGCTTCGGGCAAAAATCCCTGATCTTTATACCAACTAGCCCACACGGGATTTTTTCTTTTGGAAAGTTTTGAGTGATCCGGATTTCTGATAAGGGGCACATGACAAAATACAGGCAATTCCCAACCCAGATAGTGATAAAGAAGAATATGTTTTGGGGTGGACGAAATCCAGTCTTCGGCACGAATTACATGAGATATTCCCATAAGATAATCATCAACGACAACTGCTAAATGATAGGTGGGATATCCATCTGATTTTAAAAGCACCTGATCATCAATAAGTTTATTTTCAAATGTGACTTTCCCCCGTATTACATCTTCAAACTGAGTAGTTCCGCTATCTGGTACATTTAATCGAATTACATACTTTTCGTTCAATGATCTTTTTTTTGCTTCTTTAGAATTGATATTTTTGCAAAAGCCATCGTATAAAGTAGGTTCTTTTCTTGCGATTTGTCCTTTTCTCATTTCCTCAAGCCGTGCACTTGTGCAAAAACAATAATAAGCTTTTCCTTTTCCAACAAGTTCCTCGGCATATTTTTTATAAAAATTGAGTCTTTCTGATTGACGATATGGTCCATATTTACCTTCTGTATCGGGTCCTTCATCATAATCAAGATCAAACCATTTTAAGGAATTTAAAATCCGTGCTTCTGACCCCTGTACATACCGGGTCCGGTCGGTATCTTCAATCCGTACGATAAATATGCCGTTATTTTTTTTAGCATAAACGTAGTTAAGTAGAGCTGTGTATACATTTCCTATATGAAGATCTTCTCCTGTTGGAGAAGGTGCGATGCGCACTCGGACTGGTTTTATCATGCGCTTATTATACACAACTTGCTACTTGATTCGTAATACGCAATACTTAATAAGCAGCACCTTTATGTCTTCACTGACCCAAATCTCAATAAATGCCCGTAAAGCACTCGTCTTCGGTATTATCCTTTTTGTTGCATACCTTATATTAAATGCAATTTTCAACGCAGTTCTGAGATCTCTTCAGAAACCTCCACCTCCCTTTATACTCCTTCCTCAAAATGAATACGGACAGCTTCCCTCACCCAAGTTTACTACCGCTGAAAATACGGCAGGTATTAATCTCACCTTGGAAAATATAGAAGGACATCCTCCCGAATCAACAACCGCGGCAAAAGTATACAAATTTCCCGAAAGACTTTATACCAGCCTTTCTCTGGACCGGGCACGTGCATTCGGAAGAAATTTAGGATTCAGAGATGAACCCGTTGCTCAGTCCAAAACGTTATATTTATTCACCGATCCTAATAATCCCTTACGTACTTTACAAATAGATGTGGTGACTTTTAATTTCCAAATAAAATACAACTATGCTCAAAGTCCTGATCTTTTTAAAAATTTGCCAAATACAGGAAAAGATCAACTGGTGAAGGATGCCAGAAATTTTATCACACCGTTATTTGATTCGACTTTATTAGGAAATATAAAGAGCGATTATCTTAAAGTAGATGCAACCGGCACACAGCTTGTACCTGCCACTGATCGTTTTGATCCCATTCAGGGAGTGAAAATGAATTTTTTCAGACCTAATTTGGACGGATTAAAAATAGTGACATCCCAATTTTTTGAAAGCCAGGTAAATCTGACTCACATACCTACCCCTGACATCAATACCAGCTTTCTTAATATTTCTTATACCTTTTGGCCTATTGCGTACGACTCATACAGTTTATACGGTATACGCACAGCTCTTCAGGCATGGCAGGATTTAAAAGACGGATACGGAGCAGTAATATCTATGGGAAATAATACTCCCGAGAAAGTCGTCATCAGAGATATATATATGGCTTACTATGATTCTGAGGAAGAACAACCATACTTGCAGCCGGTATATGTATTTGAGGGAGATAATGATTTTGTAGCGTATGTACCCGCGGTTTCTCCGGAACAATTGAATTAATATCTTTCCACTGAAAATTATCAAATATCCAATTCATCAGATGTTGCGTCTCTGTAAACCTGTCGGCACTTTTTAAAATGACAATCAGAACTCTATGATCATTTCTTTTTACTTCTGAGACCAGGATTTCTCCTCCTTCCTCGGTAAATCCGGTTTTAACTCCTGACACGCCGGGAATCCTTCCCAATAGCTCATTTACGTTTTTTAAATCATGAAAATATTGGTAATTTACATCTGAAACCGTTATCTCTTTGGTACCGACCATTTTGGTAAATACCGGATTTCTAAGACCCACTAAGGCCATTTGTGCAAGTTCTGATGCCGTTGTATACTGGTTGGTATTATCAAACCCGACGGGGTTTTGAAAATGGGTATTACTAAGCCCCATCTCCTTGGCAACCCGGTTCATCTCGGAAACAAAATTTTCAACTCCTCCCGGATAGTTATCTGCCAGAGTGTAAGCAGCATCGTTTGCTGAGTCAACAAGTGTCGCGTATAGAACGTTTTCGGCAGTCATCCTCTCACTGTTTACGAGTCCCATGGTTTTTCCCTCAGTAATTACCGTTTTAACCGTCAAAACATCATCCAGTTTGTAATGGTTGAGAGATACAAGAGCGGTCATAATTTTAGATGTTGAAGCAGGAGCAAGCCGTTCATTTTTATTTTTTGAATACAAAACGACTCCGGATGTAATATCTTTAACCAGAACTGCAGCAGCAGAAAGTAGAGGAGGAGGATTTTTTGTCTGATTTATAGGAATAGCAGGAGGAGCTGGCAAGACTGATTTTTCAGGAAGAGCATATCCGATGAGTTCAGGAGGGGTATAAAAATAGACATTTTGAGAAGGAAAAAGAGATATTAGAATGAGGAAAAGAACAAATATAATAATTCTTTGTTTGTGCTTTTTGAGATTTTTTAATTTAGAGCTGATCTTTTTCATTCATTTATATGGAGCCGGTTCCCGGTTCTCTCGCGCAGCAAATTGTTATCTATTTTTAATCACTTTAATCCCCAACTCTTTTAGCTGTTCACTAGAAAGCTGATTGGGAGCATCCATGACGGACGTTCTTCCTCCTGATGTCTGAGGAAAAGCAACTACTTCACGCAAATATTGCTCATTAGCCAGCATCATAATTAATCTTTCAACTCCAAAAGCGCATCCGCCGTGAGGAGGCGCCCCATAGGAAAATGCCTCCAGCATGTGTCCGAATTTTTCCCATATTTCTTTTTTTTCGTATCCCAGTATTCCAAAAACTGCTTCCAGAATCTCAGGACGGTGAGCTCTAGTGCTTCCTCCTCCTACTTCAAACCCATTACAGACTAAATCATATTGAGTTGTAAGAATACCTTCAATATTTCGCTTATTTAATAAGTCCTTAATAAATTCATCTTTGGGTTTTGAAAACGGATTATGGGTAAATGTCCATTTTCCTTCTTTGTCTTTTTCAAAAAATGGAAAATCTACAACCCATGCAAATGCTTTTACTCCGTTTTTCTTCTCTTCTTCATTTCTTAAATCGAATTTGTCGCTTGCAAATTTTTCCATTGCTTCTTTATAGGTAAGTACTGGAAATGGTTTTTGTTTTATTTTAACGTCAAAACTTTCAAAAACCTGCGTAATCATTTCCTCCAAAATTTCCATCACAT
The DNA here is from genome assembly GCA_001779195.1 of Candidatus Gottesmanbacteria bacterium RIFCSPHIGHO2_02_FULL_39_11. GTDB lineage: Bacteria > Patescibacteriota > Microgenomatia > 2-02-FULL-39-11 > 2-02-FULL-39-11 > 2-02-FULL-39-11. Next base: position 38,657 of record MFJL01000026.1, read on the forward strand.
CTTCCCTTTCTATAAAACTCATTTCCAAATCAATTTGGGTATGTTCAAATCCCCGGTCAGCGCGCAAATCTTCATCGCGCAGACACCGTGCAATTTGGAAATATCTCTCAAATCCGGCTACCATCAGAAGCTGTTTATATTGCTGGGGTGATTGAGGAAGTGCGTAGAAATTTCCCTGCTGAAGTCGGGAAGGTACGACAAAATCCCGCGAGCCTTCAGGAGTTGACTTAGTCAAAAGAGGAGTTTCAATTTCACAAAAATCTTTTGAAAAAAGAAATTCGCGGACCTTTTGTACAAACTGAGAACGAAGTCTGATGTTTTTAGTAAGTCTGTCTCTTCGAAGATCCAGATATCGATATTTTAATCTCGACTCTTCGTTAACATCGTATCCATCGCCGTCAATTGGAATCGGTAATTCTTTTGCTTTTGATACAATCTCAAGGGATTTTATCTCCACTTCGACTTTCCCGGTTGCTATTTTAGGATTTACCATTTTAACAGGTCTCTCTTTAACCAAACCGGCAATTTTCACAACATCCTCAGTTGTTATATTTTCTTTAAGGTTGACTCCTACACATTGGATAAACCCGCTCCTGTCGCGAAGATCTATAAACATGACTTTTCCATGATCACGCCGGGTCGCGACCCATCCCATGAGAGTTACTTCTTTTCCAACTTCTCGAACTGAGTCAGCAATTAATATTCGTTTCATAAATACTCTTGTCATCCCCGCAATGGATCCTTCTCCCGTCAGGGCGGGGTCAGGATGACATTTTGTTATATTTCTTTATCGCCATTCCTAAAAGCTCCATTGCTCTTTCAAGTCTTTTCTCTTTAAGAACATAAGCAATCCGTATCTCATCTTTTCCTTTTCCGCCGCTCGCATAAAATCCGGTCGCCGGAGCAACCATAAGTGTCTCATTTTTGTCGCTGAATTCTTTGAGTAAATATTGGGCAAAGCGGTCGCTGTCTCTAATTGGAAGCTTCGGAATGATATAAAAAGCTCCCTGAGGAGGAGTGAATTTTGCACCTGTGATCTTTGAAAGACCTGAAACGATTGTATCTCTTCTGCTTTGATATACTTTTTTAATCTTTTCAGTATAGGATTTCCAATTTTTAAATGCAGGAATCATTGCAAGTTGTTCAATGGTTGCAACCGATAACCGCGATTGTGCAAAACGAAGCATCACCTGCATAACTTCGCTGTTTTTACTTGCAACGCAGCCGATCCTTGCTCCGCAGGCATTAAATCTTTTAGATGTTGAATCGCAAATAATTAACTGGCTATGAATTTCAGAAAAACATATAAAGGGAAGAACTTTTTTATTATCAAAAACAATTTCCTGATACGTTTCGTCAGAAATAATAAATAAATTATGTTCTTTTGCAATTTCAACAATTGTTTCTACTTCCTCATCTGTATAAACAGTCCCGGTAGGATTATTTGGGTTGCATACTACAATCCCTTTTGTTTTTTTGCCGATTGCCCTCTCTATAATTTCTTTTTTCGGCAGGTGAAATCCGTCCTCTACATGCGTCATGACAGGTTTTAAAACAATATCTCCCATACGGGCAATGATGGCATAGCTTGTGTAAAAGGGGTCAAAAACCAAAAGCTCATCACCCGGATCACACACCGTAAAGAAAGCAAAAATAAGCCCTTCAGATCCTCCTGCTGTAACTATAATATCGTGATCTTCAATGGGATACTGCTTTGACCGGTAAAATTCTCCCCAGGCATGAATGGTTTCCGGAAATCCTAATGACGGAGCGTATTCCAAAGTTGTAAGCTTCAGTCTATGAATCTCTTTAAAAACTTCTGGAGGAGTAGGAAGATCCGGTTGCCCGATATTTACATGATAAACTGTCCTTCCCTTCTTTTTTGCTTCCTCAGCAAATGGCACAAGTTTTCGAATAGCTGATGAAGGAGTTTGGCGCCCCCGATTTGAAATGGATATTTTTTTCATAACTTATCCTAAACTTTTTCTAAGCACTCCGGATCTGGTTATAAGATCCGAGACTTTTTTATGGTGCCGATCCTCGTAAATAGTGTCCGTCAATTCTTTATGTTCAAAATGAGACGGTTCTTTCGGTCCTAACTCAATATGAAAAATCTCTTCAATGCCTTCTATATCTTTTCGCAATCCGTTTAAGTTTTTTATGCTTCCTATAGTCTTTTCAAGAGTATTTTGATTGAAAAAATAACCTGCCTGGATGATATCATTTTTAAGTGTGGGGTACAAATGTAAAATTTCAGAAAGTACACCTTTCTTTTTGGCATCTAGTAGTCCCCGCCCGGTTCCTATAATCTCAGGCGGAATCCCTATGGAATAAAGAGAAGCAGTAAAGGGAATTGCCCGGGGTAATGTCACTTTTCCGACTCCTCTGCTGTATCCAAACAATCCTACATGCTGCACCCGTTCGCGCCTTTTTGCTACCTGTTTACTCAGAATATTTATAAGCGGCGCAATTTTTTCAATCGTTTCCCGATATGGTTTTTCAAAAAAGGAAACTGATTCTTTTGCAGTATTTTCAAGTTTCTTAGGAACGGAGACGGCACTTAGATGGGGAAGTTCCCTATTTAATTCGTGAATTGCTTCCTTGACTCTTTTCTCAGCATAATCATATCTAAAAGCACTTTGAATTGTGAGAGTTCTTACCCCCGGATATTTTTGAATGGTTTCTGAAGTAGTTAACGGATTTACCCCTCCCCTAAAAGGAAGAGAGCCGGTCCCCAGCATCGGGAAAAGTTTTACTCCGGTTTCACTCTCCAAAGATGAGAAATTTGATAAAGCGCATCTGACTGCGAGCATTGTTGCAACCAGTCCTGAATTTAATGCCGGATCGCTTCTGGCACAATAGGGTCTTAGGTATTGGGGTTTTTTGCCGAATTTTTTAAGATGGAGTGAAATATATTTTTTTATGATGTTGCTTGATTCAAATATGCGCTCTACTTGCTCAAAAAGAGGAATAATTTCAATATGCTGAATGGAGTCTTCCATTTTCAACAGTTTGTGATCGATTGCGACAAGTTCACGAAATGCTTCCTGAATGTCCATAATCTCAGAAGCGGTCTCAGTAAGAGGGAGGATGGTTTCAAAAATAGGCGGGCTTGAGAATCCCAGACTTTCAGCCAACTGTGAACTGGTTATCATAACCATAAAGGCTCGTGCCAGTCTGAACTGCTTTTCAATCCGGGGATTAGGGATGCGGAATGTCAGAAATTTTTCTTTGCCCAGAGAGTGACTTTTAAAATAATCAAAGTATTTATGCAAAAGCCGGTCAACAACGGCCTCATCCACAAACTTTCCCTCCCAGTCCCAGTTATATTCATCCATCCCGAGATTATTAAAACAATAATAAGCCTCGCGGGGTTCGGTTCCGGTTGATATATAAGCACGGGAATTCCAAAGAGGACGTCCTGCATTGTCCGGATGCTGAGTAGCCATGGTAGAGGGAATTTTGCGCATATAATGAATATGTCATTCTGAGCGGAGCGAAGAATCCCGACCGATTGCATAATCCCAACGGGATCCTTCCCCCCGCGAACGGGGATCAGGATGACAACTCAATTCGAAACTTTAACATCAATGAGCGTCAACTGCAACTTTTTCTCTCCATTCCACTCATTCTCGCAAACCCTATATACAATGTCCAAATGGTTATTTTCGATAAACTCGGATACCCTTTCCCCCATTCCAAAACCCATTGCTTCATAGTAAGTATTATTTTTTGAATCTTTTATTTTTATTTTCAGATGGCTCCCTGTTTTTCCTACAAACCTTTTTTCAACTATTTCCGCATTTTTTGAAAGAAACACCGGCTCCGGATTTGCAACCCCGAAGGGCTTTAACAATTCAACGGTTTTTAACAGTTTAGTATCTAAAGCGGAAAGGGGAAGTTGGGCATCAACCGGTATTTCCTTTTCCATTTTTCTGCCCTTTAATATTTTCTTTGCTTTTTTCTCTAAAACTTCTTGAAGTTTCTCTACATTTTCAAGTTTGACGGTAAATCCTGCTGCCATAGGATGTCCTCCTACATCTACAAACCAACCTATCTCCTCCCTAAAAAATTCAACGATGTTAAATCCCGCAACTGATCTTGCCGAAGCTTTGGCAAATTCCTTTCCTAATGACATTACAACTGAAGGCTTGTTGTATTTTTCCGTAAGTTTTCCTGCAACCAAACCGATTATTCCTTCATTAAATTCTTCATGGCTGATAATTAGTATCGACTCATCTTTTTTAACCATCTCAAATGCAATATCCGTTGATTCGCGGGTCAAGTCCTGACGATTTGTGTTGGTATAGCCCAATATGCGAGCCAGCTCACGGGCACGTTTACCATCTGTTGTGCATAACAGCCTTAGCGCATCCATTGCGTGGGTAATCCTTCCCATGGCGTTAATTCGCGGAGCAATGATGTGTCCTATGTGATAAGTATCTATTTCCTTATCTTTTAATCCTGATTGTTCAATAAGGGCAAGTAAACCCAAACGCTTTGTATTATTTAATCTTTCCAGTCCGAATTTTACAATTGCCCGGTTAGGACCCGTCAGAGGAACCAGATCAGCAACCGTTCCAATAACCGCCAAGTCCAGATAATTTTTTTTCAATTCTTCAAAAGAAATTTCTTTAACAACAGATCTTAGGTAATTTGAAAAAAACCAGGAAATTCCGGATGCGCACAACCCGGTGGTATGAACCAATGCAAAAGGCTTAGGAGGATTTTTAGGTATTAAATGATGATCAAGAATAATTACATCCATTCCTAAGTGTTTGGCATACTCTACTTTTTCTCCTGATGTTATTCCGTGATCAACGGTTATAAGAAGTGCAGGATTAAATTCCTTCTTTATATTTTCAATTCCAAGTTTTGATAAGCCATACCCCTCACGTACCCGGTGAGGAACATACGGCATGACATGCCCCCCTAACTTATAAAGAGTTTCCCAAAGAATGGCACCTCCTGAAACTCCATCCGCGTCATAATCTGTATAGACAACTATCGATTCCCGATTTTTAATTGCTTTTTTAATTCTTACAACCGCAATATCTGCTTCTTTTTTATCAATTCCGGTTGTCTGAAACGTAATGCTTTCTAATGTAGGATGCAGAAAACTTTCTTCATCTTTTTTCCCTATATTCCTATTTTTTAATAAAATCGAAAATAAATTTTGTGAAGTTACTTCTTCTTGCGATAACAGTTTCCACGTTGTCATAGGAGATATAGTACAATAATACAAGATTTTGTCATTATACTATTAATATGTCATATTCACTTCCTCAATCAGTACAAGATTTAATAAAACAATTTCGCCATTCTAGATTTGAAATCTATGCTGTTGGTGGAGCTGTTAGAAATATGCTTCTTGGCAAACTTTCAAACGATTGGGATTTTACAACTAATGCAAAACCCGAAGAGATTCAAAAACTGTTTCCTGACTCGTTCTATGATAATTCTTTTGGCACAGTCGGAATTCCCATTAAGGATAATGATGGAAATACCGAGTCCGTATATGAAGTAACTACGTTTAGATCCGATAGGAATTATTCAGATTCACGTCATCCTGATTCCGTAGCATGGGGAAGCTCTTTGCAAGAGGACCTCTTGAGAAGAGATTTTACAATAAATGCTATAGTATATGATGGAAAGTCTATTATTGATCCGTTAAACGGACAGGAGGATCTGAAAAATAAACTGGTAAAAGCCGTTGGAGATCCCCAAAAAAGATTTCAGGAGGATGCGCTTCGCATGATGCGGGCAGTTCGCATTGCAACGGAATTGGGATTTGCAATTGATGAGAGTACTTTTGATGCAATCAAAAAAAACGCGCCCCTCCTTTCTAAAATTTCAGGGGAAAGAATACGGGATGAACTTATAAAAATACTCTCCTCAGATTATCCCTCTGACGGGATCATGGTTTTAAAAAATTCCACACTTCTCGATAGTATCATCCCCGAGTTTGTAATCTGTTTTGGAGTTGGTCAGATAAGCCCTAAAAGACACCATACCCTGGATGTCGGGACGCATCTTATTGAATCTCTCAGGAATTGTCCCTCAAAAGATCCCATTGTACGGCTTGCAACTCTTCTTCATGACATCGGAAAACCGCAGACGCGCAAAGAAATTGACGGAGTAATTACTTTTTATAATCACGAAATAGTGGGGGCGGGAATTGTCAGAAGAATACTGGATCGTCTCCATTTTTCCAAAAAAGACAGAGAAAAAATTTACCGGTTAGTAAGATTTCATCAGTTTACCGTTGATGAAAGACAGACGGATTCGGCCCTTCGAAGAATTCTAAGAAATGTAGGAGTTGAGAATATGGATAACATGTTAGCTCTTCGAACCGGAGACAGACTAGGCGGAGGAGCACGGGAAACTTCCTGGCGACTTGAACTTTTTAAGAAACGCCTCATTGAAGTTCAGATTATTCCGTTTTCCGTGCAGGATTTAAAAATAAGCGGATATGATGTGATGAAAGAATTAAATATAAAACCCGGCCCTCAAGTCGGAAAAATCCTGAATGAAATTTTTGAAAAAGTGGAAAAAGGAGAGTTGAAAAATGAAAGAGAAGTTTTATTAAAATATATTCAATCCAATCAGCATTTCTAAATCAAAACGGAACGAGTTACAAATACCTTCCGGCTTCAAAGTATTTAAAACGGAACGGATTACAAATACCTTCCGGCTTAAAACTTAGTTCTTTTATTCAATTGTCATCTCGCTGGGAAAACCATCAAGTCGTCTTATAAATCGTTTTACATCCTCCGGATCACCGCTATAAAATTCATAGTATCGGTCATCACTTAATAGGCTTTGGCTTCCATCACCATTTACTCTAAATATTTCTCCGCTTTTTCCGTATCTGCCACACACTTCTATTTTTCCTTTAGACAAGCCTTCTTGTATAGCAATATCAATATGGCTCTCAGTGCCAAATCCCCATTTATCAGCCGTATACAATGTACCACCGGCAAATATATATGGTACAGAAGATCTATCAAGTACTAAACCATTTCTACGATCATAACTTTCTACTGGATGAGACATTATTTTTTCTTCCTCTCTTCCCACAAAACTAATAATGGTGCTGCGTTAAATATGGATGAGTAAGTACCCGATAGTATACCGATTAATAGTGCTACGGCAAACCACCGGATGGACTCTCCTCCGAAAAGAACGAGTGCCAGAATAGTGAGAAGTACAGTCAAAGATGTAGAAAGAGAACGGACGAGTGTCTGATTCATTGAGAAATTCACTATTTCTGAAAAATGTACTTCCGGCATTTTACGAAGATTTTCCCGGACCCGGTCAAAAACAACGATGGTATCATGTACGGAAAATCCCATGACAGTCAGAAGTGCTGTTATAAAAAGACTATCAACTTCAACTTTTAAGAAATGTCCGAGTATTGAAAATAGACCGACAACAACCAAAACATCATGGATAAGGGCAACTACTGCGCATACTCCGAATGCAATCGGGGAATACGGTTTGGGAATTTTGCGAAACGACCAGGCAATATACAAAATGATAAACAGAGAAGCAACGAGTACTGCCTTAACGGCATTGAGTGTCGTTTCCTGACCTACACTCGGTCCAACTGTCTCGTATTTTTTCTGAATAACGGTACCCCCTATTTCTTTTTCAGCTGAGGATAGAATCTCCCGACTTTTATTTACGTCAATCGGTTTCATTCTCAGTAAATACGAATCATCACCTGCCTCTGCAACGGATGCTACCTCTACTCCGCTTTTTACAATCACATCTTTCAGTTTTTCTTTTGAGAATCCAGGAGACGGATTTTTTATCTGATACTCAAGAAGAGTTCCTCCGGTAAAATCAATGGAAGGACTAAGACCCCACAAGATAAGCGAAATAGTACCCGGAATAATAATAAGACCGGAGATAATAAAATAGAGGGTTTTTTTCCCGATGATATTCATGATTTGCTTTTGTCATTCCCGCGAAGGCGGGAATCCAATCATTTAGATAAAAATACTAATAATAAAACTTATTTATTAAGGAGTGGATCCCGGGTCAAGCCCGGGATGACACCATATTTAATCCTTATAAATCATTCCTAAAAACGTTCTGGTAATTACAACCGCGCTAAAAAGTGAAACTAAAATACCGATTGCCAAAGTGATTGCAAAGCCTCTTATGGTTCCGCTCCCAAAGTAATACAAAATACCGCATGTCAGAAGTGAGGATACATTTGAATCCCGAATAGACGGATATGCCCGGTCAAAACCCAATCTAAGCGCGGATACAAAACTGTGTCCCCATCCCCTCTCTTCTTTCATTCTCTCAAATATTAAAATATTGGCATCAACCGCCATTCCAACTGATAGAATAAACCCGGCAATTCCTGCAAGAGTCAGAGTGACCGGAATAATTTTAAATATAGCAAGAGTTAGAAATGTATAGATAACCAGTGCACAAACGGCGACTATTCCTAAAATTCCGTACTGGACGATCATAAAAACAGCAATAATAGTAAGCCCAATTCCGCCCGCTAGTAAACTTTTATCAATGGATGACTGTCCCAGAGTTGCTCCGATGTTTCTTTCTTCAATAGGCTTAAGAGGAACGGGAAGCGCGCCTGCGTTTAGGGCAATTGAGAGTTTTTTTGCTTCATCTACTCCAAAACTTCCGTTAATAACCGCTTTTCCTCCGTCGATTCTCTCGCTTACGTTCGGAGCTGAAAGAAGCTCGTTATCCAAAAATATCGCCAGTGTCTTTCCTATGTTTCGAGAAGTAATGTCTGAAAATAGCTTTGATCCGGCTTCATCAAACTCCAAAGATACCTGCGGAACTCCTGTTTTCGGATCAAAGGTAACTTCAGATTTTTTCAGCTGTTTGCCTGTCAGTTTTGTCTCTTTAGGCCAGACTTCCAACAGACCTGACGGTGTTGCTACTTTGGCGCTTTCAGATGCTTCCTCCCGAAAAGTCAGTTGGGCAGTTTTGCCGATAAGATCAACCGCCTGGTGTACATCAGTCACCCCCGGAATTTCTGCAATAATCCGGTATGAGTTTCCCACTTTTGACTGCTGAATAACCGGCTCGGTAAGACCATACAGATTTACCCGTCTTTCAACAACCGTTTTAGCAGCATCAAAAGCACTTTTCCTGTCACTTTCGGCAACCCCGGTCATATCAGCCTCTAAAACCAGATGGGTTCCTCCGGAGAGGTCCAAACCAAATTTAGGAGGAAATGACTTTACGATATTAATTGGCCCTAAATGAATATTAAATTCAAGAGGATGAAGAGTACGGTTAATGTTAATTGGTCCGGCGTGAATATTCAAAGGAACACTGGGGATGTTAATAAGAACCGCGTAAAGGGTAATGATAAAAATGATACCGATAAGAAATTTATTTTGTCTCATCTTACCAATTCCTCTTCATCCCCTATTACCATAATCCGGGAACCTTTTAAAATTTCAAGAACAAAAGGATCCCGTCTATTTTTTCGAAACTCAAACTCTTCTTCACTCATTACCGTGTAATTAATCTCTTTTTCCCGCCTTACCTCCTCAGCTCTTACGATTTGATTTATTTCCGGTAATACTACCTTACCAACCAACAAGAGGTCAACCTCGTTTGCGTTTTTCTTTAAATTACGGGCAAATTTTCCTGCTATCATGGCAAACTTTACTTTGCCCAGCTTGGGCTTATTTTTGATAATTTCTCCGCCCATTCCTGTTGTTTTTACGATAAGTTCTAAAAGATCGTAATAAATGGAATAGTCCTTTCGAAGTGAATAAAAAAGCCGATTTGCCCGGTGCTCCTTACTCATGATCCCCTTTTTCTCAAGATGGGAAAGTTCTCTGCGGACCGCATTTATTTCCTCACTCGTCCGTCTTACAATCTCCCGGACATGATAGATAGTCTCAGGATTTGAGAAAAATAATTCGAGGATTTTGACCCTCACCCGCGAGACAATTAGATCATGTAGCATAATTACTCCTATACGGGCAGGCCTTTAAATAATTAAAATTTCATTGGTATGTCACTTGGCTTTCATTTGGAATAAGTTCAATCCAGATAAGGCCCCGGTTAAATTCGATCTCTTTTCCATCCGGCCCAAAATACTGGGTCCGTCCAATCCTGCTTTTTTTAGACCACGTCCCCATAATTTGTTTGCCGTCCTTAAAAATAAGTGCCTTGCCGCCTCCTATAGTCCCGTACAGCAAATGTCCGTGTTCATCCACCGGCCCGGTCAATTTAGTAAGCTGAACAACTACATTTTTAACCCTGAGTTGCTCCTTTGTTGTCAGATCAAGATGAGCCGCTCCTCCCGTCTTTCTCTTGTAACTATTTGAAGCTTTGTCATAATCCCACTCCGCGTCATATTTTTCATACCCCTGGCTAAACTGGACTTTAACCGTATTTACGGCACTTTGATCCGTTGGCGAACCGTCTATAAATTTCCATGGGGTAAAGTTTTTATCCCATGCAATTCCCCGGTCATCTACATTGGTCCACTCTCTTTTTTCGGCTATCTTATATAGATTTTCAGAGAAACATACCATGGTATGCTCTGTAGCCACCGGATGGTCTAATCTATCAGGATTTCTGTAGCAGTCAGGATACCCGATGCCGAACTGATCCATATCTTTTATGCGATAGTTCTGGATTTGACACAGTGCTTTTGCACGCGGGTCAACGGTATCATCCGGACATCTCCCGGCTCCTCCTACATGGTTATATAAAGCGTCATACTCTGAAACATAGTCCACATAATAGGTACGGGCTGACCGCACAGGAGCAAATTCAATATTTTCAAAGGGTGTATTGCAATAAAAAACACCCATAAGTCTTGTGATCCATCCTTCAGCCAGTGCTTCGTAAATAATGTCAGCTCGGGAAATTCCCGACTGAGGTCTAGCCTCTTCCGTATTTTCAATCATGACGGCAAGAGGACGCCTAGTTGCCCATACCTCTTCTTCCTTTTTGGTATATTTCATACCGTTTAAGGGACATTCTTCGGTTTTGGGCAAAGATGGATCGACTTTGTATTTGGGTGTCGGAGAGACAGAAGTTTTAGGAGATTTTCCGTCCAGGCCCGATATATCTGCAAGCCCCTCTGAATTTACCCTGCTAAATCCCATAAAAGATACTCCGGTCACAACCAGATATAATCCTAAGCCACCAATAAGATAGGACAGCTTTTTATTCATAAACAATTCTCTCCTTTTTAAAACTAATAACTGACAACTAATAACCAACAACCGACTTTACTTCATCATGGCCAAAAGCGTATTTGACCACCCTTCTTTTAAGATGCTGGCATGTTTGACTGCTTCTTTTTCTTCAGAAGATAACTCATGATCCACACTTTTTCCATCCATTACCCTTTTTATATACCACCTGGTATTGCCTCTATTATGAAGAGAGGTAATGACCAGTCCGCTGTTGTATCCATCCAGAAGTGCAATGATAAAACTCTGTTCTCCTCCTGTATTTGCAAAAGGATTAAACCGGACTAAGCCCATTTTCTGAATATGATATTTCGTATCTTTTTTGAGAGTGTCTACTTCTTTTTCAAAATAGTCCTGCCGGGTTGAATGTTCATTTACGTGCCCTAAAATCTCAGTTAAAATTTCCTGCAGATTTTTTTTATTATTTCCCCCCGTAAGCGTCCTGTAATGACTCATCATTTTATACAAATTCAGAGTCAGTACTGACATCCATCCCACGATTAACCCGATTAATACAAAAAGAATTACACTTTCCATAAATGAGTACACTATGTATTCGAGATTGTAAATTACTTTACAAGGTTCTGTCAATATGATAGGCTCAAATCTGCTATGCCGCAAAAAACCAGAAAAGAAAAAATCCTCGCAGAAAAAAGGAGACAGAAGCAACTTTTAATTTCTCCTGCCGTGCCTGCTTATTCTTTAGACATAAAACCTGCTCCCAAAACTTCTTCAGAAGCGCAAAGTGTACAAAACACAGAAAAAGTAAATATACTGACAGGACACGCTGACCTCAAGTCTGACCTTTTAAAAATTTCACTTTTTACCGTAGGGGCTGTTGCTTTTCAACTTATTTTATTCTTCTTTGTTATCAAATAACACGACTTACTATGTAAGTCGTCATCCTGAACTTGATTCAGCCTGCCTGCCGGCAGGCAGGGATCCAGAAATTAACTAACTGGATTCCGGGTCAAGCCCGGAATGACAACATATGCCCTTCATTTTCTGTGTCCGGTGTCAGACAAAGCGGGATGATCCTAATGCACAAAAAGTTATAATGAAAAATAAGCGTCCGGCTCTTAAAGGAAAATGCCCGGTCTGCGGGGCAACCTTGTTTCAGTTGGGAGGATAACCAAGATATTGAAGAAAAGAATTCAATAATATATTTAATCCTAATTCAGCTAATATAATTTTTTGAAATGCTTGAAAATAAAATAGCAATAATAACCGGTGCAGCAAGCGGAATTGGCCAAGAAGCAATAAGACGCTTTATTCAAAATCCAAATTATCAAGTATATGCTGTAGATAAAAACCCGCTAGTCTGTCAACTGTACGACAGAAGTTCTTCTGTTAAACCAACTCTGTTAGATGTTAGAGAACGTGATGCAGTATCTCAATTCGTTCAACAAGTGCTGGAAAGAAACAGCAGTGTAGAGGTGCTTGTAAACGGAGCGGGAATTTTGAATGTTGGCAGAGTGGAAACATATTATGATATAGATGGAAAACCAAATTCAAAATATCAAGATCTCTTAGAAACGAATTATACGGCCCCTTTAAGATTAATGAGATTAATCTTACCTGTTATGAGGCAACAAGGTTCAGGGGTTATAGTAAATATTACCTCAACAAAAGAATATGTACAGGATCCCTATCATGTTCCTTATGCTGATTTAAAAGCAAAATTAACAAAAGTCACAAGAAGGATTTCACAGGTAGAAAGAGAAAATGGTATTAGAGTTGTTGCTTTGCAACCGGGAAATACGAAAACAAATATCGATCCGGGACTATGGACTCCGGGAAGTGATGAAGAAGAGTCATATCAAATACAAACATTAAATGACTGGTGGAGAAAAGTCTTTGGAAACAATCCCCGAAATGTCGCAGAAGTAATTTACCAAATTGCAGAAGGAGATATAACAGATGAACGGGTTTTGGTGGGAATGGATGCAAAACTTGCGGCAATTTTGCATGATCATCTACCCTATTGGGATAAAATATTTGCACTAGGTTATAAATCTGCAATGATTCTAACCAGAGTAAGTCTTGCAATTCAAAATAAAAGGAATGAGCAAATTAATAAATAGGGTGAGAATTAAAAGTGATAAAACGATATTCTTGCTTTCTTCTCTAATTTTAATAGTCCCTTCGTAACTAATTCTGTTAAATAGTCGGTTGCGGCACTTTGGCTCACGTGAAGAAAAGTCCGAACCTCTTTATTGGTGACTTTTCCTTTTACTTTGACATAGTCAACAATCTTATTCATGCGAATCATCCTTCGCCGGGCACGTTCCTGGTTTGCATGGTTTAATTTTTCAAAAGCATTTCTCTTGATCCCTTCTTTCACTTGATCTTCAATAGCATGCTTGTCAGATGAACCTATCTGATCGGCCGGATTCGTCTGCGGCAATCGGCCAGGTTCGTCTATAGTATCGGCCACATTGGTAGAAGACTCTACGGGATGATCGGCCGGATTGGTACTCTCCTCCCGGCCACTTTCGCTCACCGGATCGGCCATTTTGGTGGAATCTGGCCGATCGGCATTTGTGGAAGGATCAGAAGGCTGATCGGCCGGAATGGAATCAGATTTTGGGCCGGGTTCAACGGATTGGTTGGGAACAGGAGAAGCAGGAAGAGGTCGAATCTCGACAGGCTTTGAAGGTTCAACTTGAATAGGAGGAGGACTAACGGGAACCGGAGAAGCACTCGACGGAGACTCAACTGGAGAAGACGGAATGGAAGGTTCCTGCGGAAGGTTTTGAACAGGAGGGTTGGGTTGAGTAGGTAGGAACTCAGGAATAGAAACTTTCACGTCTTTAAGTTTATTAAGGATGTCGCCAAAAGACGTGCGTGAATTTCCCAAAGGAGGAACTGTAGCATCATCTGCCATACAAAGTCAGTATAGCATTCCAATCATTATACTGCTTTGATCAGGTAATTCGATAAAAAAAATTTGACAAAAGCCGCAAAAGAAGATATATTTTCTATAGTGTGATTACAAATTCTCTTTCAAACCTTTTAAATCTCCTCCTTCTTGGAGGCATTTAATGGGGTTTGAGAGAGCCAAAGTTTTAGAATAAGTCTCTCGAAAGAGAGATTTTTTTATGCAGCCGTTGCCGATTCTGAGTTTGACGAAGAAGCGGTTTACGGATGCATAATCCGCCGAAGCCTTGGCGAAGGCGGATATTACCTTATGAAACAAAAAATTTACATCTTTGACACCACCCTAAGAGACGGTGAACAAACCCCCGGAGCCAAATTAAATACTGCCCAAAAAGTAATTTTGGCAAAACAACTTGAGAAACTGGGAGTGGATATTATTGAGGCCGGGTTCCCTATCTCATCTCCGGGAGACTTCCAATCGGTTGTTGAGATCGGAAAAGCAGTAAAAGACGTAGTCGTATGCGGACTGACACGGGCTATAAAAGGAGATATCGACCGTGCAGCTGAGGCGCTTAAATATTGTAAACATCCCCGGATTCATACCGGTATCGGAGCATCGGATGTTCACATCGAATTTAAATTTAAAAGTACTAGAGAAAAAATACTTGAACAAGGCATAGAAGCTGTAAAGTACGCTAAAAAATGTGTAGATGATGTTGAATTTTATGCGGAAGATGCAGGACGGGCTGATAATGGATTTTTAGCCAAAATGGTGTATGAAGTTATTAAAGCCGGTGCAACCGTTGTAAATATTCCGGATACTACCGGATATTGTTTTCCTGAGGAATTCGGAGAAAAAATAAAGTATCTTTTTAATCACGTGGAAAACATAGACAAGGCAATTATTTCCGTTCACTGCCATAATGATCTGGGTATGGCAACTGCCAATACGCTATCAGGAGTGGCAAATGGAGCAAGACAAGTAGAGGTTACGATAAACGGCATCGGAGAGAGAGCAGGAAACACATCTCTTGAGGAAGTTGTAATGGCTCTTTATACCAGGAAAGACAAAACGGATTACTTTACCGATATTAAAACTGCTGAGATTTCCCCGGCAAGTAAAATGGTATCAAGCATTATGGGAATTCCCATTCAGCCGAATAAAGCAATAGTGGGAGCCAATGCATTTGCCCATTCCTCAGGAATACATCAGGATGGAGTTTTAAAGAGACGCGAAAACTATGAAATTATTGATCCGAAAACCGTAGGACTGGATGCATCCCAAATTATACTTACGGCACGATCAGGACGTGCTGCACTCCGACATAAGTTGGGAGAACTTGGAATTGAATTAAATCAGGATGAATTAAACGGTTTGTATGAAGATTTTTTAAATCTCGCTGACCGGAAAAAAGAAATTTATGATGAGGATCTCCGTATGTTGGTAGGAGAAAAACAGGAGGGCAAGCCGCAAAAAATAAAATTGGATTTGATACATGCAATTTCAGGGAATCAAAACCTTCCAACCGCTTCGGTCAAACTTACCATCCTGGACAAAGAATACGAGTCAGCAGCAACCGGAGACGGAGGAATTGATGCCGCTTTTAAAGCAATTGATCACTGTGTGAAGAAAAAATACAAGCTTACTGAATTTATGATTACTGCAGTAAGTGTGGGAACAGACGCGCAAGCCCGGGTAAATGTAGCAATTGAGTATAATAAAGAACTTTTTTGGGGCGTGGGTATTGATACGGATACCGTCGTTGCAGCAGCTAAATCTTATATAGATGCGATAAATAAATTTATCTGATTATGCCTAAAACTCTTTTTCAAAAATTATGGGATTCTCATATCGTCAAAAAAATAGATGATGAGACTTTCTTAATCTATATCGATACTCATCTGGTGCATGAGGTTACTTCCCCCCAGGCGTTTAACGGACTGAGAAAGCGCGGAATCAAAGTAAGACGGAGGGATAAAACTTTTGCAACATGCGATCATAATGTCCCGACATCCGATCAGAAAAACATACGGGATGAATTATCCCGCCTCCAAGTTGAAGCGCTTGAAAAAAACTGTAAGGAATTTGAAATCCCCCTGTATGGACTGGATAGTCCCCATCAGGGAATTGTTCATGTAATAGGACCTGAACTTGGAATTACACAGCCGGGTGCAACCATAGTCTGCGGAGATTCCCACACGTCCACTCATGGTGCATTTGGGACTTTGGCATTCGGAATTGGAACAACGGAAGTTGAACAGGTTTTAGCAACTCAGTGTCTGCTCCAATCTCCCTTAAAGACTATGGAAATAAAAATTGATGGAAAATTGGGGAGTGGTGTAACTGCTAAAGATATTATTCTGACCATTATTAGAAATATCGGAACTAAAGGCGGAAGCGGGTATGCAATTGAATACACGGGAGAAGCAATAAGAAATCTTTCAATGGATGGACGCATGACCATATGCAATATGAGTATCGAGGCAGGGGCAAAAGCAGGAATGGTTGCTGCGGATCAAAAGACATTTGACTATATAAAAGGAAAAATGTTTGCACCCTATGGAACAAATTGGGATAAAGCTTTAGATTATTGGAAAAGTCTTCATACAGATAAAGGGGCTGCATATGATAAATTAATTGTAATTAATGGAAATACAATTGAACCGCTGGTAACATATGGAACAGATCCTTCAACAGGAATTAAATTAAGCGAAAAAATTCCAAATTTTTCCGATTTAAAAACTCCTGAGGAAAAAATTACACTTACCAAATCTTTGGAATACATGCAGATTAAACCCGGAACATCTTTAAATAATTTTCCTATAGATTATGTGTTTATTGGAAGCTGTACGAACTCTAGACTATCCGATCTTCGTGAAGTTACAAACTTAATAAAAGGAAAAAAAGTAAAATCAGGAGTTTATGCTTTTGTGGTACCGGGATCCCGGCATGTAAAAAAAATGGCTGAGGAAGAGGGCTTAGACAAAATATTTATAAGTGCCGGATTTGACTGGAGAGGAGCGGGATGCTCAGCCTGTCTGGGGATGAACGAAGATAAAATTCCGGCAGGAAAATACTGTGTTTCGACAAGTAATAGAAATTTTCAAGGCCGCCAGGGCCCGGGAGCCCGCACTTTTTTGGCAAGTCCTCTAACCGCTGCAATTTCAGCAATAGAAGGAAAAATTGTTGATGTGAGAAATTATTTATAAACATACTGTCATTCCCACGTTTACCCTGAAAAGTTCGCTTTTTAGGGAAGGCGGGAATCCATCCTGGATCCCGGATCAAGTCCGGGATGACAAATAATATATATGAAAAAAATTCACAAAATCACTTCTCATACTCTCCCATTAAAACACGAGAACATCGACACAGACCAAATTATCCCTGCTAAATTTCTTAAAACCACAGTGCGGGAAGGAATCGGGGAGTTTTTCTTCCATGCATGGCGGGAGGATAAAGATTCCGTTTTTCATTCTTCTAAGCATAAAGGGGCCAAAATACTTTTGGCAGGAAAAAACTTCGGAATCGGAAGTTCCCGCGAGCATGCTGTGTGGGCAACACTGGATTACGGATTTGATGCCGTTATTTCTTCTTCGTTTGGAGACATTTTTTACAACAACTCGTTAAAAAACGGCCTTATTCCTGTCAAAATCGCACACAGCGAACTTTTGGAACTGTTTGGATTGGTTGAAAAAGACCACACCACCATTATCGAAGTAAATTTGGAGAGTGAGGAAATTCATCTTCCCAAACACGGAAAAAAATATAAATTCCCGATTGATCCTTTCCGGAAACAGCTTTTGTTAAATGGAACAGATGAATTAGGGTATCTTTTGACACTCGATAAAGAAATTTCAGAATTTGAAAATAAACATAAAGGATTTGTGAATAATTAATTATCATCTAAAAAATATTCAGATCCTGAAACAAGTTCAGGATGACATAAGATATGCAAAAAACCATAGCTGTTTTACCGGGTGACGGAATCGGTCCTGAAATAATTGAAGAAAGTATTAACATACTAAATGCCGTTGCAAAAAAATTCAATCATATGTTCGAGTATAAATATGGATTAATCGGCGCTTCCGCAATTGATAAAACAGGTGATCCGTTTCCAAAAGAGACAGAAGAAATTTGCAGAACTTCCGATGCAATTTTATTTGGGGCAATCGGGGATCCGAAATATGATAATGACCCGCGGGCAAAAGTAAGACCGGAACAGGGAATTTTACGTCTTAGAAAGTCTTTGGAACTTTTTGCAAACATTAGACCAGTCAGTATTTACCCGGAACTTTTTGATATTTCTCCTCTGAAAAATGAAAAGCTTAAAAACGTAGATTTTATTATCGTCAGAGAATTGACCGGCGGGATATATTTTGGTGAAAAGAAACGATTCAGTAGCAGTAAAAGTGCATCCGATGTCCTAACTTATTCAAAAGATGAAATAAAGAGAATTGCAAAAAAAGCATTTGATCTTGCTAAAAAAAGAAAGAAAAAAGTGACATCTGTTGACAAAGCAAACGTTTTGGAAACTTCACGGCTTTGGAGAGAGACGGTAAATGAAATATCACAGGATTATTCAGGTGTTGAGTTAAATCATCTATTTGTTGACAATACTTCCATGCAGATTATCAAACGTCCCTCTGAATTTGATGTCATTCTGACGGAAAATATGTTCGGAGATATTCTCTCCGATGAGGCATCGGTGCTAGCCGGTTCAATAGGACTTCTTCCTTCCGCATCCATCGGAGAAAAATACGCGCTTTACGAACCTATCCATGGAGCGTTTAATAAAGCCGCGGGTAAAAATATAGCAAATCCCGTGGGTACCATTTTATCCGCAGCCATGATGTTGCGGTTAAGTTTTAAGATGGAAGAAGAAGCACAAGTAGTTGAAAACGCAGTGAAAGAAACGATTAAGGATGGGAAGAGAACTAAAGATACAGCACCCTCACAAGAAACTTATTTAGGAACAAAAGAATTCGGGGAAATAATTAAGAAAAATTGTCTTTGATTTTCTTTAAATTTTCGTTAGCCAATTTTTATATTTGTTATTTCTCCCTCTCACAATGTCAAAAAAGAGTTTCTGAAGTTTTCCGGTGACGGGTCCAATTTTACCATCACGTATTTTCCTTCCGTCAACTTCTGAAATCCATGCCACCTGCGCGCCGGTTCCTGACAGAAAACACTCATCTGAAATATATACCTCACTCCTATCTACTTCCCGTTCCTCAACCGGAATATGAAGATCACGGGCAAGCTGAATAATGGAACGCCTGGTAATTCCTTCTAAAATATCTGAATAGTTAGATGGGGTGATAAGCACACCATCCCTTACCATAAAGAAATTTGCGGCAGATCCTTCAGTAATGTGGCCTTCTGATGTCATCATTAGAGCGTCATCAAATCCCAAGCTTTCAGCGTCTCCTTTTGCCAACGATGAGTTAATATATGCTCCTGTAACTTTTGCCCGTGCCGGAATCATCACATCTGAAATCCGTATCCAGTTTGAAATCATCAGTTTCAATCCTTTGTGTATCGGCAGGTACTCCCCCAGAGGGATCATGTATATCGCAAAATCAAAGACCGCTTCGTGAAGGTTAGGAGATAATCCTAAATTGGATGCATAAGCAAGGGGCCGGAAATAACAATCTGTATCCGGTGCATTTTTCTTTGCAAGTTCAATGGTAATATCAACCAATTTCTTATGAGAATAAGGAATGGTCTTATTTAAAATATTGAGCGACTTTAAAAACCTTTGATAATGATCCGCAATTCTGAAAATCGCTACTTCTTTTTTGGGATTTTGGATTTTGGATTTTGGATTTTCTTGTACATACCCCCGTATTCCTCCAAATATTCCCGTCCCGTACTGAAGAGCGTTTGTCATAATACTGACCTTTGCTTCACCAATCGGAACTATTTTCCCTTTAAAAAAAACATAGGGAAAAGAGATTTTTGAATTGTTTGTCATAAAGTTAATATGTCATCCCCGACCAGATCGGGGATCCACTCATTAATAAATAAGTTTTATTCTAAGATTTTTTAAGGATTGGATTCCCGCCTGCCCTAAAAAGCGAATTTTCAGGGTAAACGCAGGAATGACAAAATATTAAATATTTGTAATTAACTTAACAGCATTCTCCTCCGCATCCATCACATCCTTCATCCTTCATCCGTTTAATATACGCAATACATTCAATTTCAATCGGCGATCCTTTCGGAAGAACAGCAACCTGTACCGTTGCACGAGCAGGGAACGGCTTCTCAAAATAAGTTTCATAAACTTTATTCATATCAGAGAATTTCGAAAGATCAGTCATATAAACCGTTGTTTTAAGTACCGATTCCATGCCGGAGCCGGCATCTTCTAAAATCGATTTGATATTTTCCAAAACTTGTTTTGTTTGTTTTGAAATATCACCCTTTACTATTTCTTTTGTTTTAGGGTTTATGGGAATCTGTCCTGAAACAAAAACCAGATCTCCTATAACCACCCCTTGGGAATAGGGGCCAATTGCTTGTGGTGCATTGGGTGTAATAATTTCTTGAATCATGTTATTTACCTTTCTTGTTTAACTGATAATAAAGTTCATTATACCCTCTTACATATGCATCCATGGATGCAACTATCATATCAGGAGATGTTCCTTTTGCAACAATTTCCGTACCGTCACTTGATACCAAAACCATAGTCACAACAACAGATGCGTTGCTTCCTGAGGTAGGAATCTCAACAAGAAAGTCTTTCAGACGAAAAGAGATGCCGTCATATTTATTAATAATTGATTTAATTGCAGAAACCGCAGCATCCACGGGCCCGTCTCCGATACCGTTTGCTGTATATATTTTTCCGTTAAGTTTAACCGTCACAAAAACAGACGCTTTTCTGTGTTTAGAATCAGAAAGAGTAAAGTCTTCCAAACTTAGATAATCATTGGGAGACTGATGCTGAAAAATGGTCTCAAGAATTGTCTGCAAATCAGCTTTCCCCAGAGATTTTCCTTTCTCTTTTACAAAATGGTTTACCTGTTTTACAACTTTTTTTATGTCGTCTTGTGATAATTGTATGTCAAATTCATGGTGAATAATTTTCGAAATTTTTTTCTCATCAAAATTTTCATCCAGAAGCTTTTTCTCTTTTTCTGAAGTTTCTGATGTCTTCATGGAAAGCAAATTTTGGGAAAAAATCCGCTCTACTTCTTTAAGATCCGGTTCAATTGTCGGAGGTGCCGCCATAATTTTTAAAGTTGCCGCAGGGTCTTTAAGCCCTATACCGGTTGCCACACACACGACCGTATCATCTTTAGAGATAGTTTTAGTCTTTAGCAGTTTTGCCAAAGCAACAATGGTTGTTGCACTGCTGGGCTCGATATACAAAGCCTGAGTTTGAGCAAGCATTTTTTGTGCGAGAAGTGCCTCTTCATCAGAGGCATCGGTAATGGTTCCGTGTGTGTTAACTAACGATTCAATCACTTTCGGAGCATCAATTGGGAATCCGCATGCGATTGCTCCGCAGATAGTCTGAGGTTTTTGAACCGGCCGGACTTGGTATGAATTTTTATCAGGATAAATGGAATGACAACCGGAAGCTTGTACTCCGACAATTTTAGGCATTTTTTTAATAAGTCCAAGTCTATAGTACTCATATATTCCTTTATAAATTCCTGAAAGATGCGTACCCATGCCGATAGGAACTATAATCCAGTCTACATTTCCGCCAGGTACTTGATCCATGATTTCAAAGCCGGTTGATTTCTGACCTTCCTGTCTAAAAACATAATCTCCTGCAAGATAAAAATTGTATTTTTTGGCAACTTTTTCACACAGCTCGCTTGCTTCATTATAGGTGCTACTTACCTGAATCACCTTTGCACCATAGGAGAGTGTCTGAGCAAGTTTTCCTTTGGGAGTATTTTCAGGAATAAAGACATAGCAGGCAAGTCCCGCTTGTGCGGAAAATGCAGCAACAGATGCAGCCATATTGCCTGTTGAAGCCACACACACAGAAGTAAATCCAAGCTCTTTGGCTTTATTTATCTCGACAAAACTTCCCCGATCCTTAAACGCACCTGTTGGATTAAGTCCCTCATGCTTAATATAGATATGATCGTTTTTAAGTTTTATTCCCAGTTTTTTTGCATGAATAAGGGGAGTTCCGCCTTCTTTAAGAGAAACTAAATTTTTCCTGGATTTAAACGGATAAAAATCCAGGTACTTCATAACCGTGGGCTTTGCATTTTCCAACAGATACGGATTCATTTTATTTTTAAGTTCCTCAAAATTATATTCAATAGTTAAAGCACCTCCGCAGGAAAGACACCGGGAGGTGGTCATTTTTTCATCCGTCTTTTTTTTACATGAGACACACTGCAGATAGTAATTCATATGTTTTCTCTGTCATTCCCGCGTTTACCCTGAAAAATTCGCTTTTTAGGGCAGGCGGGAATCCATCGATGGATCCCGGGTCTCGGAACAATTCTGTCGAATTTTCCGAGTAAACAAGCCCGGGATGACAATTATTATTTTTTTAAATTTTCCGGTCTTAAGCTTCTAACCATTCTTCCTGCTCTCCAAATTTCAAGTTCTGACATCTCTTTTAATTCTTTATTTAATTTTTCTTTGTAATCTTTTGTTGCGTTTGCTTTAAGAACCCGTGCTGTTTCTTTCCCCTCTTTGACACTCTGATATAACTTTTTAAATACCGGCATCACCGCTTTTTTAAACTTCCCCTTCCAATCCAGTGCTCCCCGCTGAGCAGTTGTACTACAATTTGCGTACATCCAATCCATTCCACTCTCTGCAACCATTCGGATAAGACTTTGTGTCAGTTCTTCAACCGTTTCGTTAAATGCTTCACTGGGAGTGTGTCCTTTTTTCCTAAGAGTCTCGTACTGAGCTTCCATAATTCCGGCAAGCGCTCCCATTAAGACTCCCCTCTCTCCGGTCAGATCGCTGTATACTTCATTTTTAAAATTGGTTTCAAATAAAAACCCCGATCCTATTGCAATTCCCATAGCCAATACTCTTTCTCTAGCACGGCCGGTTGCATCCTGAAAAACCGCAAAACTGCTGTTTATTCCGCTTCCGTCTAAAAAGTTAGTCCGAACCGATCTTCCAGCGCCTTTCGGAGCAACTAAAATTACATCAATATCTATGGGTGGAATAATTTTCGTTTGTTCCTTATAGGTAATTCCAAATCCGTGAGAAAAATACAAGGCTTTTCCCTTGGTTAAGTATTTTTTAACATCTGGCCATAACTGCATTTGTCCTGCATCGGATAACAAATATGCGATAATGGTGCCTTTTTCCAGCGCTTCTTCAATTGAAAATAAATTTTTCCCTTTTTTCCATCCGTCTTTTACGGCTTTACCCCAGGAGGGAGATGGATACCTCTGTCCGATAATTACATGAATTCCGTTATCTCTCAAATTCATTGCCTGCGCAGGTCCTTGGACTCCATATCCGATTATCGCAACGGTTTCACCTTTTAAGACTTCCTTTGCCTTTTTTAAAGGAAATTCTTCCCGGGTCATAACGGTTTCTAATTCATCTCCGAATTTTATTTTGGACATAAATTTTTGTAAGTGACCTAGAAGCAGTCTCGAAACCTTTACATCTCTGTCATGCTGAATTCATTTCAGCATCTTCAGAAGATTCCTGAACCGAATTCAGGACAGGCTCTGAAACAAGTTCAGGATGACGGTTTAGAGATGACTTCTAAGTCACTTAAGTAACTTACTTAAATAATGCCGTCCTTCCGGTTCTTACGAACTCCATCACTCCATATTTCTTCATATTTTTATAAAATCCTTGTATCTTTTCTTCGTTTCCGGTTATCTCAAGCATCATATATTCAGGCGTGACTTGAATTACTTTTGCACGGAAGTGATCTGCAATTAAAGAAATTTCTCCCTTGCTTCCGGTTTTTGTAGTTGAAACTTTAATAAGTCCAAGCTCTCTGGCAACAATACTATCTTCTTCCGGTTCGTTTACCTTGATAACTTCGATGATCCGGTATAACTGCTTTGCCATTTTTTCGACCGTTTCCTTATCTCCTTCAACAACGATTGTAAATCGGGACATGTCAGGATCCTCAGTTGCCGATACCGTAAGAGAAGCGATGTTAAATCTTCTTTTTCGGATAAGTCCTGAGATCCGGTATAAAACACCCGGTTTATTTTGAACGGTTACGATTAATGTAGAAAATTTATTTTGCTTCATAGTCTTAATTGTTCATTGTACATTGAACACTATTCATTCAATTCTAATTTCATCCACCGATGCTCCCTGCGGAATCATCGGGAAAATATTCTGCTCTTTTTCAACAACAAACTCAATAAGATAGGGTCCTTTATGCTTTCTCGCCCGTTTAATTGCGCCTTCTATATCTTTTCTTTCCGTCACTTTTTCTGATGGAATTCCGAATCCTTCTGATAATTTCATAAAGTCAGGATTTTTCAAAGATACGGATGAATAATTTTTATCAAAAAATAACTGCTGCCATTGTCTTACCATTCCTAAAAAATTATTATTTAAAAGCATTATTTTTATATCCAGGTTTTCCTGAGCAATCGTTGCCATCTCCTGCATAGTCATTTGGAAAGATCCGTCTCCGACAATTGTCCATACTTCATCATTAGGCTTTGCAACTTTAACACCTATACTGGCGGGAAGTGCAAAACCCATGGTTCCCAACCCCCCGCTTGTGACAAAACTGTCATGTTTTTTATATTCATAATATCTGCAAGCAATCATCTGATGCTGTCCGACATCAGCAACGATACGTGATTTTCCGTGGGTTATATCGGAAAGTTTTTTTACAATTTCACTCATTTTTAAGGGTCCTTTCCTAGGATAGATTTCAGGACGGATCACTTTTTCGTACTCCACTTTGTCATAATCTTTAAACATGTCAAACCATTCTTTTCTTCCTTTAGATTCTTTGATGAGGGGAAGCAAACTTTTCAGTACTTCTTTTACGTCTCCGACAATAGGTACACTGACTTTTACATTCTTACCCAGTTCCGCAGGATCAATATCTACATGAATAATAGTTGCATGGGGCAAATAATCATTTAGTCTTCCAGTTACCCGATCATCAAATCGCATCCCAAGGGCAATAACAACATCGGCTTTATTTACACATTTATTGGGGGCCAAATTCCCATGCATCCCAAGCCAGCCGATATAATTAGGATGGTCTCTTTTGATACAGCTGATTCCGTGAAGTGTGGTTCCAACCGGAATTGCGGCTTTTTCGGATAACTCTAAAAGTTCTTTTTCCGCATGAGAAATAAGTACACCGTGTCCGGCAAAGATATAGGGCTTACTGCTTTGGTTTATAAATTCAGCCGCCCGTTCTATCTGATGCATGTTTCCTTTCACTGTAGGATTATACCCGGGTAAATTAATTTTTTCGGGATAGTTAAATTCTATTTTTTCAAATTGTGCGTCTTTTGTGATATCAATTACAACCGGTCCGGGCCTTCCGGTTCCGGATATATGAAACGCTTCTTTAACTGACACGGCAATTTCAGATGCTTTCATTATCAGATAATTATGCTTAGTAACCATCGCTGTAATTCCTACAACATCCGTTTCCTGAAAAGCATCTCCCCCAATCAGATGTGAATGAACCTGTCCGCTTATGGCAACAACGGGAACTGAATCAAGTATCGCATCAGCAAGACCGGTAACAACATTGGTTGCTCCCGGTCCTGATGTCACCAGACACACGGCAGGTTTTCCGGTAGACCTAGCATATCCTTCAGCCGCATGGATTGCTCCCTGTTCATGACGAACCAAAATATGGCGAAGTTTTGGATAGCGGGTGAGCGCATCATAAACGGGCATAATCGCGCCTCCCGGATATCCGAATATTACTTCAACTCCTTCTTTTAATAGTGATTCACAAAGTATTTCAGCGCCGGTTAGTTTCATACAAGTATCGCCCCTTTTTCAGCACCCGTTACCAACTTTGCATACCTTGCTAACCATCCCTTAGAAACAGACAGTTTAAACGATTTTAAGTTTTTCTTTCTTTTTAAAATTTCTCTCTCTGAAACCAGTAGTGATATTTTCTTTTTTTCTGCATCTATTTCTATTTCATCCCCGTCTTTTACTAAAGAAATCGGACCGCCAACTGCAGCCTCCGGTGCAATATGTCCTACAACATGCCCATGCGTTCCTCCCGAGAATCTTCCGTCTGTTATTAATGCTATATCTTCTCCTAATCCTTTTCCCATTACAGCGGAGGTGACCGATAACATTTCTCTCATTCCGGGGCCGCCTTTGGGTCCTTCGTACCGGATGACAAGGACTGATCCTTTTTTTATTTTATTTTTCATAAGAGCATCCATGGCTTCTTCTTCGCTGTTAAAGACTTGGGAAGGACCCTTAAAATAGGAATATTTAAGTCCGGTAAGTTTAGTAATTGCTCCACGAGGGGCTAAGTTACCGTTAAGAATTGCCATTGGCGGATGAGTATACATTGGGTTATCAAAGGAAGAAATAACATCCTGCCCTTTTTTAAAGTCGGAAACAGCTTTTAAATTTTCTTTTATGGTTTTTCCGGTAACTGTCAAACACTCTCCGTGTAATAAACCCGCTTGTAATAACTGCTTCATAAGTGCTGGTACTCCTCCTACTTTATATAAATCAGCCATCACATACTTCCCCGAAGGTTTAAGATTTCCCAGATAGGGGGTTTTTAATGCAACTCTTTGAAAGTCATCCAGTGTTAACTTGATATCTACTTCATGGGCCATGGCTAATAAATGTAACACTGCATTGGTTGATCCTCCGAGAGCCATCACAACAGTAATTGCATTTTCAAATGCTTTTTTTGTCATAATCATTTTTGGAGTAATCTTTTTTTTAATCAGAGTAACAATCTGCTCGCCGGCTTTTTTACATTCCTCTTTTTTTTCAGGATATACTGCAGGAGTGGATGAAGATTGCGGTAAACTCATACCCAAAGATTCAATTGCTGAGGACATTGTGTTGGCCGTATACATTCCTCCGCATGCACCCGGACCCGGACACGCGTTACACTCTATACATTTAAATTCATCTTTGGAAATTTTTCCCGCATTATATTTTCCTACAGCTTCAAAAATGGATACAATATCTACTTTCTTTCCATGACACTCCCCAGGAAGTATGGTTCCGCCGTAAACAAATATAGATGGAATATTAATTCTACCCATAGCCATGAGGCAACCGGGCTGATTTTTATCGCATCCGCCGATTGCGACAAGCCCATCGTAATTTTGGGCTTTTGCAACAGTCTCAATTGAATCTGCAATAATTTCCCGCGAAGGCAGAGAATATTTCATCCCCCAGTGTCCCATTCCGATTCCGTCAGAGACAGTTATGGTATTAAAAATCTGAGGAGCCCCGCCCCCTATTTTCACGCCTTGTTTAACTTCACGAGCGAGCACATCAATATGGCTGTTGCAGGGCGTAACTTCAGCCCACGTTGACGCAACACCTATCATGGGTTTTTTAAAATCGAGATCTGTAAATCCAACAGCTCTAAGCATGGCACGATTCGGCGCCCTCTCATTCCCTTCCGTTGTCAGATAACTTCTGAATTTAAGATATGACTTCATATAAATTCGAAATCCGAATATCGAAATCCGAAATAAATTCTAATTATTAAAATTCCAAATTTTCAAAATGTTTAGAATTTTCTTCTTTTAGAATTTCGATATTGTTTCGAATTTCGTATTTCATGCTTCGTATTTTCTTACTATATAACGCAAAAACCTCTCACTTGGAGAGGTTAATTCAATATTCTATTTGGAAGCTTTTCAGGTCCTCTCAACCTTTAGCCCCCATAGAGGGACAATAAGGTTAAGGACAATAATTGAAAAGCTGCTATTTATCATAATTGTTAGATTCTATCAAAAGGAAGCTTCAAATGTCAAGAATTTCTCTTTTTTTAGTGAAGGATTCTTTTAAGTTCATCCAGACGCGCAAGAAAATAATTAAGCCCTTCCCCCGGATGTGTTATACAGTAAACTGCTTTTTTACTGCAGTCGAGAACCATCTCAACCGGAACATTCGAGACCATTTCTATTCCGTTTATCACTATACTTACCTGAGTTTTAAAAGGCTTGCTACCTGATATATCTACAAACCACGGAGTTACCCGATATGAGTAGTCAGAAGGATAGTCGACTTTTATATTTTCAATTTCAGGGGACAGATTAACGGAGATACTAGCAACGGGCGTTGTTCTTCCGTATACATTTAAAGGCAAAATAAAAAGCCGGATAGGATTTCTTCCCGCTATTGCTTTTTTATTATTCCAATAAAAAATAGATTTATAAGAATCAACTTCCAGGTTTGCTTTATCCGGTTGAAAAATAGGATTTAGTTCTTCCAAGTTTTGCAGGGAAGTTTGCGGAGTCAGGGTAATTTGGTCAGTATCTTTTAAAAGATTCAAAAGAGGTACAAAAATCTTTTCTATTTTCCATCCGATATTAACTGAATTTTTATTAGATTCAATATGAAAGGACGGGTGATTTTTAAAATAAAAAGAATTACTCTTGGTATTATAAAATAAATCGGATAAATAAGTATTTATGGGAGAGGGAAATTTTGCCGAAATAGTATTACTGATGGTAAAGTTTTCGGGTTTAAAATTAATGGTTTGGTCTTTTGAAAAAGATAAGGAAAGGTTTTGGTCGTCTCCCTCTATTTTAAATTTAGATCTGGGTATGATAATTCCAAAAGGATCGGTATATAAATCTGACACACTGTTTCCTTCTATCTTACTTTTTTTAAGGCCCTGTATCTGCTGATCCGATACCCGGTACATTTGTGATCCATTCCAGACATAAGGGATAATCCAGTATGCAAAATCAAACCGTGAAGGGTCTATATTATAGGGATCGGGCGACTGATTAAATAAGCGTATATCGTCTAACACTAAATCGTTTTCTCTTAACAATATGCGCACTCGGTATGTTTTTCCGAAATACCACAGCACACCCGTTGTCGCACTATTGGTAAACTGATATGAAAAATAGAATGGTTTATTTTGAGAGTTTGTTTTAAGGAAAGAATCGGCGTATTGGCTTGGATTTAATACGGTTATTTTTTTACTATCTGACTGTTTTTTTATTTCACGGATTTGATTTAAATACTCATTTCCGTATTTAGACCAATCATAGGAGTTTTCAAAACCGAGAATAGCAACCTTCTGTTTTGCGCTTTGTTCTTCAAGTTGGCTTAACAGGGAATTAAAATATTCTGTTCCTTTTTTTTGAGGATCTGACAAATAATCATTTGGTTGAGATGTATAGTACGTTTGCTGCGAACCGTAATTTTTGAGTAAATCACTGATAGTCTGCCTTACTATGACTATATTTAATTTATTATTATCAGTACCCGGCATAAGAGGATAATTTACTGACGGATAATATCCGGCATTAAACAGGCCTCCGTCTAACGTATAGGAATCTGTTTCAAACTGCTCTTTTGTGATTTCATGAAGCTTCACTAAATATTTTTTTTCGAGATAATTTAACGACCATCCGTCAATCATCCAGGAAACCGTAAACTTCGGATAATAATTAAATGCAGAATAAAACTCATTCATAATTTTATCAATCATTTTTTTTCTTTCATCCTGTGTGTACCCAATAAGCATAGAATTTTTTGCCTGATACCAATCCGAACCGTCCATTTTTCCACGATAAGCAACTCCACTCTCTGATGCCAGTTGTGGAGTAATCTCCAAGAGAAGTCCTAAATCGTTTTGACTATTTGACCATTTGACCATTTGACCATTTTTCATTGCATCATATCGTAAAGCCCATCCCATCGGAATATTTTTTAGGCTTTCATCGTTACGTATGCCATCAGTTAATTGTGAATTTCCCTTTTGACAGCAGACTTCATCTCCCCGTACTTGATTGATGATAACAACCGGCAGTTCGGAAGCATGAGCAGTTTGCGGAAAAATAAAAAAAATCAACAGAAAGAAAAATAGAGTCCTTAATTTATTAACCATAAGTATCACTACCTTACAACTTATAACTAATAACTTACAATTGATGAATTTTATTCTTTATCCTGATATCGATACTGAAGGGCTTCAGCAACGTGAGTTGGAGTAATTTTCCCACATTCTTCCAAATCTGCAATAGTCTGTGCTACTTTTATGGTTCGGTAATAACTGCGGGCCGATATATGCAGGGTACATACCGCCTGCTGCAGTAACTGTAAACATTCATTAGAAAGGGGAATAAATTCTTTAACCTGTTTGGAATTAAGATCACTGTTGCATACCGCTTTTATGTTGTTATACCTGCTGGTCTGTAAATCACGCGCTTTTTGAACTCTACCTTGAATAGACTGAGAAGATTCTCCCATACTAGCACTTGTCAATTTATCCATTTCAACTGCTGAAAGTTCTATATGCAAATCAATCCTGTCCATAATAGGCCCGGATATCCGCTTTCTATAATTAGCAACTTGTCCGGGTAAACACCTGCATTTTTTAACCGGATCCTGATAATACCCGCAGGGACAGGGGTTGCTGGCAGCAATTAAAACAAACTTAGCCGGATACGTAATAGTTCCTGCAGCCCGTGAAATAGTGACAATTCCATCTTCGATCGGCTGTCTCATAGCCTCCAAAACGCTTCTGGGAAATTCAGGAAATTCATCCATAAAAAGAACACCCCTGTGAGCAAGTGATATTTCACCGGGAAGGGGATGAGTTCCTCCTCCGATTAAACCCATTCTGGATACCGTATGATGAGGAGCACGAAAAGGACGGGTTTTAATAATGGATGCACCCTCCGGAATATTTCCTGTAATGGAATATATTTTTGTCACCTCGAGTGCCTCATCTTCTGTTAAATGAGGTAAAATTCCCGGGAGACACCTGGCAAGCATCGTCTTTCCCGCTCCGGGAACCCCTCTCATGTGAAGGTTATGTCCTCCGGCTGCTGATATCTCAAGCGCACGCTTGGCAGTTTCCTGTCCTTTTACATCTGATAAATCAAATTCTGCCCCTGTATCTTGTGAAATTTCATCAAACGGAATATAGGGGTGAGGATCAATAATTTTATCTCCTAAAAGGTGATGAGACAGGGTAATAAGGGAAGGAACCGGATAGACAGAAATGTTTTTAATAACGGCAGCCTCCAGCGCATTTATGAAAGGCAAAAAAATTCCTTTGTACTTTTTTTGTTTGACTAAAAGTGCAACCGGTAAAATCCCTTGGGTATTCCGAAGACTTCCGTCCAGAGATAATTCCCCCACCGTGATAATATCTTCCACACTTTTAGGAAGCTGTCCTGAT
The DNA here is from genome assembly GCA_001779195.1 of Candidatus Gottesmanbacteria bacterium RIFCSPHIGHO2_02_FULL_39_11. Taxonomy (GTDB): domain Bacteria; phylum Patescibacteriota; class Microgenomatia; order 2-02-FULL-39-11; family 2-02-FULL-39-11; genus 2-02-FULL-39-11. Next base: position 70,080 of record MFJL01000026.1, read on the forward strand.
GCAATTAAAATACCCAGAGCAATCGGTAAATCAAAAGCAGGACCTTCTTTAGGGATATCAGCCGGAGCTAAATTGACAGTAATCCGGTGAGAAGGAAACTCAGCACCGCTGTTTTTAATCGCCGCTCTTACCCGCTCTTTAGATTCTTCAACTGATTTTGACGGAAGACCGACGATGGTAAAAGAAGGAAGAGTTTTGGTATTAATATCAACTTCGACGGTGATGGGAATGGAATCAAGTCCGACAGTTGCTGCCGAAAGAACCTTAGCGAGCATATAGTATTAGTTGGTTACCGTAAAAGCTGCCGTCTTTACAACTTGCCCGTCAACATATAGTTTCAACAGATAAGATCCTACCGGCTGAAATGCTTTTTGATTTGCAAGGGTAAATGAAAAATGCACATATTTTGAATCCGATTTTGTAACTATGATGGTTCCGTGATCCATGTAGTTTGAGTTTAAATATCTCACATAGGAAATTTTAGACCCCACAATCGGGTTATTTAAAATAACTGTTGCGTATATTGATTCGGTTTTCTTGGTAAATTCAGTTTTCTTCTCAACCGGAATTCCCGGACGGGTTGGATCTTCATCTGTTAAAACAACTTCTTTTATCATCTGAGCACGCACGGCACTGTTATCAACCATCGTATTTTGAGGAGGTGCTGTTGGGATGGTCTTTATTTTTACTATCTGATTTTCAGCGTTTTTTGTTCTGGTTATATAAGTAGCAATTGCGGTACCTGCAATCCCTACGCTTGCTAAAATGGTAAGAATAATTCCGATAATAATAAACGTTTTATACGAATTATTCGTTTTGTTTGCCGGGGGAATATCTATGGGGGGGGTCTGCGCGGTTGCTACCACAGGCTCTGGATTTATCGGGGGCGGTGAAGCAGATATGTTTTCCGGCTGATTTGAGTTTGTATTATCCATAATTAATAAGTTATTTTTTCTGTAGGATTTATTGTGTTTAAACCAGGCTTGATTTCTATAGTGTCTTCCGTATCATTTTGAGTTATTTCTTCTGCGGGCGTAAAATCTTCATTCAAATCGCTCTGATCCATAGATTGGATTACTTCAACAACGTCTACATCGCTTCCTGTTGAAATTTTTCCTTCAACTATCTGGTTTTCTTCAATATTACTTTTAAGAGTTGAGGCTGCTGGGTCATTTGCGGTTTGGTCAATTCCCATTCGGACATCCCGAGCAAAATCGCTTTCAGTAGGGGATATAATAGGGGTTAGGGCTAAGGAGGTATGGACAAATATAAAAGAGACGACGATAAAAAAAACCAAAAAGATAAGTATTTTTATCCGGGCAGCCATAGTTTTACAGTAGTCTGAATAGGAAAATTTGTCAATACAGTTAATTATTGATATTCTAATATGGTATGACAAAATATAAACAATTCTTCATGGAAATGACCGCTGAAAATAAGGAACTTTTTGATTCGTTTAAAATAATTCATGATAATTATGTAATTAATTCTGATGCCTGGATGGAAAAATTTAACGCAGTCGGAAAAGAAGTGGTGGAAGTCATGCGGATTTGGGAACGGAAACTTTGCAGCCATTCAGAGCGGGGACAGTACGGAATATTCTCCTCCAAGCTTTCAGATAAATTTTGGGATGAAATAAGAAAAGTATATCCAAAGATCGATTATGTGGGAGTAACTTAAGGAGATATTTTTAAAACAACTCTTCCCGCTCTCCCGCTTCTGACTAATTGGATTGCCTCGTTAATTTTCTCTAAGGAAAATTCATGAGTAATAATCTTGTCAAGTTTTAATTTTCCCGCCCTATACAAACGTATATATTTTGGAATATCTATATGAGGAAGACTATCTCCCCCTTCAGATCCCTTTAATATTTTCTTAAAATGGAGGGGGAGGGTGTATAGGGAAACATTACTCCTCTTCTTAGGAACACCTACCAATATTACTTTCCCCTGCGGTTGGGTAATGGAATAGC
>MFJL01000026.1:72065-72671 GCA_001779195.1 Candidatus Gottesmanbacteria bacterium RIFCSPHIGHO2_02_FULL_39_11
CTGGGAATTCCCGTAGTATCAATAGCTATATCTAATCCTTTTCCTCCAACTATTTTTTTAACTTCTTTTTCTAAATCTTTTATTTTTGAAGAATTAAAAGTCATATCAGCTCCAAATTCCTTCGCCATCACCAGTTTAGAATCCAGAATATCTATTCCGATAATAGGATTTGCGGAAGTAAGTTTAGCTCCTTGAATAATATTGAGGCCCACACCACCGCATCCCACAACTAAAACAGATTCTCCAATTTTGACATTTGCATCATTATTAATTACACCAAACGCAGATGTTACTGCACATCCAAAAAGAGGAACAATTTTTCTGTTAAAATCAGACGGGATTGGTGTCACCCGGTTTTCTGAAACTACCGCATACTCCTGAAACGTTGTCACCCATCCTGCGTTTACTGTCTTTTTACCCCATACATACTTAGCGGGAGTTGCCTGCAGTCCATCTGATTTCCTCCAGTGCATTACTACTAAATCATTTTTTTTAACTGTTATTACTCCTTCTCCAGTTTCCAAAACGGTCGCCGATGCTTCATGTCCTAAAAGATGCGGTAAAAACTTATCCGGTCCCTTTGCTCCGTCAATTTCGTTAAGCTGA
>MFJL01000027.1:0-5130 GCA_001779195.1 Candidatus Gottesmanbacteria bacterium RIFCSPHIGHO2_02_FULL_39_11
CTACGTAGTTTGGCAGGATAAACATAGGATATTCAGCCTACCAAATATATCCCTTCATTTGCAAGTTTTGGAAAATCCTGAATGGTTACAAAAAACTTATTACTCAACGCTTCTTTGAATGGTGAGTAAGTACTGAAGAACTAAGTCAATTAGGACGGGAATTAAGAGAAGCCGGACGTAGTGAACGACAAGAGCAACAACAAACATCTCCTTCTTCTCTCCGTTATATTCACCATTGCGCGTCTTGACATACATGTACCACTAATGGTACATTTAACACATGAACCCATTTATTGATATTACTACCATTACTGCAAGTAAGGCACGAGCCCAACTCTTTGAGCTTCTGGAAAATACCTCCAAGGGTAAAGGTGCCTATGAGATCCAACTTCGGGGAAAGGGGAGTGCTATTCTGATGGATAAAGAAGAATTTGAAGGGTGGCTTGAGACAATTGATATCATGTCCGATCCTAAGGAGTATAATGAATTAAAACGGGCAATGAAATCCAAAAAGAGATACTCTTACGAACAAGTGAAAAAGATGCTAAAGTGGAAAGATGAAGCTTGAGTTTTCTAAAAATGCCCTCAAAAATCTTCAGAAAATACCTTTCTCTGAACATGTTAAGATTCAAAAAAAGCTTGATGATTTGATGACAGATCCCTTTCTTGGAAAGAAACTTCAAGGAGAGTTTGAGAACCTGAGATCTCTTAAAGCCTGGCCGTACAGGATTCTCTATACAATAGAAGACAATATTATCCTTATCTACAAAATTTCCCACCGTCAGGGTGTATACAAATCGTAATCGTCTTACGCGACCTCGTCTTTTTGCTGCATACCTAATAACCATAATACAGCTTCTTTTTTATATCTACGGTCTCCTCGTGAGTTGATGCGAATGGCAGGAAGTTTTCCTCTTTTGCCCCACCTTTTGATGGTAAGAGGGGATACCCTTAAAATTTTTGCAACTTCACGGACAGTTAAAAGATCCGGCCATTGATCACCCATTGACATAAAAAGCCCCTCCTCACTGAAATATTGGTTAATAGATTAGCAGGGTTTGATATAAGAAAAGTAATCGTTTGATAATCGATATACATTCTTATATCACAATTACATTGCTAATATATCAGAGGATGTTATAAGGAGTCAAGGACTTTAAATGTAACAATGTTACAATTTTACAATGATACAATTTAAAGAAATAAAACAGTTCCACAATGTTACAATTTAACAATTTAAAAAATGCTGAATCAAAAATTTGATATTACAAAAAGATGTTTTGAATTCGGTTGCCTGATAGTAAGTACGATAAGTAAAATCCCCAAAACTCCGGCAGGATATGCAATCGCGAATCAGGTCATTCGTTCCGGGACTTCCGTGGGAGCAAACGTAGTAGAAGCTCAAGATGCTTCTTCCAAAAAAGAGTTTATTAGAAGCATGACAATTGCATTGAAGGAGGCAAGGGAAACTATTTATTGGTTGTCTATTATAAATCAAACAAAGCTTCTATCCCTTGCGGAAATAGAAGCTTGTTTGAATGAAAGTAAACAAATACGTTCAATTTTAGGAGCAATTGTTACAAATTCAAAAAAGAATTCTTAAATTCAAATTGTAACATTGTTACATTGTAAAATTGTAACATTCACACATTATTTCAACTCTACTGTTGCTCCCGCTGCAGCAAGTTTTGTCTTGGCTTCTTCAGCCGTTTTCTTGTTGACGCCGGTTAAGACATCCTTAGGAGCAGACTCAACGAGAGTCTTTGCTTCCTGAAGTCCGAGAGTTGGAACCAGTTCCCGTACTGCCTTGATAACGGAAATTTTATTTGTACCCGCAGCTTTGAGTACTACGTTAAACGTAGTCTGTTCAGGAGCTGCTTCACCGCCTGCTACTCCCGCTACGGGAGCTTGGGCAACTGCCATAGGAGCTGCGCTTACTCCGAATTTTTCCTCAAGAGCTTTTACAAACTCAGAAAGCTCAAGGACGGTCATCTCTTCAACTGCTTTTAACATGTCATCTTTGGTAAGTTTTGCCATAGATTTTGCCTTTCAAATAATTTTGTAATATTTATAAGTTTTCTTTTGTCATCCCCGACCTGATCGGGGATCCATGGATTCCCGCTTTCCCTAAAAAGCGAACTTTTCAGGGTAAACGCGGGAATGACATTTTTTAGTTTGTCTTCTTTTCCTTTACATTATTAAGCGCAATAACCAGCGTCTGCATGTTCCATTGTGCTGCCCGGTGAAGTCCATAGAGAGGGCCGATAAGTCCAGCTGCAAGATTTGACAGGAGCTGTTCCCGTCCGGGAAGACTAGCCAGCTTTGCAAAGTCTGAGGCACTTGTCATCTTTCCCTCAAAAACTCCCACCTTCACTTTAGGAAGCTGTGAGATTTTGGCAAAATCAGAAAAGGCTTTAATTGCCGCAATGGCATCTCCAAAAGAGAGAAGGGAAGCAGTTTCTCTATTCAATTCTTTCTCAAACTGTTCTGTTGCGGCAGCATCAAGTTTTAAACCTTCCTTCAACGCGATTTTTAAAAGAGTATTTTTGGAAACGACGAATTTTGCGTTCACTTTTTTGAGAGATCTTCGCAACGTTTCCAGTTGTTTGTGGGTAAGCCCCCGGTAATCTGTAAGAAATACGGCTTTACTTTTTTCAAGATTGAGGACGAGAGCTTTAACTTCATCCTGTTTTTTTTGTGTAGGCATAATTGGTGAGTGTACAATGAGCAATGCTCAATGGACGATATTTTAATAATTTTCAATAAAAAAACCTCTTTCGAGGTTTTATAGAAGTATATAGTATCCAGTATTTAGTATATAGGGAAAATCCAAACTCCCTAAATACTATATACTTAATACTAAATACTCTCTTTTCCTCTGCAGGTCTTATCTTTTGCGAAGAGCCCGCGGTCTTTGGAATAAAAGTATAATATCACAGATACGCAGAGTTGGCAATATTAAATCCTAAGCAACCTAAGTTCCCCAGGTAACAAGTCCCTTAAGCAACTTAAAAATATAGGCGGAGATATTATTTTTATCCCAAAAATTCACAATTGTGAAAAACTGCGATAAAAATAGATAGGATAGTTTTACAGAAAATGTTTTAAAACATTCCTGTCTGCCTGCCGGCAGGTTCTTTCTCTATATCAAATTTGTCTTATTCCAATTATCGCTTCATTAACTATTGGTGGGTTATCGATGATTTTATGTTCTTCTTCAAATTTTTTAAGTCTACAACCTTCTGGATCATATGTTCTATCATAAATAGTTACTCTTGAACCAATCAAATATGCAATATGTTTTCCTGTGGTGTCCATAACATAACGATATGCAGTTGGTTTTTCCGGTGGATGGTTTATAATTTCTTTCATAATTTATACTTATTAATAATAAAGTGTAATCATACATAAAAAGGCAAGAGAGGCTCTGGTTGCTGTGATAGTTATAATTTAAAAATAGAATCTGTGTCAGATTGAGAGACACCGGACAAGATAGGGTATCGTAAATCTCTCAAGCAAGCAACGCCTAATGTAGATATATCTTATGGGATTTAATCTAAATTTAAGATAGAGGTGGGTTAATTTTTTTTATTTGAGTTGTTTTCATGACCCATCGCTTGAAGATGTTTTTCAGCTCTCCGTTGATCATCAGAACCAGAATGCTCGAAAAAAACTGTATAGCATCCGTCGCTTAGAATATTTTCGTGTATAGCTCTGCGGACTCCTCTTCTTCTTAGAAAGCCTCCACCTTCAACTATTTTTTTTAGATCTTCTGCTTCTGAAGGATCTCCTAAATTGGTACCAATGCTATTTGCTGATGTAAAGAAATGTAGCGGTTGACAATTTATATTTTCTATTCGAGATCTCATATATTTTATAATAACACCCGTACTATACTCCCCGGAATTCGGAAAATCAAAAGGGAATTTATTGGGCTCCGATAGTACGGCACATTTTGACAGCATATGTATTCTCTTTTCCGGGGGTACTGTCTAACAATTCGTGGCTAATTTCATGATAAGGAGGTCCTCCGCCAGTCAGGTGAGAGTCATTCCCATTTGGACCTACATATGGCCCTGTTACTGAGTAGTCGAAAGTCATACATTGTTCTTGAGTTTGTACCTGCGGTTTGTTTGGATTAGAAGTGTCCGTAGTGTCGCATGAATCTCCGGTACAGGTGCAGGCAGAAGTTAGTCCGGATGTTGCGGCTAAAGTTATAGCAATAGTTACTGCTCCAAAGATCCGTCTGTGAGTTTTCCAAAACGAATTCCACTCAGCTTTCATAGAATGAGCAGATTCTCTTACTTTGGTACTTGTCCCATGGAATATTTCTCCGCCTTTTGAGGGAAGAGAGGCAATATAATTGGACAAATTGCTCTGATGTTCTCGAGTCAATAACATACTATGGGCTATTATACCGATGAAAAAGGATTTAGTCAAATAATGCGTGGTGAAAAAACTTTTAACACCCTCTAGTTTTTATACTATATAATAGAGATAAATCCCCTTATGTCTATATTCGAAGCAATCAAATCTAACCCAATTAGTGGTGCAAAGACCTCGCCGAAAGAAACAGTCTCTCCTACTGAAGCTCAAGTTGCATCGGCACGGGCTAAAAGTTATCTAGGAAAAACGACAATACTTTCAGAAATTGCTAATAAATACTCGAAAAGACAGCTTGAGAAACAACACAGAGAAGGTCACCTTCCTTCAGGAGAAGATCTTTATAGTTATGCTTTTAATGCATTAAATGACATATATAGCAGTAATGCTAATACACTGGAGGGAAGGTCACATATTCTCTGGCAGTATGGTGATGATGCGTATGCTTTTTCCACCCTTATAGATGAAGCTAGACCTCAACTGGATAAAACTGAGGATATTTTAAATAAACCTGAAACACTTAGATGGAATGATAGATTAGAACTAGCTTACCAATCTCTTAAGTTTTTATCGAGCCATGAACCTCTTGAAGAAAAATTGAAGTTTTTGGAGAAAATGGATGTGACTAAGGAGAATATTAAGAAGTTGAAAGAGTCTGCTGTTTTGACAGCGGGACTGATAATTCCCGGGGATTTAATATTATTGTTTTCGCAGGCACTACCAGCTTTAGCAGGAGCACAAATGAAT
>MFJL01000027.1:5192-5517 GCA_001779195.1 Candidatus Gottesmanbacteria bacterium RIFCSPHIGHO2_02_FULL_39_11
ATATCGGAATTATTCTACCCTCTGTTGCGCCTAGTATTGTTGCTGAGGTAGGTCATCTTCCTTTCCTTCTGGTACCAGGTTCCGGAGCACCTGTCACCATATTTAGAAATGTCGCTTCCGCAGCAAACCAAGTTATCCAGGCAGGAGTGGCGATGAATATGTATTGGCGTGAGGAAAAAGAGTTTGTAAAAAGCTAGTGCTTCGACTAAATTTAAATAATAGGTTCCCATTTCAATCCTACTTGAGTATTAGTGGTGAGCAACCCATCAAAATAAAGTTGTCGAACCACTAGAAGTCATCTCTAAACCGTCATCCTGAACTTGTT
>MFJL01000027.1:5600-9504 GCA_001779195.1 Candidatus Gottesmanbacteria bacterium RIFCSPHIGHO2_02_FULL_39_11
TGCCTATAGTAATAGGGTCGGACCCTCTTACGGATTACTCCAAAGCTAAAATTCCAACTTCCTTCTCAATATTTATTGGGTTATCTTCAACAAATTTCTGATAGGTAGAAAAAGGTTTAAGTGGTGTAAAAGAAGGAGAAGAGAAGTACTCTAAAATGGGATTTACATTCAACCAATTGGCAGATTTATATCCGAGATAGTAGGGATAACTAGAGTAAGGATATTCGGAATACTTTTTCAACGGATTTGTATGAATGTAACGGGAGAGGTGGAGAAGATACTCATCATTATCGATCAGTACCGCTTTATATTTTCCCTGAAAAAGACCACCCACCCGCTGGTTCTTTTTGTTAAAATAGCACACATAATTAGTGCATATCGCACGAAGAAACTCAGTCATCCCAGAAGTAGTAGTCTGGAGCAAAAGTAGATGATAATGATTAGGCATGAGACAAAAAGCGAGAAGTTTCACTTGTTGGCGCAGGGAGTGAAATTTTTGAATGACGTCATTCTTATCCGGAGGAGACAGGTAATATTTGATAAAGTGCAAAAACATCCGATAATCCATGTCGTCTAAAAAAATTTTCCGTTTTTCTACTCCCCGGTTGTAGACATGATAGTATCCATTTTCGATATAGGTTTTTATCGTATTTTTAGCAGGCATTAATTTAACATTAATCCTCTGAGCACTGCTCGTCAATTTCCTATAGTAATAGGGTCGGACCCTGTTTTGGACCTGTTTGATAGGTTCCGACATGAACTGACTCAAAAATAAAGCATAAATCCGGGTTGTCGGAACTTCTCATCGGAAGAAGGTGTTGGACTTATCCGGTCGATTCCGAATATGAAAATGGGAATGCTGCGGTCTCTAGGAGCGAATCCGATTAAAAACTTTGGTCTGTTTATTTGGTTCCCAGTCTCCCTTTTCATTATGATTATGATCTATTATATGACTCATTCTATCTTCTATTGCCGATATTCCCTTCACACTAAGGAATAATACTCCCGGTATCGGATCTCTGAAGATGTGTCCAAGTCTTCGGATTTCGCTTTCCGAAGGTAATATACCAGTGTAACTAGGATGGGATAGCTCATCCAGACCTAACGCATTCCGCACTTGTTTTTCACCACGCTCCATGCGGGATTTGACTTGGGAGATTTCCGTATACGAATCTTGGGATAACGAATAGACTTCAGCTTCCTGTATGCAGGCCCAGGGTTGTTTTTGTTTTTCTAAATACTGTTCAAGAAAATAATCCTCTCTTATGCACACGTCCGGCAATCGGGACATCATTTCTCTTCTTATGCCCATAAGCTGTCCGTGTACCCGATGAACCGATAGGGAAGGTACCATAAAAGCATCTCTTCCCCGTGCTATCCTATTTGAGGAATCATATATAGGATAATCTACCCCGGTTGCCAATTTCAATTCAGGAAACTTTAGGAGTGCTGCATGTACAAGGGGAATTGCATCCGGGTGCAATATGACATCCGCATCCACATAAACAGCAAAATCCGTATCGGACATTTCGGTTCCGGCTTTCAATGTTGAGATTTTTCCGCTATGATCTTTCTCCAGGACCGTATAAGTAATGTTATTCCAGCAGGCTCTATTCCGGTTGGATTCTATTCTTTGAGCTAGACCCTCTAAAAATGGTAAAGAAAGATTTGTCATTCCAGTTTTGCGGTCTTCCTTATACTGTCGTGCAAGCATTTCATGCAGTACGGAATGGGTAGATGCTCTTGTTTTTTCGTCATGGCCGTCTAATACCAGGATAAAGTCTACAGGAACTGAGTCGGGCCGGTTCAGGGTTCCAAGCAAAGAAGTAATATACAATCCAGCATCCGGCTCCTGGTATGCCGGCATAATTATAGTAATCGGCTTAAATTTATTTTCTTCTCCTAAAAGAGCTGTCCAGCCTACCGGAGTCTTTAGTCCTCCGACTTGCTGTGCACAGGAATATTGATCTGATAGAGAATATTCATACGGATTTTTCCGAAATGGGAGTACATCCAGGTGAGGATATAAGGGTGGTTTGGAGAATTCATTTTCCAACAGACTTGAAATCATAGTTTCCGCTTGGATTAGGGAATCATAACTTCTTTTTTGTGAATCCGTGTTTATTTAAATTTGCACGGACCCAATTTGTATGAGATTTGTTGAAAACGGTATCATGACATACAACACATACAGTATCTTCATCTTTATTATCCGGATTTTGCCAGTAGTCTGTAAATCCAGCTTTATACATCTTTACCGCTCCTGCAAAACCACGGGACCGGATATATTCATCTTCTTCGGGTGAGCTTGGAAAAAAAAGAGTGGTTTCTCGCCATAAAAAACGGACAGAACGTTCGTAATAAAAGGCAGGTCGAAATGTTGGATGAATTTCTGGTAGGCGCGGCATATCAGGCGATCTGTATTTTTATCCCCGGACTCATGCTGGATTTGAGGGTGACTGCCTGGATTTTTACATCTCCAATTGCTTTTACCAAAGTTTGGTAGTTTTCAATAAGCTGTTTATCAGCAAAAGAGAGTTTTCCGATGACCTGATGGATAAGAGGAAAATCTGATTCTGTCTTCCACGATGCTTCTCCTCCTTTTATCTTTTCCGCAACTTTTTCAGGAGTAGGGGAGATGGTTCCGTTTTTAGGATTGGGCATAAGGCCTTTGGGTCCAAGGAATTTGGCAACTTTCCCAAGTTTTCCCATTACCTGAGGATGTGCAACCAGTGAGTCAAAATTAATTATTCCCTTTTCAATCTCTGCAACCAATTTATCAATGGTTGTCGTATCGGCTACAACGACTCTTACTTTTTTACCGGTTCCATGAGGAAGAGATACCATTCCCCGGAGTCCCTTCTCAACGACATTGAGGTGGACCTCCACGGATTCATCAAATTTAGCTAAATGAATTTCCCTTAAAAGCTTGAAAGCTTCCTCAAGTTTATACTTTTTGGCGTGATCTATTTTGATAAGCGCTTCTTTATATCTTTTTCCTCTTACGCGTGGTTTTCTCTCTTTCTCTTTTTCGCTTTTTCTCTTTGTTTCAACCCCCTCTTTTTCCATACTCTCAGCCTCTTTGGCGAGTTTGACCATTTTTTCAATTTCTTCTTCAGAAGTTGCGCCGACTATTTTGGTCTTTTCTCCGCCTTTGGATCCTGCGATATGAACCTTACCGGATGCTTCTCTTTTTTTCTTTTCTTCACGCTGACGGTTCTTCTTATCTCGAAGCTCTAATTCTTCTTCTCCACCAATGATTGCTGATTTTATTTTTCCCATATTGTTTAGGTGATAGGTTAAAGTTGAAAGGTTAAAGATATTTTCTTTAACCTTTAACCTAATACCTTTAACCCTCTATTTTAATTCCCATACTCCGTGCCGTCCCTTCGACAACTTTCATTGCGGGAGGCAAATCATCCGTATTTAAATCCGGAAGTTTTTCTTTGGCAATTTCCTCAACCATTTTATGAGTTAACGTTCCGGCTGACTCCCGTCCCGGTTTACCTGATCCGGCTTTTATGTTCATCTTTTTCTTAATCATTTCGGAAACGGGGGGAAGCTTGGTGATAAAAGAGAAGGTGCGGTCGGTATAGACAGTGATAACTGCGGGGATAATCTGCCCTTTTAGTTTTGCTGTTTTGTCATTATATGCCCTTACGAAATCCATGATGGGAAGTCCGTGCTGACCAAGGGCGGGACCGACAGGAGGTGCCGGAGTTGCAGAACCTGCAGGAAGATTGAGTTTGATGACTGTTTTTACTTTTTTTGCTGGCACTTGAATTAGAATTACGAATTATGAATTTAGAATTATGAATAAAAGATTCTTAATTCTTACTTCTTTATTCTTAATTCACTGTTCTAATTTTAATAAGTTAAAACTGAGTAGAATGCTGAAGATAAA
>MFJL01000028.1:0-231 GCA_001779195.1 Candidatus Gottesmanbacteria bacterium RIFCSPHIGHO2_02_FULL_39_11
GAATTACCATTAAAGATGTCAATATAATGAATTGATGAAGAGAATAAAGTACCTATTTTTCATTTTTTCCCTATTTTTAATCGGATTATGGATTATCAATTATTATACGGATGTAAGGGCGTATATAAACCAGATTATTGCTGATACTACAATAAGCGGAAAAAAGTCCTGTACAAAACAAATTGCAAAATTTAATATTGAAGAAAATGTACCAGTAGCAGATATAATAGA
>MFJL01000028.1:266-4963 GCA_001779195.1 Candidatus Gottesmanbacteria bacterium RIFCSPHIGHO2_02_FULL_39_11
CACCATCACCATCCCTTGTAGGTATCGTAATTCCTAAGGGAAAAAGAATATATAGAGTATATATTTGGAGAAATCCATCCAATCTTTATCAAATTAGAAATATAGAAATTCAGATAACGGAAGGTGACAGCGTAAGCAGCGTAGTTGATGTTTGCTATACACCCCAAAGAACGATAGCGGCTGAGGCTAAAGAAGCAATTAATAGTTTAGGGTTAAGTGTGAAAAGAGGCGAAAGTTTAAAAGTAATTTTTGGTTATGGGATTAGTTCATTTATTTTATAATCTATTTTAATTACTTACGCTCCACCTGGCACAAGTATTTTCCTGCCGTATGTGTGCTACTATAAAATATATGACTGGATATATAGGAAACATCGAAAAATTAACGTTAGCTAATACTTATTTCAGACAGGTACTTTTTACCGGGCAACATGCTCAATTGGTAATTATGTGTTTAGAACCAAATGAAGAAATAGGAGAAGAAGTACACGAAATTGTAGACCAATTTTTACGAATTGAAGAGGGTAACGGAAAAGTTCTTATAAACGGAGAAAAGCATTCTGTCAAAGACGGCGATGCTATTATCGTCCCTGCCGGTACGAGGCATAATGTCATAAATACGTCAAATAATAAACAGTTAAAACTATATACAGTATATTCTCCGCCGCATCATAAAGATGGTATGATACATAGAACAAAATCTGAAGCCGAAGCTGACGAAACAGACCATATCTAATATCGAGACGGTTAATAAATAACCTTAGAACTTGGCCTAATTAAACTCTTGTGTTGGTAAAATATGCCAATCCCGGGAGTTGAATATACTGTATTAACGCAGTGCACTTGAATCTCCTCCAGATCTAATAACTCTGTCAACAATCTCACCTTCCCACTGTAATTCACCTTCTCTCCTCTCCCTTACATTTGGTTCTGTTGACTGGTCTCTTGAAGGTCCTGCCGGCGTTTCTACTGAGGGTTGTTCCGTCGTTCCTCCTTGTTGAGGCTGCGGCCCCTCAATCATCTCTCCACTTACTATCATATTCTTTCACCTCCTCTTTATATCTAACACCTGCATTAGGGAGTATCCACAAACATGATTAATTTGTGGTACTCCACAAAGGGACGTATCTGTAAATATCAAGAAGCAATTTACGGACGATCCCTTAGTATAGCAATTTTTAAAAAGAAACCAAAACCATGCCAAAACTATAAAACGTCAATCAGTGATTTTATTTTATTATTCGAACCGTCTTTGCCATGGTGTCAAATTGATTTATGGTGTTAAGAATTTCCTTACCTACCACATTTTCCTGATGCTGAAAGTATGGAGCAAAATCAAAATTATTGAGATCCTCCAAAGAGTTTTCGTATGAGTATGACTTTAAGTCCAGTCTAAGCTCCACTCTTTGAGTGGGTGAATAAAAAGTGAAGCTTTTTACTTCCCGGGTTGGACCTTCCACTACCGATCCTCCGCATGAAGGATTTAATTCATACCAGCGTAATATCACCTTTTGGGATGGGTCTCCTAAAGTAGTAATTTCGCAACGAGCATGCCGTGGGTCATCAACTGGAATAAGACTATAAGAATTCACACAGGATTCCGTATGAGAAGTGGAGTTCAAAGCCTTTCTTTCTTCTCCAAAAAGAAGTGGTTTATTAAGAGTTAATAAACAACTGGGGCTATCTGCATCTCTAGACGTTTCAGTCTCCCATCCGTATTCAATTGGCAACATTTCTATAGATACTTTACTATTATTAGTAAAATATCCGATACTGCTTGGCATTTTTACTTCTCCCCATTCTTTTAGGTAGGAAAAGGAGAGTCCAGTTACTGGATTATTATAAAAATTCAAAGTATCAGAAATCATACTTTCTGTACGTGGTCGTGTATATAAAAGAAATAATACTGCAGAAAGTATTAAGACAAATATGGAAATTGATACGATAAGAAAAACCTGTTTTGCACCCATGTAGTAAAAGTAGCCGAGATCTCAATTTTTTGCAATTAAATTATTCAAGCCAGAGACTAACATTCTTCACTATTGGACTCATGGGATCGGGGTAAGTTGCCTTCCATCCATAGGGATCAACCCTTTGTCTTTGAGGATTAAGAACAGTGAAATGAAGGTGTACCGGGAATGCATTGCTGCATGCAAAGTATTTTTTAGTTGTTGGATTGTAACATTTTCCCCACCCACCAGCAGTGCCAATAATCTGTCCTCGTGTAACAGGGACTGCCCCTTTATTTTTCCCAAATGCATTTGTGTTTAGGTGTAAGTACCGAAGTTTATAATCTTTACCGTCAACTTTAATATCTATTGTGTGGAATGAGTCTTTATCCCAGTCAAAAGAAGCAACACCATCGGCGGCGGCAATAATATTTTCTTTTGCTTCAAAATCAGTCCCATCATGTCCGTCATAACATAATTGGTTTAGTGGATTACCAGCTGCTTTATAGTGATTGTTAATAACAAAATTAGTTTTATTAACATTCTCTAAGCACTTTCCTCCATCTTTTGGTGTAATTTCTCCTTTTTCTCCTGTATATGCTGCAACGACTCCATTTGGTTTATAGGGAATAGAGGTATCGTTAGAAATATTATTGTGATCAAAAATAGAGTTAATTGGCAGATTTGTAATAGCTTTTCCGGGCAACGGACTTGAAAGGAACTTTATACCCCCATCGCTTGTTGTTATTTTAACATCATCAACAAGGACACCGGTGTCAAAAATCGTGTCACCGACATCACTTACTGTAAATGCTAACACCATTTGCCCGTCAAGTTGTGATACATTAACTTCTGCCGGTCTCCATCCTGTGTGCCCCATTTTTCCGTTGTTTGAATCTTCATCAGGAAAACTTAGATTAATCGGCTGAAAATTCGCTTTTGGATTATTAACCTCCATCGAATCAATAGGTACGACACCATTTTTTGTGAGTAAATTTGCTTCAAATTGATCATTAAATTGTGACCCAATATAATCAGGATACTCCCGCGATACGAAATCATACTTAAAGGAAAGTTTCTGGGCACCCTCTGGGAGAATAAACCTTTGTTTAAGTGTGCTAAATGTATGATTTACTGATAAAGCTCCTGTTGTCAGGAGTACCATCTTCCCACCTTCCTGCGGAGTAAGAAATCCGAGAGAAGACATGATAAGCACCTGACCTTCGGCAGTCCAGTTATTTATATCACTTTCAAATCCCCCATTTGTTAAGGTGTTGTTAAGGTCTAAACTCTCAGAAGTAAGCTGTATGTCAAGAATGACGCCACCACCTTTATTAGGAACAGCACTGGAAACAGTTTTGAAATTACCGGTATTAGGATCAAATGCTGTTACTGAAAAACTCCCCACAATACTTGGGACTAAATACTCACCTTTTGTATTTGTTTTTGAGACAAAAAGAGGTAAATTACTTATGGTAACAATTCCTTCGTTTAGAGGTTGACCGTCTGGTTTTTTAACAACCCCTTTAACAAATCCAACTTCAGCTTTTTGTTCCACGTTTTTTTTGGGGACAAAAAAGCCAAAAATGCCCCCTTTAAAAATCTGGGGGAAGCTAAACTCTGGAGGCATCAACTGACTGACTAACCGGTCGTTTATCAATAGTGCGATATCAACAAGCTGATATTTAACTGCACCGTTGTGATTGATAATCTCAACAACCAAAACCTGATCACTATCAGTAAGACCTTCGGGCGCTGGTATATCAATATCCATCGGTACGCTTGTCTCTACTCCCCCAATATCTAGATTCACTATGCCTAACATATTTCCTTCATCCGGTGGGGGGACTGCTGTTTCCCATGCGGCATTATCAATAAAAATATTGACAGGTGTAGATTTCTGCAATGCTCCTTGCGGAATAATCACCGACACATCTCCCACTCCGTTTGGTCCATAAGCAACACCGCCTTCTGGTCCGATCATTTGTTTGAACAACACCGTAATGGGATCAGATTGTGCAGCAGATTTATTAATTGGATTAAAATATGGCGGTTTTGGCGGAATATACAGCGTATATATCCGTGCTTGAAGCTGCACTTGAGAGGCATCTTGCACAAGAGAGGCAAAAGAAACATCAAATATTACATCTCCCTCTTTTTGAAACGGTTTCAATTGTTTTATTTCATACGATTTGCCATCCAGTAATAACTCAACCGCTGTAATACGTTCTATGTAAGCATTATTTTTTGTTACTCCCCCAACACTTGCAGTAAATTTTGCTGCATTGAAATGAATTTTTATTGGTAGTTTTTGAGTAATATTAGCGGGACTTTTGTCTTCCGGTGAGACAATTTCTACTGCCCGTTGTCCTTTCTTTATTTCAACTTTTGGCAGGGTAGGGATAGGAGGATGCGTGGGAATCTGAATAACAGGCGGTAAGGTAGGAACGACACGGGATACGGCAGCATAACTATAGGAAGGAAGGATGAAAGAAAAAATAGTAAAAAGTATTGAAGCTCCGGCTATATATTTTTTAACATATGTATGTGCATTCATAAATAGCATGGCGTTAATATACAAAAAGAAGACAACTTAAAAGTTGTCTCCGTGCGCGGTCAACCTATATTTATTAATCTCATACTAGTCCTGTCTAATATATTAGTCAACAAGGTTTCACGTAATCATTCAGGAGTTTCCGAAGGATGATTTTCAGTCACAGCTCTATGACGGTATTGCCAGGAGGATTGT
>MFJL01000029.1:0-18510 GCA_001779195.1 Candidatus Gottesmanbacteria bacterium RIFCSPHIGHO2_02_FULL_39_11
ACGTCCCGGAGTCGGATCATGGATGAGTCCTTTACCGTTGTAGCCGTAATTTCCCACAATTCCCTCGTGCTTATTCCAGTCAAATCCCCACCACATGGGATTGAAATTGGGAACTTTGGCAATAAGAGGATCATTGATCGTAAAAAGATTTCCGCCCGAACTCCCCATCCAGTCGACAGACCGGCTGCAGCAGAGGTTGCGGTAGATGATCGACCCTCCGGCAGAAAGCGCTTGCGGCTCATCGACACTTCCGGATACTCCTACATAACTGACCGATGTGGATCCCGGTGTCCATTTGACGACCGCATCATCGGGAATGGGAGTTTTGTTATTGGTCGGGTTAGTTCCGTACATCGCATTATCAGATCCGATGATCACAGGATAGCGCGTACCCGAATGAGTGCCCGTCATGGCAAACGGAATATACCCGTTGTTTGAAGGTATGGTATATTCTGCTCCGGTTGCGGCATCCATCATATAAGATACCCGTCTCCAGGGTTTATTTTTATGATAGGTAAAAATCCCGCTGGGAAAACTTCCTATTTCGGAAGCCTCAAGCTGAAAAAGACTGGTACTTCCCGACCCCCCGATCGTGTTCGTGCCGGGATCGAGGAAATCCCGGTACGCATAGGAGGTAAAAAAGGTTACATAGGATGCACCCCCTGAACTGGTATATATGACCGGCCAGAAGGATTGAGGCCCGTCTCCCCACATCTGGGACGGGCTTTTCCATTTGAGGGTTCCATTGGTAGTTACCGCATACCCGTAGTTGTCCATCGAGGCAAAATAAATAGCTCCGTTATGATAAGCAGCTGACTGATGAATCGGCCCAAGTGCCGCTTGTCCGGCAGGAGGATATTGCCAAAGCAAACTGCCGTTTGTTACATTGAGTGCATACACACGCCCGTCCCGGTTCGGCGCATACACAGTATTATTTACAACTAATGGATTAGCACTGTATCCGGCCTCAGCTCCGTCAAATGACCATTTTTCAGGACACATTCCTCCTGTCACATTGACGGTATCGATCGCATGAATCTTTTTATCATATCCTCCGACGTACGCGATGCCCTCGACAACCGTCGGAGAATTCCCGAGAGGCATCTCGGTATCAAACCGGCAGTGAATAGCTCCGGTTACAGCTTTCATGACATACATTCCCCGCGAGGTTGAGATATAGATCTGGTCGTGCCACGTAATAATCTGAGAGTTCATCGGGATAAAAGCTTCAATCGGACGGTACCAGACTGGTCCGTTATTTCCCGCCGTCACCTCCTGTGGTACCCTGGATGTTCTCTGGGGATTAGCTGCTACCGTCCACCAGTCTCCCGGTGTCGGAGTCTGCGCATGAACGGGAGAATTTGAATGAAGAATCAGGAATAACAGAATAATAATAAATGGAAGAACGGTATACTTCTTCATATTTTCAGAAATGAACCGCCTGGGCAAAAGTTTTCTCATTTTATCTCTTTTAAAAACTCTGCAGCTAATTGTCCAGTTTGGGCAGATGATTGATAGAATTCTTTCCACACAATTACAATGGATGCGCCGTTAAAAATTGCCCGTTGTGCTTCCCGACTGGTGTCTCCTCCGGCAATTGAAATAAGAACTTTGAAACTGCTTAATACTTTATTTATCTGTATATAAGGAATGGGAATGTTTTTATTAAAGTTTTCCTCATCAACTCCCCGGTGCAAAATAACCACATCCGGCATTTTTTTAAGCTTGCGAAGGATTTGTACCGGATAAGGCACGTTCATCATATCCACCATGCTGTCTATCCCCTCTTTCCTGCACGTATCAATAAAGACGTTGATCGTCTCAACCGGCGCAAGACCCAGAGAAACAGCAGCAGAAGCTCCGGCTGATTTGGCAATTGAGACCTCCGTTGCACCCCGGTCCATGGTCTTTAGATCCGCTATTATATAAGGAAGGGAAACTCTGCCGACTTTGTCCTGCCAGTAGCTTCGAAGATAAGAAATGGCATTGGTTCCATATGCTTTGATAAGAGGCGTCCCTGCTTCGATCAGGATCCGGTCAGAGGGAGGCAGGCGATAAATAATATCCCGTGCTTCATTTAAATCTGAATTTAATGCAATCTGCAGATATTTCTTTTTAGGATTTAAAATCATACTAGCATAGCATCCAAAGCCCGCTCCGGTTTTTAACAATTCCTTTTAACTCCATCATAGTTAAAATACTTCCGATTTTAAATGATGGGATTTGGGCTTTAATAATTAAATCATCTATATGCAAGTTTTCGTTTGTTAGAAGTTCAACAATTTTCTTTTCATCTTTTGATAAATTATTTTCTTCTCTCTTATTGGTTAATTGGTTTATTGGATAATTGGATAATTTAAGTCCTTCCAATACATCTTGAGCATGTGATACTGGCGTTGCTCCTTCTCTTATCAATTTAAAAGTTCCTCCCGAGAGTTCTGATGTAATCGGCCCCGGTACTGCAAATACTTCTTTCCCCTGCTCGAGTGCTAACCGGGCAGTTATAAGTGACCCGCTATCCTCTGCTCCTTCTGTAACCACAACACCTAAAGATAGTCCTGAAACGATGCGGTTTCTTGCGGGAAAAAGACCCTTTGCCGCAAACTGCCCTACCGGATATTCAGATATCATAAGCCCCTTTTCATGTACAATCTGCCAATATAGCTCTGTATTTGAGACAGGATGAATAATATCTACTCCGCATCCTAAGACTCCGAATGTATTTCCACCTGAGTCAATTGCAGTCTCGTGAGCAACCGCATCCACTCCATAGGCAAGGCCTGAGATGATCAGACACCCGGAGTAAACTAAGCCTGAGACAATTTTTCGGGTGACTGCCCGTCCATAGCTTGTAATTTTCCGGGTGCCCACAACCGCAACCGCTCTTTCCCAATTCCAATTTTTATTAATATCTCCCTTTATATATAAAAGGAAGGGAGAGTCTGAGATTTCTTTAAGGCGTTTTGGATATAGAGGATCATTCCATGTAATAATTTTAATATCCTTTTTGGCAACTTCTTGAAAATATTTTTCAGAGCTGAAAGTCCTTTTAAAATCCCACAATTTATTTACTAGATTTTGGGAAAGTCCGACTTCCAAAAGTTCTTTTTGAGATGCATTCCAGGCTCTCTCTGCGGTTTGAAAGTAGTTAAGTAAAAGTTTAAACCTCAGAGGCCCGATTCCGGGAAAAGAGGAAAAAGAAAGCCAGGCTAGAAGTTCTTTGTGGTCCATATGGTTATTATGCCACTTACTTTAAAAAAAAACTTTAACCTGAGAGTCACTGGGGAATAAAAATGAGGCGAGACAATGGCCGAGTTGAGCAGGGTTTAGAATCTAAACCCGTGTCAGTCAACTCAAATATATTTCCAAAAGGTATTTTTATAACTCTTTTTTCTCGGGAACCGTCATGTCTTCTGTATAGGTATTCAGGGCTACCTCGAGTAGGAGAGGAATTATCAGGTAAGCATGGACCATTATAATCCGCAGTTAAATTGTTTTTTTCATCTACTCCCAATTCGACCGGACCAAGTTGAAATGGAACAGCACCTTGGTTTATTCCAACACCCCCGCTCAGAGCTGCAAAAAATACTATACTGACAACTGACAGACCCTTTTTATATCCAATTTTTTCCAAAGCGCCCGGAAGATCATGATCAAAGAATTTTACTAGGTTTCTATCCCAACCGTAGATAACATGATGAAGTTTTTCTCCTGACATTTTTAGGATTGTAACAAAAAAAGAGGAAGAGTGTCCACCCTGCAGTTAGCCTAACCATTCAGTCTTTCCCGGCAATCATGTCATCGCGATCCCCAGATTTTATCGAACGAAAGTTGACTTATAATTCTACCCTCTTATAATGCTCTGGCACATGAAAGAAACAGATATTCTCTACGATACTCTTATGTACGGAGTACGGGATGTATATAATAATATTAAGCCTCCTGATGTCATAAATGGAAGGTGGAGTTGGATGTTCCCAGAGTATAGAGCCGGCAAACAACACATCCAATTATCTTTCGCTGAACCAGGGGACGCAAATACTCTACCAACTAACAGTCAATACTTAGTTGTGCATGGACAAATAGTTATACACGGCCAACTTAAGTATGAGGATAACGTTCAGCCTATCAACATACCTATAATAGTCAATAATACAGTTTATCCCTTTGGAAAAGGACTATTGGAATTGATTAGACAAATAAGAAAATCTTATGTGCTGGATAATAAATTAACACCTCGTTATGACACGGATGAATTAGGTCTCACAATTCCTAAGAGTAACGAATGGGTTATTTTTAGGCTTGCAAAGGGAAGACATATACTTCGTGGTGAAGTGCAGATTAGTGACAATTTTCAACCTAAAGATCATAAGTCCAAATAATTTCGTCTCCTGGTTGATTTATTTCTTTTTTACGCACTATAATGGCTGTATTGTATTAAAATAAAAACCAGTAAAAGAAAATGTTTTAAAACATTTTCTTTTACTGCATCAATATGTCTCAAGTGTCCAAGCGTTTTGTATCAAAACCTATACAGGAACGTCTGGAAATCCTTTTAGGAGAGTCCTTTCAATGTTTCCATACAGCAAAAGAACACCTGGAGTTTATGAATAGTTTACTTACGTCTACGGAAAAAGTTATGTTATCTAAACGACTGGCTATCGCTTATTTACTTTCGAAAGGACATACATACAGAGACATTAACCAAATCCTAAAGGTGAGTAATCCTACGATTCGTTCGGTAGAATTATTACTCCGGTACAAAGGAAATGGGTTAAAAAGTGCAATTCAAAAGGTCCAAAAAATACAGACCTGGAAGAAATTCTTCGACGAGATTGCAACTGCTACTTTGTCACTGTACGGATACGGAAAAGGAAACGACTGGAAATCCACTAAAGCATTTGAAATAAGACAGCAAAGAAAAACATTAAGTCCCCTTGCGTAATAAAAATCCCGTTATAATTTCCTAAGCAGAATGATAAAAGAAAATGTTTTAAAACATTTTCTTTTATTGTATCAAAATATATCAGAGTTTTGAGGCTTATGAAGTTATAGGGGGTTGGTAATATTATGCGGCCTGCCGGCACATCGGGCGCCGAGCACAAAAATTTGACAAGAGTGATATAATCACTAATTATGATTGAAAAAACACAATCTGGATCAACTGAACGGGCTCGTCCATCTGTATTAACTAGTCTAGCAAGAGAAGCAGGAAGAAAAGGTGCAGAAATACAATTTGGACTACGAAGAGCTTCACAAGTACTGTTTGACGTAGGAAATATGTTTAATCCCTTTGCCACCAACTTTTTCACAATATCAGATAAATTTAATAGGTATATGAGACCAACAGTGACCAATGCAGTTAAAATGAGTAATCTACCTGAAGGAATTCATGTTACTCCAGATGAAAAAGACAACAGTAAAATACCATTTGTAGTAATAACAGCAAATCCTAGTCCGCAAAATGCGATAAATGCTTATGCAAATGGTGCAAGTAAGTATGTTGTTTATGATGCCAGAGCTGCAAAATTAGCAGGATCTCTTTCTTCTTAACCATTTAGCCGGAACGGGTTTGAAACCCGTTCCTTCTCTCAAAGTTATCTATTAACTTTTTCAAAATCTCCAAATTTCTTTTATCCGGATATTTCGTTTCAAATCGAACAATCCCTTACAAAAATAGAAGATGATTTCATTCTTGACATATTGTCATATATATGTCATATTTAATATATGATGCAACGAACGACCCTCAGATTAAACAAGAATCTTAAGAAAGAAGCGGAACGCCTTGCGCTTGAGAAAGAAACTACTCTTCAAACTATTTTTAATGAAGCTCTGGCAATGTATATAAAAACAACAGCAAAAAAGAAGGCAAGAAAAATTATTGTAAAGACTCATGATCTGGGAGTCCCCTTGGATAATCTTACTCGTAAGGATTTTTACCCTGATCCGGATCCCTCCTTATATGCTGGTTGATTCCAATATTCTTATTTACGCAATCAACCTATCTTCACCTAAACAAAAACAGGCTAAAAATTTTCTGGAAAAAGAAGGTACCTCATATTTTATTGCTCATCAGAATATTCTCGAGGTACTTCGAGTTATTACTCATCCTGTTTTTCCTCATTTTATGACTATAAGTAACGCGTTAAAAACCCTTGAAAAAATAGTTGCGGGAATGACTATTATCGAACCTCTTCCAATAACAATTGATATCGCAAAAGACCTCATGATAAAATATCAATTGTCTTCCAATGCAATATTTGACTCTTATCTCGTCGCCACCATGCTCTCTCATGAAATTTATGAGATAGCAACAGACAACCAAAAAGACTTTGCGAAATTTCCTCAGATAAAAATAATAAACCCATTCAAAAGTTGAGTAATGAATTAAATCGTCAACACATAAGATTTTTCAAAATCTCCAAATTCTTTTTATCCGGTCCTTTGTCGTCAAATCCGGGAGTTTCAAGATAAATTACGGATTATTTCCTCAAGTATTTCTTTGGGAGAAACAATCCGCAGAGGCAAAAATCTCTGTTTAATATCCGGTCGAAGCAAATGCTTTTTATCAAGAGTAACCAAATGGGTGCATTTTGTGAGAATTGCACCGGCAATTAGATATGCATCTTCTTTATCTACTAAGTCAGAATAAGGCCTTATGGTTTCTTTTTCAATTCGTTTTCTTACTATGACGGCACTTTGTGCGATAAATTCTCCGATTTCTTCTTTGTTTTTTTTTATTTTCTTGGTGTGTTCCAATACTTCATCAATTGCAGTTTGTGACGTCAGTCCAACAACTAAATCTTGCTTGATATATTGAAACAGAATTGCTGAGCCGCCATTTGGAGAAAGTATTCCTGCAATTATTACAGAAGCATCTATAAAGACTTTCATGGATTAGAAAAAGAGGAAAGTTCAGCCTTTGCTTTTTTTGAAAGCTCTTTAGGTATTTTGTCCTCCTGGAGAAATTCATCTATTTCGGAGTCTGTATAAATCCGATAGGGTGCATTATTTCCCACTTGAGATTGGATAACGACCGTGTCTCCCTCCTTTTTAGCCTGAACTACATCTCCTTCCCTAATACCTAATTCCTGTCTCCATTTTTTAGGGATGGTCACCATGCCTTTCCCCAAAACTTTTAACCATTCCTCTTGTGGATTTTGAGCTGTAAGTTGATTCATAAAAGTTTATATTTCTAACTTTCTATATTGTAAACTTTCAAACTTATATTGTCAAATAGCCGTCACCAATATGGCCAGCACAAAAATTTGACAAGATTGAAAGAACTCTAAAAAAACCCTATTTCCAAAATCACTTAACTAACAGGACTTACGCAGTAAGTCGTCATCCTGAACTTGATTCAGGATCCAGGAATTAGTTAACTGGATTCCGGGTCAAGCCCGGAATGACAATCTAAATCCCTTTTCGGTACGTAAGTACTGTTAACTAAGACGGACATTGCTGACTTTATGGATTTACTTCAAAATGAAACAATTATTACTTCAATATCGGTTAGTGTCCAGAGAATAGCCACACATCCTGAAGATGATCTTACTATCGCAACAGCGCTTAGCGCGAAAGCGGATTACTTGGTAACAGGTGATGGACCACTGCTCCGCAAGGTCGGTAGTTCTTATCAAGGAGTAAATCTTGTTGCTCCAAGCGTTTTCCTCGAAATACTTAAAAAACACGGTTAAGTTCCTCCTTTTCTATTACTTATTCGTAATAAAAGAACATATTTTGCTTAGATTAATATCCAGCACTCAGATTTTTCAAAATCTCCAAATTCCTCTTATCCGGACCGTTGCCGTCAAAGCCCGGAGTCTCGATGATAAAAGGAAGATCTTTCAGCTTGGGGTGACTTAACAGCAGCCGGAATACTTCTTTCCCCACATTCCCTTCCCCTATATTTTCATGCCGGTCCCGCAAAGACCCGAGCAGATCCCTACTGTCGTTTATGTGGAAGAGTTCTAATTTGTCTAATTGGACTAATTCGTCAAATTTGTCCAAGAATTGGTCTAATTTTTCCGCAGTTGAGAGATCATAATTGGAAGCATGCAGATGGCAGGTGTCCAGACAAATTTTTAATCTCTTATCCGCAATGACTTTTACGATTTCCCCCAGCTCCTCAATCTGCATTCCGATTTTTCTGCATCCTGCATTTTCTAAAATAAGAAAAGTGTCCGGCGGAGTATTGGCAAGAATCTCCGCAATGTTTGTAAGTAATACTTTATACTTTCCCTCTGTCCTTCCCTCTTTGTAAGATCCGGTATGGACGATAGAACCTTTAATGCCTAACTTTGATGCAAGATTTAATTCTACAATCAGATTTTTTTTAGATTTTTCCCCGATTTCATTTTCATCCGCCAAGTTAATCAGGTAGGTTGCATGGAAATAAACGGGATGAACATTCAATCTCTTTTTCGTTTCTAAAAATATTGAAATTGCTTCCGGGGAAATATTTAGCGTGTTCCAAAACCGAGGACTTGCGGAAAAAATCTGCAGGGCATTTCCTCCTTTTTCCGCAACTGACTCAATTGCTTTGTGATACCCTCCGGAAATGGAAAGATGCGCACCGAGTGTCATAATATCATTTGTCATGCTGAATTCATTTCAGCATCTTCAGAAGATTCCTGAACCGAATTCAGGACAGGCTCTGAAACAAGTTCAGGATGACGATAACATCTTATAAATTGTTACATCGTAAAATTGTTTCATTTAATTGGGCACAATTCTGTATACTTTATCATCCCCGCTTTGTACGGTTCCCCGTCCGTCACGGTTGCTTGTTGTAAAATAAATATATCCATCAGGTCCCTCAATGACGTCCCGGACGCGCCCTACGGAAACTTCCGGAAGCTTTTCTTTATATATAATTTTATCCGGATCGCTCTCTGAGAATATGATTCTTAAAATTCCTTCTCCCTTTAGCATTCCGACAAACGCGTTATTTTTAAAATCAGGAAAAGCATCCCCGGTATAAAAAACAAGGGAAGCAGGAGCAATTGCTGGAGTATATTGGACAAGAGGAGGAACGGTTCCCTCCCGCGTTTCCTCGTGGGAAACGAGCGGCCATCCGTAATTGTGGCCCTTTTTTATGTGATTAATCTCATCCCCTCCTCCCGGTCCGTCAAATCCGGAAGGCCCGTGGTCAACTGCGTATATTTCCCCATTCTGAGGGTTCCAATCCAATCCCTGGGTATTGCGCAAGCCATATGCATATATGTAGGATTCAGGAAAAGGATTGTCCGTTGGGATCCCTCCGTCTTTATCCATGCGCAGTATTTTTCCGGCAAGAGAGTTTTTATCCTGGGACAAATTTTTATCCGTTGCATCCCCCGTTGTTACATACAGCATTTTATCCGGACCAAATCGTACTGCGCACCCCGCATGGCTGGATGCTGCCGGAATATCATCCCGTATGATTTTATCAACAGCTAATGTATCACCTTCATCTTTTAGCTTCGCTACTTTGTTTACCAGTTTATTATTTTTCGCATATGAGACACACACATACACTAATTTATCGCTTTTATACTCCGGTGAAAGCCCGATACTCATAAGACCTGCTTCTCCTTTTGGAGATACTTCTTTAAATACATACAAAGGATTTGGATTTAAATTCCCTGACACAATTTCCCGTATGTTTCCGTTTCTTTCAGTAACAAGGATCCGGTCAGAAGACGTAAATACCATACTCCAGGGAACAAAAAGGCCGCTTGCTACCGTTTCAATCTTATAGGAGGGAGTTTTGGTAGAAAGAGATGGAATACTTGAAGGGGATGACGACTCGGTTTTCGAATCTTGAATCGGCTGTTCCGGATGAAAAGGAAATCCTCCACGATAATAGCTGTATCCTAAAAGTCCGATAACTATTAAAAAAATGATTCCCAAAATTATTTTCATTTTAAATACAGATTGTCATTCCCGCGTTTACCCTGAAAAGTTCGCTTTTTAGGGAAGGCGGGAATCTATCGATGGATCCCGGGTCTCGAAATAATCCTAACGGATTTTCCGAGTAAACAAGCCCGGGATGACAGACTAGAAGTCA
This sequence comes from Candidatus Gottesmanbacteria bacterium RIFCSPHIGHO2_02_FULL_39_11, assembly GCA_001779195.1. Taxonomy (GTDB): domain Bacteria; phylum Patescibacteriota; class Microgenomatia; order 2-02-FULL-39-11; family 2-02-FULL-39-11; genus 2-02-FULL-39-11. Next base: position 10,055 of record MFJL01000029.1, read on the forward strand.
TCTCTAAACTGTCATCCTGAACTTGTTTCAGAGCCTGTCCTGAATTCGGTTCAGGAATCTTCTGAAGATGCTGAAATGAATTCAGCATGACGCAGACGCGGAGGTTTCGAGACTACTTCTACGTATTACTGAATATTTTAATTGTTTCATTCTTAATTGTGCATTGTATATTGTTCATTTTTCTTCCCCTCCAAACCACTCCTCAAGCATTTTTTTTGCAATGGGAGCCGCAACGCTTGATCCCTCTCCCCCGCCTTCAACCAACACGGTAATTGCAATTTGAGGATTTTCAATCGGAGCAAACACCGTAAACCATGCGTGGGTATGATTCTCGGGATTGCCGTACTCTGCAGTCCCCGTCTTACATGCAACCGGAATCTTAACCAACTTCTCCGCAGAACCCGAGGCAGTTCCCCCATCAAAAAAGTTTCTTTCATCAACTTTTAACTTTAAACTTTTAACTTTAAACTCGAATAGCGGCCATCCCGTCCCCCCCGTATCACATGCCTGTTTCATCCCTTCTTTCACAAGCTCTATGTTTTCTTTTTTTAGTTTCAAATCGACACATTCATTTCGAATTTCGGATTTCGAATTTCGGATTTTTAACAAATGGGGTTTGCATGACTTTCCGTTACTGGCAATAATATTCGTCCACTGGTTGACTTGTAATGGAGTTGTGAGTATATCTCCCTGGCCGATACCCACATGATAGGTATCTCCCAAGTACCAATCAGCGTTTTTTACCCGTTTTCTCCACTCTCTGTCAGGCATCACCCCTCCTACCTCTCCTTCTATATCAATTCCCAAGGGCTTTCCCATACCAAAGCGCACCCCCCAATCCGCAAGCTTATCAACTCCGAGTCCTTCTGCCACTTTATAGAAAAAAATATCATTTGATCTTGCCAGAGCCCGTACTACATTTATCAATCCCTCTACTCTCCCGTACTGTAAAAAGTACCAGTTTCCAAAACTAAAATCTCCTACTCTTAATATTCCGGTGTCTTCAAACTGGGTTGATTTATCTAGGATTCCGCTCTCAAGCCCCGCGATACTTGAAACAATTTTAAATGTGGAACCCGGCGGATACGTACCGGATATGGCCCGATTATACAGAGGTAGATTAGGATCGAGTAGAAGTCTGTCAACTCCCTCTCCTTTTATAAAACTATTGGGGTCAAAAGAAGGCGAGGAATAAAGCGTCAGTATTTCTCCGGTTTGCGGAACGCTCGCGATAATTGCTCCTTTTTGACCGTCCAGCGCGCTTGCGGCAACTTCGGACAATTCCTTATCTAAAGTAAGGGTAAGACTTTGTCCGGGAACTGCATCAATTTTGCCTAGAAGTCTTGTCTTTTTGCCCCGTGCGTCAAACTCATAGAGATTTCTTCCATCCTCCCCGCGAAGTAAGTTATCATAACTTTCTTCAATTCCTGTCTTTCCGATGTAATCACCCGGCTGAAAAATAATAGGCGACCCTTTAAAATCTTTTTTTCCTGAGGGCTTACCTGCCTTATCCTCTCCTACTTCTCCTACAAAACCCAAAACATGCGAGAGTGAGGACCCAGCAACATATTCCCGAACCACCGTTTCCTGCAGTTCTCCTTCAGGATTTGCCGGCTCTTTTTCAAAATATAAATCTCCGCTTTCTGTTTTAAATGCAGGAATATTACGAACGAGTGGTGTATTATTTCTATCATATAAAATTCCCCTTGGGGCTGGAACTACACTTTCACGAACCCGATTATTTTGTGCCATCGCTTTGTATTTATCATGAGAAATAACCGTCAGATAAAAAAGTCTCAAAAATAATATTAAAAAAGCAGCACCTAAAAGTACGGGCGCAATAAATCTCCGCGAGGCAGTCTCCCTTTCAAATTCTTTACTCCCTTTAACCTTCGTCCTCTTTTTATGAGATGCTGCCAAAATATTATCTGAAAAAATATTTCCCAGTTTAGGAGACATAAGTATATTTTACCCTATTTTAAATACGAAATCCGAATATCCCGTGTAAATTTCAATGAAATTTACAGGGTAAACGAAATACGAAACAATATCAAAATTTTAAAAAAAAGAAAATTCCAAACGTTTTAAAGATTTTTTTATTTAACTATTCGAATTTGTTTCGAATTTCGGATTTCGAGATTCGAGTTTACACTTAAACACTTATCTTATTTCCTTTATACAGACTTGGATTTAATTTTTCAAAAAAAGTAAGAAGAATAAATCCGGCAACGGTAAGGGCCACAATTACTCCCCGATCCAGAGTCCGGTAATAAAGAAGCGACTGGACGATAGACGCGAGCGCAATAAAAAATATCCTAAAAAGTGGATTTCCTCCATACAGTTTTTTCTGATATCTCTTTGAAATAAAATACAAAATAAGAAAAAATAAACTGCTCACTCCCAGAATGCCTCCGCTGAATAAGTCTCTGACAATTCCTAAGAAAAATAGGATAACGGGCGAAATTTCCTCGCTGGAGACAGAAATTACGGCAATTAAAACTCCGGAAAGCGAAAAGGGCAGAACAGTTGTTTCTAAAATTATAGCAGTTAAAACGGATAAAAATCTGAATATTTTCATTGGGTGTTTACGACAAAAACCATTTTTAACCGATGAGGATCTGCATTTCCTTCAATTTCCGCTTTTTTATAGACGGAGACATCATCAGATTGGATGCGTGTGACTTTCCCGATAACCAGATCGGGAGGCAACCCGTCTTCACCGCTTGTTGTGACTATATCATCAATCAAAATAAGATCCTTCTGCAGAATTTTATCCATTTTGATCCTCTCTCCCAACAGTCCCCCTATTTGACCTTTTGTTCCCTTTTCCGTTTTTGCGCTTATTTTTAAATCAGAATCGGTTAAAAGCAAAACGCTGCTCCGGTTCTCATTTACATCGCTTATTTTCCCAATTATCGTTGTTCCCACAACAACCGGCATTCCCGATTTTACTCCGTCTCTTTCACCGACTGCCAAATCCATCGTCTTTGAAATTCCCAAAACCGGAGAGGCTATAAAATGAAAAGAAGGCGGAAGAGGAGATTCCAATTGTGTACGCAGCCTGGAATTTTCATCTGTCAAAATCTCAAGATTTAACTTATTTTCGTTATTTATTCTTTTGAGATCCCGGTTTTCCTGTGTAAGCTTGTCAATAAGAACCATTCTGTGAATATTGTAAGGAATCTCTTTTAAGGTAAGTGTCGTATCCCACAAAACTTTTTTAACAGGAAAGATAACAATGTTTGAAACGGAATGAAGAGGAGTCAAAATATGAACCATATCAAGCGCTATAAAAATAAGAGAGATGAAGATAAAAATAAAGATGCGGGAAGAAGTAGACATAAACGTCATCCCGACGAAAGTCGGGATCCAGATTTTTAAATTAATTCTTTATAAAGATCTTTCCATTCTGGCTAATATATAGACATAAAAGTATGGATTCATAATACCTGGATCCCGGGTCAAGCCCGGGATGACAGTTTATTTCAGCCCTCCCGTCACTTTCACTTTTTCCAAAAGTTTAGAGTTGCTTAGAAGAATATAAGCTCCTCTCACAACGCAGGTCAAGGGATCAGGAGACACCCATACCGGCATTTTGGTTGCCTCAGCAACTGCCTTATCCAGTCCCAGCGTAAGTGCTCCTCCGCCTGCTAAAGTAATTCCCTGTTCCAGTACATCTCCGATAAGCTCCGGAGGAATCTCTTCAACGGTTTCATTTATAGCATCAATAATTTCATGTATGGGGTTTGCAAGGGCTTCCCGAATTTCAGATGAGGAAAGTTTCACCGATTTTGGAAGACCGCTTTCCAGATCCCTTCCTCTTACCACCGTGTATTTTTCCTCACGGGTATGAAATGCAGACCCAATTGCAATTTTTGTCGCCTCTGCTGAAGGCTGACCTAAAAGAAGCGCATGTTTCATGCGGACGTAGGTAATGATTGCCTCGTCCAGTTCGTCTCCGGCAATTTTTAAGGACCTATTTATAACAATTCCGCCCAGTGAAATAACCGCAATTTCTGTTGTGCCCCCTCCTATATCTACAATCATGCTTCCCCGGGAATCCTCAACTGGAAGCTTGGATCCGATTGCTCCGGCCATCGGCTCCTCAACCAAATAAGCAGACCGGGCACCCGCAGCAAGCGCCGCTTCAGATACGGCGCGCCTTTCAACTTCCGTAACTCCGGAGGGAATTCCTACTACTACGCGAGGGCGCGGAATTCGTGGAATTATAGACCGGGGATTTTCATGAATGAGTTGAATGTAATGGCGAAGCATAGCCTCTGTTGCGTCAAAATCCGCGATAACTCCATCGTTTAACGGCCTGAATGCTTCAATGGTGCGCGGAGTTTTCCCAAGCATTTTTTTTGCTTCTCCCCCAACCGCTAAAATCTGCTTTGTTTTTCTATGACGGGCAACAACTGAGGGCTCGCGTATAACAATTCCTTTGTTTTTTACGGCAACGAGTGTATTTGCCGTACCCAGATCAATTGCCAGATCATGACTTGTCAGGGCAAAAATAAAGTCCAAAATCATATGTGGTCATTGTAGCGTGAGTGTAAGAATTTTGAAAGCGGGAAAGAAAACGATTGGACAAACATATAACATATGTTATAATTATAACATATGTATAAAACCGTCAGCATTCAACAGAATACTTATCAGGCATTAAACCGCATCGCTTCCCGTTTGGATAAACCAAAGGCGCAGGTTATCGATGCATTGGTAAAAGCATACACAAAAGAGATAGCAAAAAAAGAGAAGAAAGAATTAAAAGAGTATAACGCGAAAATAAATAAGCTGGCAAAGCATCTGGCCCAAACCGTTCGGGTGCCAAAGGGAACCAGAATCGATCTGACGGATATAGACCGTGACTTTGCTTATCTGGAAGAAAAGTCTTAATCTCCCCTATGTATCTGATCGATACCAATATTTTAATCGCTGATATTCTTTCCAAATATGAGACAGATAAAATCTCAAGAAAATACCGGAAATTCTATTCAAAAATTTCCCTCTCAGAACGCATCATTACAGACTTTATATTAGGAGAGTTTGAACAATTTATCAGTCAGGTTTTTCCCCATCGGTACAAGGTAAGTCATGAAAAAGGAAAAGAAATAGATGAAGCACTTCACGTTTTTCTGTCGGAAGCCATACACACCTTCACTCTGGATTATGCATCCACTTTCACAACCATAAAGGCATCGGCTTTATATGGAAAATTCCTGAATATCCATCCCATCGGTTTTTTTGACAGCCTGCTCCTGTCGCTAGCACAGGAAAAATCTTATGTTCTTTTAACCCAAGACAAACGTCTGACGGCTTGTGCACAAGAATTGAAAATAGAATTTGTGAATCTATAGATTACATAGTGAGAGAGGAAAGATTTTGAAAGCGGGAAAGAGGTATTGATTCAGTCTTTCCAGAAGGTGTGGACTCAACTCCACCCTCCAGGTGTGGAAGTCCTTGTAGCGTGAGTGTAAGAATTTTGAAAGTGTGAAAGAAGATGACAAATGTGAAAAAACGTGACGCCAGAGAAAGATTGTATAAAAAAAGGGTATTACCCCAAATTGATACGCCTTCTCCCTGGCGCCACCTGCTAATCTCTACGAACTACGTCTACGTCTTATTTGGAAGGCTCCTTTGGAACCTTCCCCGTCCCACCGCAAGTGGGACAATCTATGAGTTTTAAAACCTTCTGACTCTCGTCATAGGTCTCTATCTTGCCACTTCCGTGGCAAGTTGGACACGGCTTCGTTTCCATTACTTCTCACTTAAGTCTACCGGGCGGGGTAGATTTTATTTGCCGTTTTTAAAAACATCTCTATACCGTCATTCTGTCATCCTGAACTTGATTCAGGATCTTCAGAAGATGCTGAAACGAGTTCAGCATGACGGCTAGGGATGTTCGAACAGCTTGTTCTATTTTCTGCTTTCGCAGATTGTGATACATCCATATCTTATTTATATGAATGTTCACAAAGAACAAGCAAATTTTTCTCTCCTTTGACCCATACCGGGGATTTTTCATTAGTACTGCCGCTCCAGTCTATTTGAAAAATCGATACATCTTCTGATGTGTATTTTTATTTTGGATTTACACATCTTCCCATGTCCCAGCAAAGCCAAATGAAGAACAAATGAAGAAGAATTATTCTCCCTTCGGCTTTGCCGGAAATTTAGGCAGCGGCAATTACTATAAATAGTTCGTAGATTATTAATGTGCTCTGCAAACTAATGTCTGCAGTTTCCCTTTAACAATCTAATATAAATTCAAGCGCAAAAGCCTAAATCAAAATAGATCATCTTTAGGAAATAAGTCTTTAAACACTCAAAACCGGCGCTAATCAGCCGGTTTGTGTATTTATTCGACTCAATCAAACTATATCATAAAATTCTCATACAGTCAACTATAGGTCTATTAACTTTACTCATCCAAGATTCACTTGTCCTTTCTCGCCTCTCCCGATACAATGAATTCATGTCTAAAATTATAAACGTGGCTTCTGACGCCGTTTTAACCCTTTCTTTTCACCTTCTCTTTTTCTTCGTTCCCCTGTTTTTCCTTCCTTTTAATTTCGAGCTTTTTGAGTTTAATAAAATGATGGCTGTGTATTTTTTCGCAAGCCTTATTTTGGGAGCCTGGCTTATCAAAAGCATCACCGGGAAAAAATTCCAGATTGCAAGAACCCCTCTGGATATTCCTATCCTTTTATTTCTTGCTTCCCAAATTCTCTCAACCCTTTTTTCGATTGACCCTCACCTTTCTGTCTTCGGATACTATTCGCGCTTTAACGGCGGACTATTATCGATAGTCACTTATATCTTTCTTTATTACGCATTTGTCAGTAATTTTTCAAAAGAACACGTATTCTCTCTTCTGAAAGCGTCTTTGTCGGGAGGACTTATCGTATCCGTGTGGGGAATATCTGAGCATTTCGGACACTCATTCAGCTGTTTTGCCATCCAGGGACAATTTACCGTCTCATGCTGGGTGCAGGATGTGCAAAGCCGGGTATTTGCAACCCTGGGACAGCCCAATTGGCTGGCGGCGTATATGGCGATATTAGTACCGCTTAGTTTGGGATTTTTTATTAAAAGTTGTCATCCTGAAGCCGATTCAGATCGGCTGAAGGATCCCGTGAATATTAAATCCCAACGGGATTCTTCGGGCAAAGCCCTCAGAATGACGTCTTGGTTTAAAAGTTTTGTTTACTTTTTTCTCTCTCTTCTCTTTTTCTCAACCCTTCTTTTTACCAAATCAAAATCGGGATTTTTGGGAATCGTTGTTGCAATGGTATTTTTCTGTCTAGCGGTTTCTATCCGTTTTAAAAAGAAAATAATTGTTCCCCTGTTATTTGTTATCTGTTCTCTGTTATTTGTCTCTTTTCTCTTCGGTGCGCCCATTGAATCCATCAACCGGTTCACTCTCCCGCAACTGAATAAAACAACAAATAACAAAGAACAAATAACACCAATAACACCTCCTCCTTCAGAAGGACTTCTGGAATCCGGAGTCACCGGATCTGATGAAATTCGTAAAATTGTCTGGAAAGGTGCAATTGATATTTTTAAAGCGTACCCGGTGTTTGGATCAGGAGTTGAGACGTTTGCTTTTTCCTATTACAAATTCCGGCCGGTTGAGCATAACATGACGAGTGAATGGGACTTCTTGTACAACAAGGCACACAATGAATATTTAAATTATCTGGCTACGACGGGAAGTGTGGGAATCATAACTTACTTTCTATTTATCTTGGTCTTTATTGTTACAGTACTGAAGTGGGAGGTTAGAAATGAGAAATGGGATACTGAAGTGGGAAGTGAGAATTTCTTGAAATCAAAAAATCAAAATATCCAACCTCTTCATCTCACGTCTCACATCATACTTCTCACTTCTCTTCTCTGTGCGTGGCTCTCCATCCTCGTCACCAATTTCTTCGGATTTTCAGTCGTCGTCGTCCAGCTCTTTTTCTATTTAATTCCGGCAATGATGGTAGTTTTAAGCTCAAATTTTAAATTGAGAGAGATAAGACTTCCCAACTCCAATCTCTTTTTCTCTCTTTCTCTTTTTCTCTCTTTCTCTTTTTCTCTCTTTCTCTTTTTCTCCGTAGTTCGCGGATGGATTGCAGATTATTTCTACGCGGACGGATATCACGCAAGCCGGAGCAATGAATATACGCGCGCTTATGACAGTCTGAAAAAGGCTCTCAGTCTAAATTCACAGGAGCCGGTCTACTATGATGAATTTTCCTATGCCGCCTCAACCGTTGCAGTAGGACTTTCAGATACAGAAGATAAAAATCTCGCAAAAAGCCTGGCAGATGAAGCAGTTTTAGCAAGTGACACCGCGGTTTCCATTTCCCCTTCCAATGTAAATTTCTTAAAATCCAGAACCCGGGTTTTCTATACTCTCTCGCAGATTGATCCTAACTACCTGGATACGGCACTTTCCGCAA
>MFJL01000029.1:18543-30157 GCA_001779195.1 Candidatus Gottesmanbacteria bacterium RIFCSPHIGHO2_02_FULL_39_11
CCAAAGTACGGTATAATCTAGCTTTAATCTACGACGGTAAGGATAAGAAGGAAGAAGCAATCCGGGAAATGACAACCGCGGTGAAGCTGAAACCGGATTACAAAGAGGCATATATTGCCCGCGCGCTTCTCTTTAGTAAGTACGGATATAAAGAAGAAGCAAGCGCGTCCGCGCAGTTTGTTTTGGATAAAATAGATCCAAATGACGAAGATGCTAAAAAAATAATTGATCAAATTTCTAAGTAAAATTCGAATCTCGATCCGCCAACTGGCGGACGAAATTCGAAACAAATTCCAAATATTAAAATTCAAATTTCAAAATATTGTTTGAATTTTTTCTTTTAGAATTTAGAGCTTGTTTCGTATTTCGTTTACCCTGTAAATTTCATTGAAATTTACACGGGATATTCGTATTTCGGATTTTCACATATATGATCATCACTATTCCGAATAAAGTTCTTGTAACAAAAGCTAAAAAGGTAGAATCACTGGATAAAAAAGTAAAAGATATCGTCGCAGTGATGAAAAAGGATCTTGTCGCGACCAAAAACCCCAAGGGGGTGGGTCTTGCTGCCCCTCAAATTGGGGTATCTCTCAGAATTTTTATGGCAAAACCAACCAGTGATTCTACCATTACTACATTTATTAATCCTGAGATTTTAGAAACATCGGATGATCTTTCAGAAATTGAACGGCCCGAGGGCCCCCGGTCACTAAAAAAAGATCAAAAACTTGAAGGATGTCTTTCCATTCCCGGCGTATGGGGACATCTCAGGCGCGCCTCATGGGTAAAAGTAAAGTATTTAAATGAAAATGGAGAAGAAAAAATTGAGATCTATAAAGGATTCATGGCAACTATTATCCAGCATGAGTGCGACCATCTCGATGGCATTCTTTACACTCAACGTGTTTTGGAGCAAAAAGAGAAATTATTCTCCATAGAAACCAATGAAAAAGGAGAAGAAACGCTGGAAGAGATTAGGATATGAAAACTCTTTTTTTCGGCTCTTCCTCATATTGCCTTCCTCTTGCCGTATCTTTACACAAAGATACAGATCTAATTGGAGTTGTGACCAGTCCGGATTCCACTTTCGGGAGAAATAAGGCTATTTTGCCCTCTCCTATCAAATCCTATGCAAAAAGTAATCAAATATCATATTTTACTCCATCAAACAGTGAAGAATTATCACGCCTTATTCCGGATTTCAAGAAGCTGGAACCTCACATCGGGGTGGTTGCTGACTACGGACTTCTTATTCCGCAGGGAGTATTTAATTTACCTGTGTTTAAGACAATAAATGTTCATTTTGGAAAACTTCCGCAGTACCGGGGAGCTTCCCCTCTGCAGTGGAGTATCGCAAACGGAGAAAAAATTATTCCCGTTACATTCATGCTTATGGATGAAGGCTTGGATACCGGAGAAATCATTACAGAGATAAATTACGAAACAAAAGGAGATGAAACCACAGGCACCTTGTATTCCCTCCTCTTTGAAAAAGCAGCTGATTCTCTAAAAAAAGTAATTGAAGATTTCACAAAAGGAAAATCAAAACCTCACAAACAGAATACAAAAAATGTTCGGGTCACGCAACGACTGACGCGCAGCGATGGATATATCCCCTGGGAGATATTTACCAATACGATCAATAATAATGATAACTCTACATCACCCATAATAAATTCTCTCTCTCCTATCGCCCGCTCTGCATTCTCTTTTTCTCCTTTTCGCTCTTTCGCTTGCTCTGAGACTTGTCGAAGGGCTCTTTCTCTTTACAATCTCTACCGCGCCCTTTCTCCCTGGCCGGGACTGTGGACAGAAGTAAATATAAATAACTCAATAAATACCAATAAACCAATAAAAAAAAGACTCAAGATTCTTGAAATACATCTGGAACCTTTAACCTTTAACCTTGTACCTGACGTGGTTCAGCTGGAAGGTAAAAAGCCGGTATCCTGGGAACAGTTTAAAGAAGCATACTTAGCCTTCAACAAGTCTCTTTAAAATGAGGGTTATTATGATTCCGAATAAAAATAAAATCGTCTGATTTAATTTTCTATTTTTATGAAAATGTTCATGAAGGGATGGGATAAGATCCGAGCATGCAATGTAGATAAAGTTTCCGCATGTCACCGCGAGAAGAATCCCTACAATAGGAGTAAGCGTTGAGGTAGCTACGTATCCTATAATTCCTCCTGCTACAGCGGTAAGAGCCGTCACAAAGTTCCATGCTATCGCCTTCCTCTTACTCATCCCCCCATCAATCAAAAGTGCTAAATCTCCAATCTCATGAGGCACTTCATGAGCAATAACGGCAAGAGTTGTCATTACCCCAACTGTTGTACCTGCGCTAAATGCCGCAGCAATGGCAATCCCGTCCAGAAAATTATGAAAGCTGTCGCCTAAAAGAATAAGAGGAACTACCGGTTTTATTTTTTCATCTGAGGCATGATGATGAAACCAGATAAACATCCTCTCCATAAGAAAAAAAATCACTACCCCTCCCAATATCCATAACGTTATCCCGGTATCATCCCCGCTACGTTCAATGGCCTCCGGCATCAAATCTCCGAAAGCGGTTCCTAAAAGGACTCCAGCCGCCAAACTGACAAGGGAAGGAATAAGAGAAGACTGGCAATTTTTTTTGCCGAAAAGAAGGAAAATCCCGCTAAAGGATATCAGACTTACAATTAATGTAGCTGAAATTACGACGAGCATTTTTTTATACTATCATACCGTTTTTATTATTGCAACCAAGTTGCAACCGCCAAAGCCCCCCATTGGGGGGCGCAGGCGGACAAGAAAAAAAACTAGGCTACTCTTCCGGAACATCCATAGAGTCCCAAGTATCTTTTCCGACAAATTTAGTCAAACTCATTCCGTTAAACTTTGCACGAAGTGCATATCGGACTTGAGTACCTTTAGAAGTCTTTCTTTCATACTTTGTCTTCTTGATATCAGACTCGGGTACCTCTACCTTTTTTCGATTTTTTACATCGTAAAATTGTACTGCCATAATTAACTTCACCCCCTCTCGATTGGTAAAATTGATAATGCTTGAATGCGTAAATGCCTGAATTTAAAAACATTATTTATTAAATTCCTGCATTTATGCATTCTCAATTCATGCATTCTTCCCCCTGCCTCACTTAGCCTCAACCTATCCAGCGTAGACTCTTTTTGAGGCGAAGTCAAGGAGGATTTCGAAGAAATCCGACGCAGTCCCGCATAACCTCCCAGCGGGTTGAGGCTGTAAGCCTCAAACGCACGGTGAGGTTATGGCGGGGCAAGGAAGTTTTTATTCGATTTTTAACGCTGCCGCGCAGTCCCGTCAAAACTCCCTGCATGTTGCACACTTTTTCTGCGACTGATAATATAACTGCATATGAACATTCTTCTAATCTACGCAACCAATTCAGGCGGAACATTTATCTCCTCTGAAATCATCTCAGAAAGTCTAAAAGCAAAAGGGCACACGATAACGGTAAAAAATGCCAAGGATGCACAGCCTGCGGATATGGATGCTCCGGATCTTATCATCCTCGGCTCCCCTTCCTGGATGTATGAGGGGATGGATGGACATCCTCATGATGAGATGATGCATTTTTTTGACAGATGCAAAGGAAAAACAGTTGAAGGAAAAAAATTTGCAGTATACGGACTGGGAGACTCCAGCTATCCAAACTTTTGCGGAGCCGTCAAACATCTGGAAAATTTTATCGCTGAACTTAAAGGCGTACTCGTTGTAAATTCCCTTCGTATAGATGGATTCTTCTTTGCCGAGGAAAAATCACGGAAAATGGTCGAAGTCTGGACGGAAAACCTCTCAACAAAACTATAATAATTGTTTCTACTGACTTCTCAAAAATTGCAAAAATAAACCTGGTGTAAGAATAGTAATTCCAAGTTCTTTTTTAATTATTTCTTTTTTGTAATCTTTGAGATTATATGTCAAAAGAAATGAAGATTTATGAAAGGTAGCGCCGGCAACCACATGACTATCAAAAATATCATTTACAAAACGCTCGTACTTTTTAATCTTTTTTTCAACAGGAATAACTTTCAAAAAAGGCATGGTATTTTGCTGAAACTTATCTTTTGGAACTCCTAATTCTACGCAAGACCTATCAATCTCTTGTATTTGAATAGATGATATTGCAAATGAAAAGTTATTTTTAAGGGTAAAAAGATGAAAAGATGCTCCTGTGTGGGAAAGAAGAGAGGAAATAACTACATCAGAATCCAAACTAATATTCATAAACAAATCTGAGGATTTTACTCCTTAATAAGTTTTTTACGGATTTTTTTTAATGCATCCTGAATTTTTGGAAGATTTTTCAAGTCTTCTTTTTCTTTTTCGTAGAGATCATAATCTAGACCATTAAAGATAAATGATAGAGATCTAGCAGGAATCCTGTAGCTTTTCCCCAGTTTCTTGGCAATAATCTCCCCTTTTGAGATAAGATCATAAACCGTGTTTTTAGAAAGCTGAAGCATTTCCGCAACTTGCTCAGGAGTATAAACTTTGTCCAAAGAAATAGTATCAAACATGACTATATTGTACTATTTAATACTAAATATGTCAATATGTTGAATGAATCAGAAATTAAGGAATATGGTCGAAGTCTGGACGGAAGATCTGGCTTCAAAAATACAATAAACATCTATTAATACCCAGATCACTTTGCGTTTTAAAATATTTTAAAATATGTAATTATTCAGTTCTTTCCGAAACCTTTGTCATTGCGAGGCTACGAAGTAGCCGTGGCAATCTCTATAGATTGCGCAGCTCAGCTCGCAATAACATGGTTGTTGGGCAAAGGTGAATAGTTACTAAAATATTTATTGACTTTTTCTGACTTTATCATATATAATCCGTGAACCGTTATAAAGTTTACTAATTATTTAATATGGTAGCACCACAAGAAAATCTAGTACAAAAATCCGAGTCTAATCAACAAAAATTAATTCCTGCGCAGGTAAAACCAGCTCAGGGATTATTGGATGGTACATCAGGGGGAACTAGAGTTCCACCTACATTAATGGAAAAATTACATCCTCAAGTAGAAAAAGTTATCCTTTCTTGTTCTACTCAGACAACCGGAAAAACTGAGTCTCTTTTAAGCCATTTAACAATACCAGTTGTGGTTTATCCATATGTATCTGAAAAAGCAGGTTTTACACAAAGTGAACCAAAAAAACAAACAGCAGTCACCGATCAAGATCCAAAACCTACAGCTCAAGGTACAATCGTTCGTACAACCCAAACTCCTCAGGGGACTGTGGTCGATGATTATAAAAGAGATCCGGAATAAAAAATATCTCATTGCATAATGTTACCCCGCAATAAATCAGTTGTAATCCTAACAAACAGCTACGATGACCACGCCCATTCTCTTGTTCCGGAAATCGAAAAACTGGGCGGAAAAGTTTATCGCATTGATTTTGACCGTCTATCAACTCACTTTTCATTTTCATTTTTATTAAACGTCAAAAAACCTTCTTTCGAATGTGAAACTCCCGTTGGGTCATTTGCATCAAAAAAAATTGATAGCATCTGGTATAGGCGACCTTATGACACAATATTTACTAAAGATAGTATAGATAATGCAATAAATTCACGAGAACAAGATGCGACAATACGATCTATTGCTGATTATTTTCCCAAAAAAACTCTTATTGTTGATCATCCCAATATCGTCCGGTTCGCTTCACAAAGAATCACTCAACTAATGATTGCAAAAAAAATGAGCCTCAGAATCCCCGACACTTTGACGACTACTTCAATTAATCAAGCCAATAGCTTCTATGATAAACATCAGGGAAACATAATTGTTAAAGATATTGCCACAACTTATATACGTTTAGGAAATGAAGCAAAATCTTTTTTTACAACCCGAGTAGAAAATAAATCTGATCTTCAGCTTGTCAAAAACTGTCCAACTCTTCTTCAAGAACAGATTTTTAAGAAAGCAGAATTGAGAATAACCATTATCGGTAATAAAATTTTTCCGATAGAATTTGACTCTAAACAAGTAAAGGAAGCACAAGTTGACTTCCGTAAAGGAATAGAAAAAATAATTAAACTCCCTCATAAACTTGTCAAACTGCCACTGGTAATTGAAAAAAAACTCTTTAAACTCTTGAAATTCTATGGTCTCCACTTTGGGGCAATTGATATGGCAATAACCCCAGAAGGAGAATACGTCTTTTTCGAGCTTAATCCCGCCGGACAGTTTCTCTGGCTTGAGGACTTAACCGGAGTTCCCCTTGCATCTGAAATGGCTAAGTTTCTTATGGGAGCACAAAAAATGGACTAGGAGAGCATCTCTTGGTACTTCCTTTTGCTCTTTGGTGGTAGGACGGATATCAAAAGATAATTGTCAAGTTAATTGTCAATATATTTGACAATACAAATCACATCACATTTGACAACATACAACATATAATGTATGATCGGGTTATGATCAGAACTCAAATTTATCTTCCCGATGATTTACACCAAGAATTAACATTTCTCTCTCAAAAAACAGGAGAAAATATATCCACTCTTATCCGTGAGGGTGCATGGGAAGTGATCAAAAAAAAGAAAAAAACTAAAAAAAATCCTTCTTCTTTCTTCGGAGCCCTTAAAAAAGGCCCAAAAGACCTCTCTACTAAGATAAATGACATTTATTTATGAAAATTCTAGTAGACTCAGATATTTTAGTTGGGGCTTTTCGAAAAGACGATACCAATAATTTTAAAGCCATCTCCCTTCTAAAACTAATTCTGTCCAATCATCAAGGATATATCATTAATTTAGTTCTCATGGAATCAGCAACTGTTTTATCCCATCGAATTGGAATGGATGCTGTAAAATTATTTTTAAAACGGTTCCCAGAGTTAGAACTTACCATAATTGATATGGATCATAATCTTGAAGAAAAAGCGTGGGAGATATTTACTAAGCAAACAAAAAAGGGGTGTTCGTATGTTGATTGTGCCAATCTGGCTTCAATCGCCCACTATCATCTTGACAAAATAGCTTCATTTGATGGTTTTTATCCAAAACATCTCGTTTTTCTAGACGGGAACTGATACAGGATAAGGTCCCAATGCCTTATTTAACTGTTCAATCAGATAGGTTACAACCGGAGTCTCTTGAAGAGAACGTAACGGATCTTCCCGCCTTTGAAAAACAGTTCTCCCCCATTCACGAAGTCCTTTCCTTTCGTTTTCTTTCTTTCCATTTATCTCTGAATGTTCTACCCATGTAAGAGCAGGAAATATATCAGGCTCATTTCCCTGAAAGCTGCGAGGAGAACCGATCCCTGAAACCGGATGCAATTCTAAGCATTTCTCTGCATTGGCAATCTCAAAAAGTTCTCCATTATAGGAATCACTGACAACAACCGGAGTTCCGGGTTGATAATATATTTGTTTTTCTTTATCGTGCGAAAGCGTACTAATTGTATGATAGTTATTTACACCTATTAATACATAACCACCTACTATTCGGGGAGGAACTGCTTTAATCATTTCTTTAGGCTTTTTAAATGCACCTATCCAACGAAAATTATTTGTCTCGTTTTGAAGACTCATAGTCTCAGGAAATGCTGCGGAAATTTCATCATCTCCGTTTTGATGAAATGTCAGAATATTCTTCTGCTTTAACTCCTGAACATGTTTGGTCATCCTCACCCATGATGTAACTGTATGATCTACCGCTTTCTGAAATTCAGAACTCAACTTAATGGGACGATTCCAGGATTCCTCAAAAATAACAGGTTCAAATAAGCCAGGATTATTTAATGCACCTAAAACCATTTCCCATTCCTGGGGATAACACATAAAGTTTTCTTCAAAAGTTCCAATATATTCATAAGGATAAAAATCGACTTCAGAAAGATTGTTCATAAAAATATCGTAATCAATTTGAAAGATTACAGTATCGGATCTGTCCTGTCCAGAGGAATAAGATAGGAAAATCTGTTGTCTGAGGGTCGGACCCTAAAGGGTCCGACCCTGAATTGTAGAATGAACCCTACCTGGAGTATAATTCTCATCTATGACGCCAGTCGAACAATTTAAAGTAGGGAATATTGATCCGGATACTTCTGCTTATCTTATCAATATTCATGGAGGACACGGCCCTCGTCAGAAGATAAGGCGGGCATTTGGTGATGACGGGCATGACACCATCCGGGATATGACACGAGCATCTTTGAATGTTCACATAATTCCTGCAAAAATCGGACATAACACGGCAGATTCTCAATCGTATCAGGGAGTTTTTGACGAAGAGGGCATCGGAGAACTGACATTAAAAGGAGTGGAATGGGCATGTTGGAATACTCCAAACAGATACGGGGAAATAATAACTATTCTTAAACATGATGATGATCCCAAACTTCCTTCTGCAATGTCTGTTGCATCAAATGTATGGAGAGAAAAACTTGAATCGTCAAAGCCAGGTCCCGAAGAGCTTATTGATTTCCTTTCCAAACATTTGAGCAAAAATTTAGCGGGAAATTTTCTTTTCTATCAGCCCCATATGGTTTTTGCGGATAAGGATCCGGTTTTCGGACTGGCGATGAAAATACTAAGCCGCATGCACAAGGTTTTTCCGTATGAAGCAAATATATCAGACCATTTGAATAATCCCTGTGTAGAGAAACTTTTTGAGGCCGGAGAAGACTTTAACGGACAGCTTTCGGGGATAATTAATTGGAAGTCCGTACAAAAAATAAATAATGAATTTCCCCATCTTGCTCGTATGGGAGGATCAGACAGTCATACTATTGAGGATATCGATTTAGCAGGCACACTGATCCCCATTAAAGGACCGTTAACCCGTGAAAAAGTTTTTGAAGCTGTACAGAAACAAAGGACAGCACGGATAAGCGGAATCGGAGAAAGAAGTTTGACTCGGTATCCTCTTATACGAGCAGCCTTCAATTCTTTTTTCCCAAACAGCAGGTACTGGCCTGTTTTTGAAAAATGGATGACACCAAAGCCCTGTGCAGTTTATGAAACCGCGCAAAAAGCAATAGAAAAATGGGGCAGAACTCTTTTTACTCCGGAGATGCAAAAACAGGGATGGGTTTATCTGGACAAAAACGGACAGCCACAGCTGGCTGGCGATCATTTTAACCGGCATCAATCTTTGCAGTGAGGATAAAGTCGTTTATGGAAAAACTTATTAGGAAGTTGTTATTTTTCTAACAACAAACGATTGATAATCGGAAGCAAAGCAGTTTTAAGCTCTAGAATTTCTTTAGTAGATGCCTTCCATACGATATCCATATCTATATCCCAATATTGATGAGCTAATACATTTCGAAATCCAGCTATTTCTTTCCATGGAATTTCCGGATGGTCAGTTTTGAATCCAGCTTCAAGATGAGTAGTTGCCTCGCCAATAATTTCAAGCTGTCGAATTACTGCATCCTGAGTTTTCCGATCCGATTTAAACTTTTCAAAAGTATAATTTTTAATATACAAAGCGATTAATTCAATTGAGTCTCGTATATGTAATAGATATGGAGTAGGTGCTTTATCCATAGATCTTCTGAAGATCGCGAGTAATATAGGAAGCTATATACTTAGATAAGCCTTTTTTTGTTACTAAATCGACTTTTCGCTTTAGTACTTTTTCAAATTGATGTTTTGTCTGGATAAATTCTATAAGCCCAGGAGTATTTTTGAATTCCACGAGTAAATCTACATCGCTCTTTTCTTTCGCTTCTTCTCTTGCGTGAGAACCAAAGAGAGCTAAATAACGAATTCCTGCTTCCTGACAAACCCTATTAATTTCATCCTGATGCCTATGTATCAGATTATTCATAAGTTAATTGTATCATGTTAAAGTAGTTATTGTAGATTGCTGGTCTACCTTCGCCGCGAGGATAAAATCGTTTATAGAGAGACCGCCGATTGCGTGAGTTGAGAGAGTGAGTTTAACCTTATTCCATCCGTGAAGATACATATCCGGATGGTGGCCTTCCTTCTCGGCTATCTCCCCTACTTTGTCTACAAACGCAAGCGCTTCTTTGAAATTTTTGAATTTAAAATCTTTTTCAATTTTTTTCTCATCAACTGCATTCCATCCGGAAATTGCATCTAAGTAGGGTTGAAATTCGTTCCGTTTTAACGGTGCCACTCCCCCTTCGCAGGGCTTGCAGTTACCTTGTTGAAGATGAACCAGCTGGTTATCTTTCATAAATTAACCTATGGTGATTTGAATTTTAGTATTTAGTGCCTCTGCAACTCTTTTAAGAAGTGAAAGAGATGGAGAGGAATTCATGCCTTCAAGACGAGAAATTACTGCTTGTCCAGTTCCTACTTTTTTAGCCAGTTCTCCTTGGGTGATTTTTTTCTTAAGTCTTGCCGCAATCATTTGATTGGCAATTTGAAATTCCGGCTCAAGCTTATCATATTCCTCTTTATACTTAGGATCCTTCATCCATTCCTTATGAAGTTCTTCATGAGAATACCATTTTTGTTTGTTCATTTTATCTCCTTTCCCCGTTGAATCGCCGTTTGTAAATCGCGCAGAGACGTTTTTTGTGTCTTTTTTATAATGGCATGAACTGCATATGCCTTATTTTCTTTTTTTCGCATGAAAATCCGTATATCTCCCGGACGCAGTTCCCATATTTCCGCGGAAATTTTCTTTAGATATTTTGATGGTAAACTCCAGCCGTAATTTTCAAGCAATGTATAATATCGATCTACTCGTGCACGTCTTATTCTGTCTAACTGGTTTAAAAACGCTTGAACTTTTTCCTCGGTAACAATAACTACTTGGGGCATGCTTATATGATAAAAATATCATATTTTTAAAGGAGAATCAAGACTCAGGAAACTCCGTAATCCCGAGCTTACGCTATGAGAGAGTTACGGGGTAAAGGCGGGATTTGAGTTTATCCATGGTGAAGATAAGCTCTTTAAAGTATATTGTCCGAAGCTCGGGAGCCAGATCGTTTACCCGGTAAGTCAAATCGGAAATGGTAAAAAGTGGAACCAGAAAAACTTTTTTCAAATTCGCAATACCTGACTTTTCCAAAACAGAAGACATTTTTTTAATCATGGAAATTTTAACCGTATTTACAACCCACGCTTCTATATCCTTTTTTTCCCCGGGGGGGAAATTCTCAAAAATGTGAGATAATTCGGCAAATTTGAATTGACCTTTACACGGGCCTATTTTTGGTATATTGAAGTCATTTTGCATAAGGCGCGTAATTTACCACAGTTGTAATCTTTTTGCAACTATAGGCTCGATATAGTAAACTAAGCGAACCTATGGCGTAACAAAATCCCCTTTATCATCGTTATATAGTAGGAAAGAGAAATGATAGATTGGATAAGACACCGGATGGACTCTGCCCAAACTCTTATAGATGCACGTTGGGTGCGTAAAGTTCGCATGGGGAATGCTGATGCATTTGGGAAACTGTACCTGAAATATATCGACCCGATCTATAGATTTGTTTATTATAAAGTGGGACAGGACAAAGATATTGCCGAGGATTTGACTGAAACCGTATTTTTTAAAGCATGGAAAAGCGTAGGTTCTTTAAAAGATAATAAAGCCAATATTCGGGCATGGTTTTATAAGATAGCTCGCAAC
>MFJL01000030.1 GCA_001779195.1 Candidatus Gottesmanbacteria bacterium RIFCSPHIGHO2_02_FULL_39_11
CTTTTTGAAACGCAACATCCGGCAGGCTTCCTTTTTTCACTCCCCATACCGAAGAACCTTCATGAGTCACCGTACGTATAAGACGCGAGGAGGTAATATCCAGGCCTAACTCATCAGCAAACCGGCGGGATATAAAAACATGAGCGGTAGCTGCCTGTGACTCCACATATCCTCTCCGGTCAATCCCCAGATAGGGAACAGCACTGCTGGTATGGATATCGGCTGCATGAAAAGATGCTTTTGTTTCTTCTACTGGTCCTTCATAGGAAGAAAAAACAATTGCCAAATCAATAGGCTCTTCAGGGTCTCTTGCCATAACTTCGGCCAAATGAACTCCATATCCGAAACCGCTGCAGGCAGCCGCTTCTGTGCGGGCTCTTCCGGCTCCCAAGTGATTTGCTACAAAATTAGTCTGAGTTGCGCTTAAAAAATCATAGGAAGTTGAATAAGAAAAGTCTTTATGTCCTGCTCGGTGCACTATAGAAAAATTACCTCCTCCATTATCTCCGTTTACAACAACGCTTCTTTGGGCATACTCAGGCCTTAAATGGTTATTTTCCAAAAGCTTGTTTCCGCAAAGCTTATCGAGGCCTTCAAGTGCTTTTTGAGAAGCTAATGCTCCCCATAAAGTCGAAACGGGAATTTGTTCCCGTATATATTCTTCCGCACCTTGAGTTGACAATTGCCGGGTATGCTCTGCTGTTTGAACAAGCTGAGAGAATATTTTAGGGTCCGTCCATGCCGTATTATTTCTCACAAATGAGGTAATATCCTCAGGTTTCAGTCCTGAGTCGCTGGGAGGAACTTCAAAAGAATCCACCCCCAAAGCAAGCAAATGATGTAGATCGACAAAAGAGGTACTATTTCCTAAATTAGGGGCAATTACCGCAGATGCCGGCGAGAATGATAGGAGATTTTCAGGTTTTACCTGTTCAGAACGAATGGAAACCCCATCCGGAAGCCGTGTGGCTGGCAACTCATGTTTTAAACGAGTGTATGCTTCCCGCATTCTAGGAAGCCGTATAAGTGAATCGCTTGTTGCTATAACCCTGAGATAGTCGGAAGATGCACCCAGTCTTTGAATTATATCTGATTGAGGAATTTAACGTACCATAAAGGATATGCACCATAATGAAAATGCAGTATATCACATCTTTTTCCGGTATAATATAAACTTTTGGAAATTTACTATGGGGTATGGAGAACCTCCACCTGGAGGGTGGAATTGAGTCCACACCTACTCTTGTGAAACCTTTACACTGTAAATTTGGTCGGGGATGCCCGATTTGAACGGGCGGCCTCACGCTCCCAAAGCGTGCGCTCTAGCCAACTGAGCTAATCCCCGAAGATTAATGTACCCAATGTGCGCTTTTACACCGTAAACAATGCTAGCCGTCCTCTGGACGAAACTAGCTAATCCCCGGTATAATAGAATCTCGTTAACTTCCTGATTCTACCAGCATTTTACTATTTGAGCAATTGATTCTTATGATAACTCGCACAACCACATATTTTATATTTTCAGTACTATATATATTACTTATTTCCTTCTTTCTCTTTTTCTCTTTTTCTCTTTTTCACCCTTCTGTTTTAGCTCTGGAAGATCCCCGCAGGATATCCAATAATAAATATGGAATTGATATCGTAGATGAAAATGATCTGTTTGACGCAAGTTATCTGGTCAACTCATCCGGAGGGGACTGGGGATATGCAACACTTGTGATACCTGAAAACGAACGGAAAACGGATAAATGGAACGCCATTTTTGAACGGATGGGACAGCTTCATCTTATTCCTATTATCCGCCTGGCAACTCACGTAGAAGGAAATAGGTGGACAGCACCTAAAAAAGAAGACGCACCTATTTGGGCAGATTTTTTAAACAATTTAAACTGGCCGACTAAAAATAGATATGTGGTTCTTTTTAATGAACCAAATCATGCCAACGAATGGGGAGGGTATATAAGTCCTGAGGAGTACGCAGAGATTTCAAGTAATCTTTCCAGGGAATTAAAAAACAGATCCGGTGACTTTTATATCATGCTTGCGGGCTTTGATGCCGCAGCACCCACAGGGAGAGATACGTTAGATGAGGAAATATATATAAGGAGAATGATACAAAAAGAGCCGGCGATTTTTGACTCTATCGACGGATGGGCTTCCCATTCCTATCCCAATCCGGGATTCTCAGGAGAGGTAGGGGATAGCGGGAGAAAAAGTCTGCAGGGATATAAATGGGAACTTTTTCTTTTAAAAAATTTAGGTATAGATAAAGATTTTCCCATATTTATTACTGAAACCGGATGGGCGCATGATCAGTATGATCCAGGCGTCAAATTATTTTCTCCGGATGATATTGCTTCCATGATTACAGACGCTGCAAATAATGTGTGGAGTGATAGTAATGTTGTTGCGGTAACGCCTTTTATTTTGAACTATCAGTCTACTCCCTTTTCCCAGTTTTCCTGGAGAAAACAGGATTCCGCATTTTTTTATCCTTTTTTTGATGCATACCGATCCATCCCAAAGATTGCCGGAAACCCCACCCTTAATGAAAAAATTCAAATAGCAGTAATCCCTGTTGTTAAAGCTGCAGAAACTACGCATATTCCTTCTACTCCAACACCCCATATAGATTCAGAAAATACAAAAACTTCATCAGGCTCAATTTTTGATAAACTTCTGACGTTTTTTAAAAACCTCTCTTCAAGATTTGGTTAATTGGTATTTATTGGATAATTGATTATAATATCCCCACGGTGACTAAAGCTTGCGCCGTTAATATCTTATTATGAAGAGAGAACTTTGTTTTAAAATGGTGACCATAGCTCAATGGTAGAGCATCAGATTGTGGATCTGAGGGCTGCGGGTTCAAATCCCGTTGGTCACCCCCGAGTCAAACTCGGTCCCCCCAAGTTTGACGAGGAGTCGCGTATGACGCGACATCCTTTGAATATATAATTTTTATGGCTGAAACGTCAGACGTTTCCAGATACTACGTTTATATTCTCTACTCATTTAAAGATTTCAAACTGTATATCGGTTTCACAAATAATTTAAAGAAAAGATTGACAGAGCATACTGGTAGAAAAGTAGAAGCTACACGGAATCTACAAGATCCTTGACCGAAATAATCTCCCTATTGTATTATATCGATCCTGATAACTAAAATGTACTTAGGTAGATAAAAATATGGATAGCAGTGCAACAAAGTTCCAACAGATATATGCAAATCTGCCTCTTAATCAACGCCAAGAAGTGGTCGTTGTAATTGGCAGCGAACCCCTTTCCTGGAATGCTGCAAAAATCGAAGTGGATAATAATACGGAGAAAGGTAAACAAATACTAGATCTCCTTATTAAGCTTAGTATTATTAAATAAATATGGATGAATTAAATTTGCATGATATAGACCCTGAATTATTAGAGGAAATGAAAAAGATTGTTGTAGCACGCATAAGAACATCTTCTGATGACTTAGCAATCACTATTGGTGATAAAAACTATAATAAGGAACAAATTCTTGAAAGCGTTGAAAAAGGAGACGAAATAGGTCTGGAAATAATTGATACACAAATGGAGTTTCTTCGAGATATGGCTAGTGGTCGAATCTATCAAGAAAATGTCTAGCAATTCAATCTTAATTACAAGACCTAACCACGATTTAATAAACACCTACTTCTTTGTATGGTCTGAGCAGGTAATAACACAAGCACATAAACATAGTGTTCAAGTATTAGATTTAGATAATAACAAAGCCACATGAGAAAAATTTACTAGCTATATTAACAAACGAAAGCCCACATTAATTTTTATGAATGGGCATGGTAATGAAAACTGTATCGCTGGTGATAAGGATAAGATTATTTTAGAGTCTGGAGTAAATGAAACCTTGTTGAATGACAAAATTGTTTATGTTAGAAGCTGTAATGTTGCAGCTGGGTTAGGAGTCATATGTGTTCGAAATGGAACTATAGCTTTCATAGGATACGTAAAAAAATACAGCTTAGGTTATACTCCAAGTTCCATGTTTCATCCACTAAAAGATAAGGTTGCAAAATTGTTTCTTGAACCATCAAATCTCATTCCAATAAGTCTGATTAAAGGTAATTCTGTTAAAGACTCTTATAGAAAATCTCAGGCTGCATTATTAAAAAATTTTATCTTTATGCTTTCCACCAGAGCAACGAAAGAACAAAGAGATGCTGCTCCCTCACTATGGCGCAATAGAAAATATCAAGTAGTTTTAGGAAATGAAAACGTTACGATGTAGAATCTTACTTGATCTGTTAAATTATATTTTATCCAGTATTTATTTGGATTGAATCTACTAATCTATACAACTCATAAAGTGTTCCAAGTAACTAAATTTAGATACCCCTTATTTATAGACTTGCAGTTATATGGAGAAAGTTAAACCATTCTCTCATTTGAACAACTTCTGATACTTTAGCTTTAGCATAATAAGTTCTAACATCGTTCGGTAGGGGACCCTTAACTTAGATTACATTGTTGCATCAATCTAAATAATCTATCGCTCATAGTCTATCGCTATCGCTCATACAGACGTTATTTTAAAATTAATATATAATATCGTTCTTATTTGATTCAAATTACTATTCTTAAAAAAAATAAGTTTAAAATGAAACAGGAAGCTCCACAGCAAATCGCTACCCAAACGGTACTCTGTACCGCGGTACATGAAGGATCAAAAACACGTGAAGGTCGTTGTGCCTTTAGAATAAACCAAAAATGGCTTAGAGATAGAAAATCAGAACTTGAAAGACAGGGAAATATAATTGATAACACAGAACTGGATCCGTCCTTATTTGCCTGTAGTCAGTTTGCCCAACATAAAGACGTAGAATGTACCTCACAACTGACAGCTACCATTTATTATCATTCTGCTCCTTCTCAACCTACTGATATATTACCCCATAAACGCCGATAATTTTTATACCCATCTGGTATATTAAGTCAGACAAGTAAAACGATCAAACATTATGCATGGATAGTATATACTATCCGTGGAT
>MFJL01000031.1:0-2023 GCA_001779195.1 Candidatus Gottesmanbacteria bacterium RIFCSPHIGHO2_02_FULL_39_11
CAGGATTAGAGACATTTTATAAAAAGGCAGAAGGTGAAGGCTTCCCAGAAGCCAGATAAGGTAGGTTGATAAAAGAATGCCTAAAACTTTGGAGAAAATATAACCGCGGTCGGCAAAATTTTTAAAAATCAGAAAGGTGAGGGGCAAAAGAACGATCCCAACCAAAAAAATTGTCAGCCACCAGATGAAAATTAGAGAGAAGTCAGGCATAAGTTGTGAACAATTTTCAATTATAGTGAGTTTTATTTAGGATGAGAAGATACTATAATGGCCGAAATGAAAAAGAAGATCAGAGTAGGTTTGGATTTCGACGGAGTGATCGCTTATAATCCGTTTAGACTTGTCAGAGCTCCCTGGGCTTTTTTAAAAAACCGCTTCCTGGGAGTCAAAAAACTTTCTTTTTTTTATCCTAAAAACAGATTTGAAAAGATGATTTGGATCATGATGCATGATTCCAGTATTTTTCCGGCAAAAGGAGCAAAGTTCCTACGGGAATTGGTGAATGAGGATTTAGTCGAAGCTCATCTGATCAGCGGCAGATACAGTTTTTTGGATTGTCAGCTGTATACCTGGCTTGAGCGGTTCGGTTTAAGAAAGATATTCAGGAGCATAAATATTAACGAACAGGACAGACAACCGCATCTTTTTAAAGAGGCGGTAATCAAAAAATTGGGCGTAGAGTTTTTTATTGAAGACAACTGGGATATCGTAGATTATTTGGACGGCCGGAGCAAAGCAGAAATATACTGGATTTACAACATCATTGACCGCTTCCGTCCTTATGAGAGAAAATTCCCCTATTTGGAAAAAGCCCTCCGGTCAATTACCGGAAGCAAATCTTCATGAAACTTCTTTCGACGATTACCTATTACAGTCCTTACATGTCAGGACTGACTCTTTATGCCAAAAGGCTGACGGAAAGACTGGCAGCAACCGGCATTAAAAATAAAATTTTAACCATGCGCCATGACCGGAAACTTCCGGTGAGAGAACTAATCAACGGAGTGGAGATAGTCAGAAGCCGGCCATTATGGGCGGTTTCCAAAGGCTTTATCTCTTTGGATTTCATCTTCAAAAGCCTGACTTGCTGCCTTTGGGCCGATGTAATTTTGGTCAATCTGCCGGAATTTGAAGGAATTGCGGCAGCTTTTTTCGGAAAAATATTTGGTAAAAAGGTGATTGCCGTTTACCACTGTGAAGTTATTTTGCCCGACTCTTTTGCCAATAAATTGATACAAAGTTTTTTGAATTTCTCAAATTGGCTGACTTTGTATTTATCGGAAACAATAATCACCTATACGGACGATTTTGCCGACCACTCCCGGCTGTTATCGTCTTTTAGACAAAAAGTCAAAGTGATTTATCCGCCCGTAGAAAGACTAAAGGTTAATAAAAGAACACAAAAAATTATCCAGGATAAAATCGGCCGGCCAAAGCCGGTTTTAATCGGTATAGCTGCCAGACTGGCAGCCGAGAAAGGAGTGGAATATGCTTTAGAAGCAATCCCTATAATCGCTGAAAAATTAAAGAATAAGCCCTTTAAAATCATTATCGCCGGACCCTTGTCGCCGATAGGTGAAGTAAACTACAAACAAAAAATCCTGAACTTAGCCAGGCAGTATAAAGCCTCGGTTGTCTTTTTGGGGGAAATCAAAGCAGAAGATATGGGATCATTTTATTCACTTTTAGATGTTTTAGTTTTGCCCTCCGTCAATTCCACAGAAGCTTTCGGCATGGTGCAGGTTGAGGCGATGATGATGGGTGTTCCGGTCGTTGCCAGCGATTTGCCCGGGGTCAGAGTCCCGATAAAAAAAACAGGCATGGGTATAATTGTTCCTGTGGCCAACTCTCAGAAATTGGCGGAAGCGATAGCTAAAATATTATTAAACAAAAAAATAAATATTTCAAAAAACGATGTGGCCCGCAAGGAGTTTGATATTCATAAAACCCTGGATTTCTATCAGCAATTAATTTTAAAAAGGTAATCTAAACCGTAAGATGCTGGAAAAAATGTTTAATAAAT
>MFJL01000031.1:2048-4944 GCA_001779195.1 Candidatus Gottesmanbacteria bacterium RIFCSPHIGHO2_02_FULL_39_11
ATTTTTTTTAAATCCGTTCCATTATTTTGCTGCGGACGTCAGCGAAATGTATTTCCCCTGGTTTGTCTTTATTAATAGTTCCGTTCGATCATTAAAGTTTCCGGTGTTGAATCAATTTTGGTTTTATGGATCTCTTCCTTTTGCCGCAATTGAAAGCGGGGTCTTTTATCTTCCGAACCTAATAGTTCATTTCTTTTTTAATGCCGCCGCTAATCTCAATAAAGCATATTTTATTTTCATAACTTTTCAGGTTGCTTATTATCTGTTAGCTTCAGTTTCCATGTATCTATTGCTGATTAGGGGATTAAAATTGCATCGCGCTGCCTCGATTTTTGCTTCAATTGTTTATGCTTTCAGCGGAGTCTTTATAGGCAGGAATACTCATCCGTTATATCTTATACAGCTCGCCTGGCTGCCGATGTTGTTTTTTACCTATTTTCTATTCATGGAAAATAAAAAGTTTATTTATTTTTTTCTAGCTTCAATTATTTTATCTTTTATTATTAATGCCGGAGCCCCCCAATTGACTTTTTATATTATCCTTTTTTTTATTCTGGGAATTATATTTTTTTCAATTACTGAAAGGAAATCTTTAAGACTAAAACTTTTTATCGCCTCTTTAGGGATAGTTTTTATTTCCTTTCTTATATCCGCTCCGAAAATTTTACTCTCATTAGAGTTGTCACAAAATATTACCAGAATTTCAACTGATGCAACTCTCAGCAAACTGTATGATTCATTATCTCCTGCATATTATTTGACTTTAGTCATTCCCAATCTTTTTGGCAGGCATCAAGTGGGATACTGGGGATCTGATATACCTTATGGTAATTGGGAGCATTATCTATATATAGGCATAATACCTCTTTTTTTCCTGATTTACGCTTTCAAATGGCAGAACCGGCGTTTTTTGGCTTTTTTTACAGCCTCTTTAATGCTAAGCGTGCTTTTTTCCCTGGGTAAATATAATATTTTTTCTATTCCCCTGAATAAATATTTACCATTTTCCGATACTTTCATCATTGTCAGCCGGATTTCCGATTTATTTCATTTTTTTCTTGTCGCATTGGTAGCCATTGGTTTTCATGTCTTTTTGACTATCCCTAAAAGGTTGTTTAAAAACAGTCTTCCTATATTGCCGATATTGGGAATTGGTATTCTGTTGATGATATTACCGGTTAATTATTTGCCCGGAATACAGACTGCTTTAAAACATTCAAAAATTGACGGAATTAATCTAGCCATTCAAAGTATATTTATATTTAAAAAAATATTAATTTTGAACGTCTTTTTGATATTTTTTTACCTTTTGTTTAATGTCAGAAAAAGAGTATTTTTGTTTGCCGTATTAACAGTTTACTCTTTTGATTTATTTGTTACCTGTGCGAATTTCAATCCGATAGAAGCGTCACGAGGATCTCCAAATCACTATTTTGGATCAAATATATCTCTCGATTTAATAAAGAATGATGAAACTATTTTTCGTGTGCAAAATATTTCACCTAGAAATAATAATATGATTCAGAAAATAGAATCTACATACGGTTACCACACTCTTGAAACTAAGGCCTATCATAAAATAATAAACCTGGTTAATCTGAATAACAGAAAAATAGCAGATTTACTTAACATCAAATATTACATTTCTGACGAGGATTTAGAGTCTAAAGGAAACTTCATTAAGGTAAACCGTAATTTATGGAAGAATAAAACAAGTTTACCGCGTCTGTGGTTTGTGCCAACATATAAACTTGCAGATAACGAGGAGGAAATGAAGGCACTTCTGTTATCTGCAAATTTTGATCCGGCGAATGAAGTCTTGCTCTATAAAGACTATGTGAATAATTTCAATCAGAATAAATATAGAAATACAGTAAATGAAACTGAGACAAAAGCAGAAATTCACTTATTAAATTATCAAGGGGATAATTTAAAAGCAAATGTACGAGCTGATAGTCAGGGTTTTATTGTATTCAGTCAGTTGCAATACCCGGGTTGGATTGCATTCGTAGACGGGAAAAAAACCGCATTGTTGCCTGCTGATCTTTCAATTTATGCGATCCCAATCTCTAAAGGGTTCCATGATATTAAATTCGAATTCAGATCAAAACCTTTATATTACGGAAACCTGATAAGTTTTTCTACTTTGTCGTTAATAGTTTTGACTGTGATGAGGTTTAAATACTATGAATCGAAAAGAAAGAAACTCACCCTTTAACGCAAATTATTTTTCTCTGGGACCTTATAAAAGAGCCAGAATTTCCGGCTGGGAAAAATACTTCGGGAAATATTTTTGGGCCAGGAGGTTTTATGCTTCTTTAATCAGAAGATTAACACCCAAAGGCGGCAGAATTCTTGAATTGGGCTGCGGCTTTGGCGATTTATTGAAATTTCTCGAGAGGGATTATGAGACAGTCGGCACAGATATTTCGAAAGAAGCAATTGCCAAAGCGGGGAAGAATCTGAATAACAGCCGGGTTTTAGTTTTAAGAGCCGAAGAATTGCAGATTCTCAAACCGAAGTTTGATACCATTGTGGCTTGCCATATTCTGGAACATTTGAAAAATCCCGAAGAGGTTATTGAAAAAGCGGCTTCATCTCTGAAAAAAAAGGGCCTTTTTTTCATCGTGGTGCCGGATCCGTCATCTATTGCCAGGAGACTTAAAGGTGATAAATGGATAGGATTTTCAGATAAAACTCATATTTCCCTCTTTTCTCCCGATAAATGGATTTCAATACTGAAAAGAAATAATTTTGAAATCAAAAAAGTTTACAGCGACGGGTTATGGGACAGTCCATATCTCAAATACCTGCCTAAATTTTTAGAACAGCTTTTATTCGGTTTGCCGGCGATAATGCAGACTTTAAGCGGCCGGCTGTTTATCCCTTTAAATTG
>MFJL01000031.1:5203-7565 GCA_001779195.1 Candidatus Gottesmanbacteria bacterium RIFCSPHIGHO2_02_FULL_39_11
ACTTAAAGGATACGAAGCTTATAAATACTCTTCAGTTTTTGTCAGTTTAATCAGCCTTTTGGCAATCTATCTTTTTGCCAAAGAGGCCTTTAATAGGAGAGTGGCAATGATAACAATGCTAATTTCCAGTTTTTCCCTTTGGTTATTAATTTGGAGCAGACTGGGTAATTCCCAAATTATTATTCCGGCAGAGGTTGCCTTGAGCGGATTTTTTCTGATCAGATATTTCAACGGAAAAAAGATCCGGGATTTAATTCTTAGTTTATTAACAGCATCCTTTGGCTGGTATACCTATCCCCAGACATTCATTTTGCCTGTTTTCATTTTTATCTTTTTGTTAACTTATCAATTCCTGCGTTTAAAATTCTCACCAGCTTCGAGGCAATCTTCTTTAGCGTTAGTGGTTTTTTTTATTGGATTGCTGCCGATGCTTTTTATCATTAAAAATCAGGCAAAGGGCATGGCTGGCAATTTCGGTCAAAGCGGTTATGTCGGCAGTAAAGTGCTGCCGGTCCTGAAGATGAAGAAAGGGGAATTTTTTTCTAAATTAAGCGTAAATATGGCCAAAACCCTGTTGATGTTTAATGTAAGGGGAGATAATTCATTCAGGGTTAATGTATCAAAAGCACCACAGCTTGACCGCATAAGCGGAATGTTATTATTGATTGGTTTGGTTTCTCTAATCAGAAATCATAGACGTCTGGTTACGATTTTTATCCTGCTGACTTTGATTGTTCTGCTGTTGCCTTCTCTCTCGCCGGCTATCCCCGATATTGAGATTCCCAACAACGCCAGGACTATAGGAATCATCCCGTCTGTTTATTTGTTGGTATCTTTAGGTCTATGGCAGTTGTTTCTCGTTTTCAAAAAGCTAACCGGAAGAAAGTTTGCGTCAGTATCGGGAGCAATTCTTTTGTCGATGACCGTTTATCTGAACTTGAATAATTATTTTATGACTTATGCCCATGGTTTGCCCGAGAATAATCTGGGGCCTTCACGCTATATTGCCGAATTTCTTGACAAGAAAATAACGACAAATTACACCCTTTATTTTGCCGAGTGCTGTTGGGGCAATTATGGCCAGCCCGAACCCAAAGGTATTGCCTACAGTTTGAAAAAAAGCAGACCCGTGGATTATTCACGTTTGATAACAGGTTGCAGTGATCTTGATTATTTTCCATTAGCGATAGTGACGCGCCACGAGGATAAATTTAAAAACGAATTTACTGCTTGTATTTCCGGAGCCAGGCAGATGAAAATATATTCCCGGGACGGGATATTTATAAGCAACCTTTATCTTCTGGAAGAATGAAACTGTCGGGAATAAAGCTTTTTCTATTAGCCTGTTTTCTTGCCTTAGCTGCTTTTGCCGGTTATCAAACCGATTTAAAAGATTACGGTCCGACCTGGGATGAATTTTTCCACAGGCCAACAGGCAAAAGGTATCTTGAATTTTTGAAAAGCGGTAATCCGAAAGAAATATTATCAGAGGAAAAAGCCTCCTGGTTACCACCGGTGGCTTCCATTTTCGGGCAGATTTTGATTGAGAATAATTCATTAATAAAGATTTATCCCATGGAGGCTGACCGTTTCCATTTGACAGCCGTAATTTATGCCAGCGTGACTGTGGCAACCGTATTTTTAATTACTTTTTTGCTACTGGGAAATTTATGGTTATCTCTGGGGGCTGCCATGCTGCTTTTTTTCCACCCCCAGTTTGCGGTACAAGCCCATACAAACGTCCGCGATATGGGCCTTGTAATGTTTTTTACTCTTACGATATTTTCCCTGATGTTGTCAGTCAGAAACAGAGGGGGCTCTCTTTTATGGGCAGCTTTATCAGGGCTTTTGACCGGGTTGGCGATTGACAGCAAACAAAACGGAATATTTCTGATTTTTATAGCAGTTATCTGGTTTCTGATCAATAGAAAAATACTGGGCAAACGATTTATCAGGGGTGTAATTCTATTTGTTCTGACCTCGTTAATTTCTGTTTTTATTTTTTGGCCCTATTTATGGTTTGACACCCTAAATCACCTTAAGCTTGCCTTCCTGTATTTACGGTCAGAGGAGATATTGGCCGGCACCATAACATTTTACGGAAAAACCTATCAGTCGATGAAGAATATCCCTTTTTATTATCCCTGGGTAATGCTTTTTATTGTTACCCCTCCCATGATATCCGTAGCTGCCGCGGCAGGACTTTATGCGGCATTTACCCGCTTGAAAAGCGCTTCACGCGAATCATTGCTTTTCCTCTGGATGTTTATTCCCTTATCAAGATTTTATATTCCTTCAACCGCCATCTCCCATGACCAGATCAGGCATTTCCTGGAGGTTTTACCGGCTGTACCCATCCTGG
>MFJL01000032.1:0-20119 GCA_001779195.1 Candidatus Gottesmanbacteria bacterium RIFCSPHIGHO2_02_FULL_39_11
GAAAAAGTTCGCTTTTTTACCATACAGTGATCTTTCCGATTTGACATGCTTTAATCAAATCGGATTAGACTGGTGGATGGTGAAAATTAAATACAGGTGAGTTATTTGCCGAGAGAATCAAGCCAGTTTGAAAAACCGGAGAGGGTATTTACCCAGTCGACTTCTTCA
The DNA here is from genome assembly GCA_001779195.1 of Candidatus Gottesmanbacteria bacterium RIFCSPHIGHO2_02_FULL_39_11. GTDB lineage: Bacteria > Patescibacteriota > Microgenomatia > 2-02-FULL-39-11 > 2-02-FULL-39-11 > 2-02-FULL-39-11. The sequence goes on from MFJL01000032.1 coordinate 169, forward strand.
TGGAGTCCCAGAAAAGTCAGGTACTCGGATAGTCCCTGATGAAAGGAACACAGGTCAACAACTCCAACTCTTCTTCTGCTTTCCTCCTCTACCTGTAAATTATTATGAATGAATCGCAGAATTTCCTGCATAGTTCCCATTCCGCCCTGAAGGGCAAACAAACCTCCGTGTCGACCTGCTAATGCCCACATGGTATCTATTCGAGGGATCATTCCTTCTGTTTCAATAAAATCGTCATATCCGGATCCCGGCTGCTGATTTTTAAGCTGCTTTGTGGAAATGACAACAGAATAAGGTACGTTATGCTCCCGTGCAGAGGCCAAATAGGTTCTCATTGAATTAGGTCTTCCATTTCGGCCGTCTCCTCCGACACCGGTTGCCAGTCCCTTTTGAGCAACCATTTTTCCTATTTTTGCGGCATTCGGATCTAAAATACTTGCCGATCCCAGCATATAAGCCATCGTTAACTGGTTTTCGGCAAGTTTTTCACAAACTGAATAGACTTTTTCAGGAAGATTTCTTTGAGAGAAAGGAAGAATTTTCATTATTTCCGGATCCAGAAGATAAGGTTGATATAGTCTTTCTGCCGGAAACACCTTAATATTCAGTCTCTGATTACTCTGAGTGATTGCTCCCCTTTTCTGATATCCTGTAATCAGTTTTTGTGAGGCTTCTGAAAAAGGCAAATCCCCATAAAAGTAAAGCACTCCAGCCGATTCCGGATGTTCCTGGTATAAATTTATCTGTCTTTCAACTACCTGAGTAGTAAGTGCAAGAGCTGCTGACACATTATGTATTTTTTCTAACAAGCTAAGGGGAGTCCCATTTGCATGGATATGATGGGAGGCTACAGAATAATCTTTTGAAAGTTCAGGATTTGCCGTGGGCATAGGAAGCATTTTAGTTGACGAATCATTCCGTTGCAAGTAAAATTCACCTATGCAAACCATTCAAAGATTAAAGCCTTCTGAGTTTGAAGAAAAAATCCAGGCTCTCTGGAAAGAAAATCGTGTCTATCAGCCTTCCTTAGACTCTGCTAAAAAACCATTTTATAATCTCATGATGTTTCCATACCCTTCAGCTGAGGGACTTCATGTAGGGAATGTATATGCTTTTACTGGTGCGGATATTTACGGCAGGTTTCAAAGGATGAAGGGAAACGATGTTTTTGAGCCGATTGGACTGGATGGATTTGGGATTCACAGCGAAAATTATGCGTTAAAAATCGGAAAAAACCCGAGAGAGCAGGCAAAGGTCTCAGAGAAAAACTTTTATAGGCAGTTAAGTTCAATTGGAAATGGATTTTCATGGGAAAATCGCCTGGAGACGTATGATCCTGATTATTATAAGTGGACTCAGTGGATATTTACGCAGCTTTTTAAAAAGGGTTTGGCTTACCGCAAAAAATCTCTTGTGAACTTTTGTCCTTTTGATAAAACAGTTCTTTCTGATGAGCAGGTTATTGATGGGAGATGCGAGAGGTGTAAAAATCTCGTTGAGAAACGCGAGATGGAACAGTGGTTTTTTAAAATTACAGATTATGCCGAAAGGCTCCTCCAGAATACTTACCGGAATGATTTCCACTGGCCGGAAAAAGTAAAAATCGGGCAGAGAAATTGGATTGGAAAAAAGACCGGGATAATAATAAATTATCCAATAACCCAATCATCAAATAAACCAATAAGTACCAATAAACAATATATATCTTGTTTCACTACTCGTCCGGATACGAATTTCGGAGCAACGTTTGTCGTGATTGCTCCGGAACATGAATTCATCAAAAAAATTATAGAGAACAAAGAACAAATAACAAATAACAAAAGAAAAGAGATTGAAGATTATGTCAAAGCTGCTAAAGCTAAATCAGAAACGGAGCGCATCGCAGAAGGAAGAAAAAAGACGGGAGTGTTTACCGGATTTTATGCAGTTAACGAGTTGAACGGGTATAAAATGCCTATTTGGATTTCAGATTTTGTACTGTCAGGTTTTGGAACCGGAGCAGTTGTCGGAGTTCCAGCAAGTGATGTTCGGGATTTTGAATTTGCAAAAGAATTTAATATTCCTATTATTCGAGTGATTGTTGGCAGTGATGGGGATAAGTCTGCTATCACTATGATTGAACAAGTGCAAGAAGAGGGCTATTTAATTCATTCTGAATTTATAAACGGACTTGAAAGACATCAGGCTGCTGAAAAAATGATGGATCATCTTGAGCAGAAAGGATGGGGGAAGAGAGTCACAACATACAAACTTCGGGACTGGTGCATTTCTCGTCAGCGCTACTGGGGGGCACCTATTCCCATGATTTTTTGCAAAAAATGTGCATGGCAGCCGGTTCCTGAAAAAGATTTACCCGTTCTCTTGCCTCACCTGGATGACTGGAAGCCGGAGGGAACCGGGAAAGGCCCTCTTGCAAAAGTAAAAGAATTTGTAAAAACCACTTGTCCCAACTGTGGCGGTCGTGCAGAGAGGGAAACCGATGTCTGTGATACTTTTTTGGATAGCGCATGGTATTTTTTGAAATATCCGAGCCAAGTTAAACAGGTTAAAGGTGAAAGTGATAAGGTTAAAGAGGAAAGAACAAAAAATACAGAATCTTTAACCTTTAACCTTAAACCTAGCACCTACAACAAACAATCTAATACTTCTTTACCCTGGGATCCTGAAATCACAAAAAAATGGCTTCCTGTCGATATGTACATCGGAGGAGCCGAGCATACGGTGCTTCATCTTCTGTATTCCCGCTTTATTACGATGGTATTTAGAGATTTGGGGCTTTTAGACTTTGAAGAACCCTACAAACGATTTTATGCCCATGGACTGATTATTAAAGACGGGGCAAAAATGAGTAAATCACGAGGAAATGTAGTTGTTCCTGATGAATATATTTCAAAATACGGTGCAGATACCTTGAGAGCCTATCTTATGTTTTTAGGTCCATTTGAAATGGGAGGGGATTTTAGAGATACGGGAATTGCAGGGATGTATAAGTTCCTAAGTAGAGTATGGCGGCTAATTCATTCTGTCATCCCTGCGCAGGCAGGGATCTATCCTCAAGAAAAATCCCAAACCATGGATTCCCACCTTCGCGGGAATGACAAACTGGACAAAATGATGCACAAAACCATAAAAGGGGTCACCGAGGAGATTGAAAACCTCAGGTATAACACATCTGTTGCAAAGATAATGGAGTATGTCAATGAAATGCACAAAGCGCAATGCACAAAAGAGCATATCAAAACTCTTCTTTTGCTTCTTGCGCCGTTTGCGCCGTTTATGACGGAAGAGCTCTGGCAGAAATACAAAAAAGTATTTAGTATAAAGTATAAAGTATCTAGGGAAAAAGCTCATGAGGAGAAGACTTCCCTAAATACTAAATACTCAATACTAAATACTGACTTCTTCTCCATCCACCACCATCCCTGGCCTGACTATGATCCGGCTATGTTAGAAGAAGAGTCAGTCACAATTGCCATTTTGATAAATGGAAAACTTAGAGATACTATTACAGTTTCAACTGAAATTTCAAAGGATCAAAAACAGGTTGAAGACAAGGCAAAAAAGAGTGAAAAAACTATAAAACACTTGGGAAATTCCAACATCCGTAAAGTTATTTATGTCCCCGGCAAGATTCTTAATTTTGTAGTCTAGAAGTCATCTTTAAACCGTCATCCTGAACTTGTTTCAGAGCCTGTCCTGAATTCGGTTCAGGAATCTTCTGAAGATGCTGAAATGAATTCAGCATGACTGAGAAGCAAAGGTTTCCAGACTACTTCTAATCTGACTTTCCTCTTGATTTGATGAAATTTTCCATGATATAAAAAGGTATGACTGCCTCGAAAGAGGACATTTCTTTTTTATTTGAAGATAAAAAGCCAGCACTTCCTAACTTTCCCCTAAAACACCTCATATCTGAATATAAATGGGTTATAATTCCGGGATTTTTAGGATTATCTTTTTTAGTCTTAGCATTTCTTACCATTATCGTCTTACCTCGGGAAAATCATGATGTAGTTTTTACAAACTCAGCCAGTGCTTCTGCAGAAATTTCAATACATGTAGATGTAGAAGGTCAGGTAGAGAATCCGGGTCTCTATAGCCTAAAAAACGGGGATAGAGTGGAGGAGGCATTAGTCGCCGCCGGAGGATTTTCAGCAAATGCAGATCGCATTTGGGTAGCAAAAAGACTGAACCGGGCAAAGATTCTCACTGATGGGGACAAGATTTATGTGCCATCGGTTGAGGAAATAAATAACAGTCAACAGGAAACAAATAACAAAGAACAAATAACAAACGGAGGGGAAGATGTTCTGGATTCCGAATCGGATCTTGTTGATATTAATATCGCGTCATCTGCACAACTGGATACCCTTCCGGGAGTAGGAGAGGTGACGGCAAACAAAATTATCTCAGGACGTCCCTATGATAAGATAGAGGATCTTTTAAATAGGAAGATTATAGGAAAGTCTCTTTTTGAAAAGATAAAAAATTTGATTACGGCAGAGTAAATAGATAAAATATTGGGAAGGATACTAGAAGTCATCTCAAAACCGTCATCCTGAACTTGTTTCAGAGCCTGTCCTGAATTCGGTTCAGGAATCTTCTGAAGATGCTGAAATGAATTCAGCATGACGCAGACGCGGAGGTTTCAAGACTACTTCTAGGAGAAGAAGATACTAGGATACTAAGAGCAAGGAAAAAAATTTTAATATCGCTTAGTATCTGAATATCCTAATATCCTTTTTTAAATTTAATTATGCTTACCGGACTTATTATCATTGCAACCGCAGGACTCCTGGCAGTCCTGTCTCACCGACATGACCGGCTTTCAAATAAAATTCTGAAAAATGTACCCTTGAACGAATGGCTGGGGATCGGTGTATTTCCCATTTTTCTTTACATCGGATGGGCGATAATCATCAAAAATATTCTTCAGAGGCCAAACATCGGTATTTTTTTCCTTGATGACATAGATATTTTGGCAATCATGCTTCTTTGCCTTATCTATGGATATGTGGCGGTTGCTCTCCATTTTGCATCCAAAGTGTTATGGATCTATTTAAAAGGGAATAAAAAATCGATGGCGTACCGGGTAAATGAGATGTTTCATGGAAAAATGTCCCATTATCTCGGGTTTTTAAACTTACTTATCGTTTTTCTTACCGTTTCGCTTTTGGAGCTTAATCATCCGGTTGAGTATCCCATTTTTAGATCTTACCTTACCTATATTGTAATTGTGGGAATTGTCTCTGGGCTTGCCATGAGCAAGACTGTTTTTTATACGAATGAGTGGTTTGGAGGATACAATAAGCCGCTATTTTTTGTCACCATCGTTCTTCTGTCTATCCTTATATTTATTTTTAAAACTCTTAGTCTCTCATATGCGTTCTATCCGATAGGCCTTTTTATCCATACATTTTATATAAGTATGCTCCTTGCCATGCTGGTTCGTCAGATAGTTATTTTTTCAAACCTTCCGGATCGGAGAAAATTGAAGTTTTTATCAAGAATATTAAGTGTATAAAGGAAGCGAATTCGCTTTTTCACTTGTTCTCTTACTTTCATGCCCAATCCCTTCCTGTCCATTATTAACTCCGTTCTTCCTGAGCCTCATGCGTCTCTACTTGCAGGAATTCTCTTCGGAACAAAAGCTTCCATGCCTAAGGATTTTTACCAGGCACTCCTTACAACCGGAGTTTTACATGTGATTGCCCTTTCAGGAATGAATATTTCCATACTGGTAGCTCTTGTGGGAAAGCTGACCCGAAATCTAGGGAAGACATTTTCAATAGTGGGAACGTTTGGACTTATAGGAATATTTGTTTGGTTTGTCGGAGCCTCACCCTCGATTGTTCGTGCAGCTATGATGGGCTATCTGGCACTTTTAGCAAGTTTCTTTGGCAGAAAAAATTGGGGACTGCTAACGCTTTTTTTATCAGGCGGGATAATGATATTGTTTGATTTTAGCCTCATAAGAGACCTTTCTTTTCAGCTAAGTTTTTTGGCAACTTTTGGCATTGTTTTATTTGATAAAAAGTCCCAATTTCAAAATCCAAAAGGATTGTTACAGCAATTAATTTTTATACTAAAGGAGAATCTGAGAACTACTCTTAGCGCTCAAATCTTTACAGTGCCACTTATTGCTTTTACTTTTCATCGCATTTCCTTGATATCACCTGTTACTAATATTTTGACAGAATGGGTAGTAACACCGATCATGGTTCTAGGCTTCTTATTATGTATTATAGGTTTTATATCGCTTCCATTGGGGATTGTTCTCGGATGGATTCTTTGGGTTCCTCTTTCTTATTTTATTACTGTTGTTGAATTGCTCTCCAAAGTTCCGGGAGCGAGTGTGAGATGGTAAATTAGTATACAGTTTTTTCTATCCCAACAGTCTATTCTGTATACGATATACTGAATACTAATTTATGAATAGAAAACTCTTCATAGTGTTTTTTCTCCTGATACTTCTGGGTCTTACTTACGGTATTCTCTCCACTCTTCCTGACGGAAAGCTCCATATTATTTTTTGCAATGTAGGGCAGGGAGACGGGGCTTATATTAAAAATCCAAATGGAACGGATATGATAATTGACGGAGGACCGGATAACACAATTCTGGCCTGTTTGGGAAGGCATATGCCTTTTTATGACAGAACTATTGATACGGTTCTTTTGACCCATCCTCAGAAAGATCACATGCAGGGACTTATTTCTGTTGTAGAAAGGTATAGTGTGAGACACTTTGTTATTGGAAATGAAGCAAATACCACTGAAGGGTATTTTAATTTGATAAGTAGTTTGAAGAAAAAAGGGACGCCTTTACATACTTTGTACGCCGGTGATAAGTTTCAAATGGGCAGCGTGGATTATGATGTCATATGGCCAAGCATGTCATGGGTTAGAAGCCACATAGAAGCCAGTTCTTCAAGTCTAAATACATTAGCCTTACGTAATGGTCAAGTCTTTGGAACTGCTACCTCAAATAATTTTAATGATTTTTCCTATGTTATACATATTAGATTTAATGATTTTGATACACTTTTTACGGGTGACGGAGACGAAAAAATTCAGCCCGAAATCATGCGAAACGTGAGTATTCCGAGCGTAGAAGTCCTAAAATTCCCGCATCATGGATCAAAAACAGGGATCAGTAAGGAGTTTCTGGAGAAGCTTTCACCTCAGTTTTCGGTAATTTCTGTGGGGAAAAATAGCTATGGACATCCAAGCAAAGAAGCAATCGATCTATTAAATTCAGAGCATATTAATTACCGCAGAACGGACCAGCACGGGGATATTGAGGTCGTTTCGGATGGGGAAAAATGGTCATATAAGACTCAGAAATAAGAAATTGAAAATTTTTTTAAGCTTGCCTTATTTTTATAGTTTGGTAAAATATCCCCCGGTATGGAAAGGATTAAGACAGATTCACAAGCTGCTGTTGACTTCAAGGCGGGGAACAGGGATCCTCTTGTTGAGGTAAAAGATATTGAGGCTTATATTTCTCAGTTTCCCCGTGAGAAAATAGAAGTCTGCAATCATGAGTTCGGGCATGCTTTAGTAGGTGAAAAAGAACATGGAGTATCCATTACACACATATCTGCAAAAAAAGACTTAACCGCGCATCCTCCTTATCTAGGCATCACAAAATTTAAAGGCAGAGCAACGGCTGCAATGATTGCTGCCGGAGCTGTTGCGGCTCGGACCGAAAAAGGTACCGCAGGAGATAAGTCCCATTTAAATGCAATTACAGGAGGGAACGGTGAATCAGCTTGGGTTGGTGGTCTTGTATCTGCTAGGGCAAAGTTAGATCTTAGCAATGGGAAGCTTTGGGATCTGGCAAGTTGTTTTTTTCTTGCTGCCGGAGGAGAAGGTCCACCCGAGAAAATGCATTGGGCTTTTGATAAAGCAAAAGAAGTTTTGAAATTAGCCAACATTCCAACTCAGATTGAAGAGGCAGATAATTTGCTTTCTTCAAATGTAGGAGATGAAAATTTAGAAAGTCCAGAAAAAAATCAGGAGATAAAAGATTTCGAAACTGAAATCAGAGATCTTACTGATGGCAGAGTTCAGGTCATTGAACATAATCTAGTTACCGGAGAAGTTAAGGTTGAAATAAAATTTCCTTGTTGTGGAGGTAAGAATGAACATGATCCAGATTGCAAGGTAGGTAAAAAGGAATCAGAAAGTAAAGGAAGTAATCAAAATAAAACAAATAAAACGATCTTTGATAGGAATGATCCTTATCATATGAGACCGATTCGCGTTTCCAAAATAAGGAAAGATAGAGAGAAAAATGATCCTTTTAATATACCTTTTAAATCATTTGATATATATAAAAGAGTATTGACATAAGATCCCAGAAATTAAATGATAGTAATAGGATGAAAAAAACCTGCCTTAGATTTGTACTTTCTTTTTTAGTTATTCTTCTCTCTTTTATAAAGATAAGTATTAGTTCACCTGTTCTTGCCTCAGATTGCACTTCTCCGGGTATTCCTTCCCATTTTTCAGCTATGAGAGGACCGGGGGCAGGTGAGGTGACTCTGTACTGGGATCAGGTACCCGGAGCAAACAGATACGCCCTGGCGTATGGTACAGAGTCAGGTAATTACATCTACGGAGCAGATCATATCGGGGAAGAACCATCCCGTTCTTACACAGTTTCTTCATTAAATCCAAGCACAAATTATTATTTTGTTCTTTCTGCGGCGAAGGATTCATGTGCGGGCGGATTCTCTCAAGAGGCGATGTCTGTGAGTCAAGCCGGCACTATTAATCCATCTTGGTCATCTTCAGGGTCTGTCTCAAATTTACAAGCTCAACCGGGGGCAAATCCGGGTGAAGTAAATTTAAAATGGAATGATGTAAGTGAGGCAAGTAACTATCACTTAGTATATGGGTCTAGTTCACAGGTTAATAAGTATGGAGCATTAAACATAGGTAAACAAACTCATTTTACCGTGTCTAAATTGAGGCCTGGTGAAAAATACTATTTCTCAATTATTCCTGTGAAAAACGATCAGGTCGTAAGTTCAGTTGGGCCCGTATCGGCTTATTCTGCAAGTTCAGTACAAACGGTAAGCACTACAACTCCTGCTCCAACCATGATCCTTAAGGACTTACCTCCTCCTGCCAGTCCTACTCAAACTCAAGTCATTAAACCAACTCTTATCCCGACTCAAGTTCCACGTGTCTCTTCAGAACCAAGCTACTTTGTCCCATAAATAAATACCTTATAGTTTAAATTACTAAATTTAAAATCCCATATTATTTAACCTGTAGTTTTTATTTATTATGGTATTGAAACCGAATAATGTATTTAAAAAAATATTAAAATTCGGAATAGTTACAAATTATAAATAACTTGTAGTAAATTATAAGAAGACCTTTGTGGAAAGATATAGTGCAACAATGTTACACTGCTACAATTTTATGATGTTGTCTTTTCTGTCTAAAATGATAGAATCACTATATGCCAGATAAATCAAAATCAAATTCTTCATCTAATTCCTTCCGTATCAAAGTAGGTCTTTCTGAAATGTTAAAGGGAGGAGTAATCATGGATGTGGTTACTTCTGAACATGCCAAAATTGCAGAGGATGCTGGAGCTTGCGCGGTTATGGCTCTTGAGAGAGTTCCGGCTGACATTCGTGCAGCAGGGGGAGTAGCGCGAATGTCCAGTATCGGCATGATCAGGAAAATTATGAAATCGGTTTCAATTCCTGTCATGGCAAAGGTGAGAATCGGACATTTTGCAGAAGCTGAGATTTTAGAAGAACTGGGAGTTGATTTTATAGATGAAAGTGAAGTTTTGACTCCTGCTGACTGCGAGTTTCATATAGATAAACATCCTTTTAAAATTCCATTTGTATGCGGAGCCAAAAATTTAGGAGAGGCACTTAGGCGTATCGGAGAAGGTGCCGCAATGATACGAAGTAAAGGGGAGGCAGGAACAGGAAATATTGTTGAGGCGGTACGGCATTTAAGGATGATACAAAGCGAAATAAAAAAGATCACTATGTTACGTTTTGATGAACTTATGTCAAAAGCTAAAAATCTGGGTGCTCCCTACGAGTTAGTAAAAGGAATTAAAGGAACCGGAAAGCTATCGGTTCCTCTATTTTCTGCAGGAGGAATAGCTACACCTGCAGATGCTGTTCTTTGTATGAAACTAGGAGCGGAATCCGTTTTTGTAGGATCGGGAATTTTTAAATCATCAGATCCTGAAAAAAGAGCCAAGGCAATTGTGAAATCAGTCATTCACTATAAAGACCCTAAAAAAGTTTTGGAAGCAAGCGAAGAGTTGGGAGAAGCAATGCCTGGGATTGAAATGTCAACTTTAAATGATGATCAAAAGTTGGCAAGCAGAGGTTGGTAAGGTATGTTAATAGGCATTCTTTCTTTACAAGGTGATTTTTATCTCCATGAAAAGGCTTTTGATGAGTTGGATGTATCTTCAATTGAGGTTAAAACTATCCATGATTTTGATAAAATCAGTGCCCTTGTTATTCCGGGAGGGGAGAGTACTGTTATTCTAAAATATATTATCGAAGAAAGGTTGGAGGGGAAAGTTATAGACTTTTATAAAAAGGGAAACCCCATTTGGGGAACCTGTGCAGGGGCGATTTTGATTGCCAAGACAGTCTCAAATCCTATCCAGCACTCACTGGGTTTGATTGATATTACCGTTGAAAGAAATGCATACGGGAGACAAGTGGATAGTTTTATCACAGAGGCAGTAACAGTGCTACCCGGGGGGAAAATGGAGATTGTTTGTATCCGCGCCCCAAAGATACAAAGAGTCGGAAAGGGGGTAACCGTATTGGCTAAAAGCGGAGAGGAGGTGTTTCTCGTTCGGCAAGGTACCATTTTAGCCTCAACTTTTCATCCGGAATTGACAGATGATAGACGGGTACAGAGGTATTTTTTATCCATGATAAAAAAGTGATAGAATATAATTTGCTTTTTGTCATCCCGGGCTTGTTTACTCGGAAAATTCGACAGAATTGTTCTGAGACCCGGAATCCATGATTAATGGATTAGAAGTCATCTCTAAACTGTCATCCTGAACTTGTTTCAGAGCCTGTCCTGAATTCGGTTCAGGAATCTTCTGAAGATGCTGAAATGAATTCAGCATGACGCAGACGCGGAGGTTTCGAGACTACTTCTAGATCCCGACTTTCGTCGGGATGACACAAATAAATTTATGAAAGACTCAAAACAAAATCCACTAACCATTCTCAAAAGTTCTCATTCTTTTTTTGAAGAAATTCTTCGGGATCTAATTTTTTCATCTATCCAAAAATCGTTCCCGGAACTTTCAGCTTTTACCAAAGATGATGTAAAAATAGAACATCCCTTAAAAGAAAACTATGGGGATTACTCAACCAGTGTCGCAATGACATTGATAAAAGACCTTCATAAAAGCCCCAAAGAAATTTCTCAACACTTAGTGAATTTAATTAAAGATCTTATAAAAGAACATCAATCGATATCATATAAGTCTTATAAAGATAACAAAAAACAGTTAAAAAGAAACATTGAAAATATCCTGGAGAATATTTCTATCGCCGGTTCGGGTTTTATTAATTTTCAGATTAAACCCTCTTTTCTTATCACTTACATAGACTCTCTGCTAGGGAATAAAAGTACTGATGTAACAACTTGCATTCTTAAGGGAAGTAGAATCATGGTAGAGTTTGCTGATCCTAATCCATATAAGGAATTTCACATAGGACATCTTCGTAATATAAGCCTTGGTGAAAGTTATTCCCGTCTTTTTGAATCCTTAGAAGCAACAGTAAGAAGAGCTAACTATCAAGGAGATGTCGGAATGCATGTTGCAAAATCTCTTTGGGGAGTTTCTAAAATGGATTCGAGTGAAGAAAAATTGATAACCCCTAAACTAAAAGCTGAATTTTTAGGCAAAGCCTATGCTCTTGGGGCTAAGGCCTTTGAAGAAGACGAAGATAGTAAAAAAGAAATTACTGAGCTTAATAAAAAAATTTACTTTCAAGATCGATCAATAATTGATATTTGGAAAAAATATAGAGAATGGAGTCTTTCTTACTTTGATACTATTTATGCCCGATTGGGAACTAGGTTTGAAAGATTTTATTTTGAAAGTGAGGTTAGTCCTAATGGGATAGCTATTGTAAATTCTCATATTAAAGATGGTACTTTTGAACAAAGCGATGGAGCAGTTGTTTACAAAGGGGAGAAAAAAGGTCTTCATACAAGAGTTTTTATTGCTAAAGAAGGATATCCAACCTACGAGGGAAAAGATTTAGGACTAGCAGTTCTCAAAGAAAAAGAGTGGCCTTTTAATTTATCCATTATTATGACAGGGAATGAACAAGAGCCTTATTTTAAAGTTATGCTCGCGGCATTGTCTGATATTGAGGCTAAAATTGCCCAGAAAACTATTCATATATCATTTGGAATGGTAAATCTAAAACAAGGAAAAATGTCATCTCGAACAGGAAATGTTATTACTGCTGACTGGCTTTTAAATGAAGCGAAGAAAAAAATAAGAGAAATAATGAAAGAGAATACCAGGCGTCATGCTGAATTTATTTCAGCATCTTCTTCAAAGGGTGACGTTAAAGGGCACGTTCAGGATGACATATTAAATGAAAAAGAGATAGAAACCATTTCAGAGAGACTTGCGGTTGCTGCCGTCAAATATTCTATGCTAAAAGTGGGAACTCAAAGTGACATCGCTTTTGATCTGGATGAATCTATATCTTTGGAAGGTGACAGTGGTCCATACCTGATGTATACATTTGCGAGGTGTAAGAGTGTTTTTAGAAAGTTAGAGGGCATGTCAAAAGGCAAAAATTCGGTATCAAATTTTAATGTTTTGGAATTTGAAAATAAAGAGCTTTTGTTAAGCAGTGAGGAGTTGGGAGTGCTAAGAGTCCTTTATAAATTTACTGAAATAGTTCTGGAAGCAACCCGAAACTTCTCTCCCAATGTCTTGTGCACTTATCTTTTTGATCTTGCACAAAAATATAATGGGTTTTATCATAAGCACAGTATATTAGGGATCAGGGGTCAGGGATCAGGGGTCAGGGATCAGCAGGAACAAGTGAAAAACTTTAGACTTTGGCTTACTCAAAGAACATCGGAAATAATTCAAAAAGGCCTCTATCTTTTAGGAATTGAGACCGTTGAGAGAATGTAACTTCTTATTGTCTCTTCTCTCTTTTTCGGTTAAAATAAAAAATCTATGACCTATCACAAAAACTTACTTTCAAACGGTCTTCGGGTTATTACCGTTCCTATCGCGCAGTCAGAATCAGTCACGGCACTTTTTTTGGTAGGTGCCGGATCCCGCTACGAAACCAGAAAAAATAATGGCATCTCCCACTTTTTAGAGCATATGGCTTTTAAGGGAACCAAAAAGCGTCCCACAGCTCAAATTATTGCCTCAACTATTGAAGGAATCGGAGCTGAATTTAATGCCTATACCAGCAAAGATCACACGGGATACTATATCAAAGCCGCCAAAAAACACCTGCCGCTTTTGATTGATGTACTTTCTGATATGCTTTTAAACTCCAAATACGATACGGTTGAGATCGAAAAAGAAAAAGGAGTCATTATTGAGGAGATCCGGATGTATGAGGATATGCCGATGAGGAAAATAGGGGATTTATATGAAAATCTTTTATACGGAGATACGCCTCTGGGGCGGGATATTGCAGGAACTGAGGAAGTTATACGACAAATAACACGCGAAGACTTTGTAACTTATGTAGAGAATTATTACGCGCCTGGAAATACGGTGGTTGTGCTTGCCGGTGCAGTAGAGGAGATGTCTGCGGGAAAATTATTAGAAGAAAAACTCGGCAAATGGAAGAAAAAGGGAGTTCCTGCCTTTGAAAAACATCCCAACAATCAGAGTAAACCGGAACTTCTCCTCCATCATAAAGACACGGAACAGGCTCATCTCTCTCTGGGTGTAAGATCTTACTGCCTTACAGATAAGAGGAGATATTCTCTGGGAGTTTTATCTAATATTTTAGGAGGAGGCATGTCTTCCCGCCTCTTTACTGAGGTACGGGAAAAAAGAGGACTTGCCTATTATGTCCGGGCAAGCGGAGAATATTATCAGGATGTGGGGAACTTCCTCGTCCAGGCAGGAGTGGATGTGTCCCGAATTGACGATGCTATAAAAGTAATTATTGAAGAACTTTTAAAAATTACCGATGGAAAAATTAAAGATGAGGAACTGATACGCTCTAAAGAGCATCTTAAAGGACATCTTATCCTCGATCTTGAGGATAGTAAGCAAGTAGCCGGAATTTTTGCAAACAGTGAGTTACTCGAAGGAAAAATCAGGACGCCGGATGACGTTTTAAATGAAATTGAGAAAGTGAGCTTAAGTGAGGTCCAGAAAATTGCCTGTGACCTTTTTTCTAAAAACCGGCTCAATTTAGCGGTTATCGGGCCTTATAAAGAAAAGGCAAAGTTTGAAAAGTTACTTAAATAGGGTTGTCATCCCGGGCTTGACCCGGGATCCATTTATTATGCAAAAAACAGTTGTCATTATAAAGCCCGACGCAGTTAAGAAGAATTTTATAGGAAAAATAATCGCGCGGTTTGAATCGGAAGGATTTAAATTAATAGCTGCTAAATTTATTCGTCTTGACGATGAGATTTTATCCAAATGGTACGAGCATCACAGACACAAGCCCTTTTTTCCTGAACTGGTTTCATTTATGACCGAAACTCCGGTTGCGGCCATGGTTTGGGAGGGAGAGGATGTGATATTTAAAGTCCGTGAAATCTGCGGCCCCACAGACAGCAGGAAAGCTCAAAAAGGGACACTGCGGGGTGACTTCGGAGAAGATATCCAAAGAAATGCCATTCATGCCTCAGAAGATGAAACCGCTGCTAAAAAAGAAATGAACCTCATGTTTACCCCGGAAGAGATACATACTTACGAGAAGTAAGAGATTAATTATCGCGGGTTTTGGGGATCTCCTGGACGTCCCGTCGGATATAGAGAAGCATCACCTCGGAATGCTGGAGTCCGTTACCCATCTGGATTTATCACCACTCCGGGTTGAGGGTCGATACTGGTTTTACCAGTATCCTTTCTTTGAAAAATTGGTATTATCTTTTCCATGGGGAGTCCTATTACGTTTGAGACAGAACCTTCGACTTGTTTTATGAATTTCTCAGATTCTGAGGCAATTGCATATCCTCCTGCGTATTTTGTAAAGTTTGGACTATGAGTTAAATAACTTCTTATTTGCTCATCTGTTAAGACATTAAAGGTTACAAAGCTTACGTCTTCATCTTGTATTCTTTTTACTTCTTTTCCGTTTTCTAGAAAAATGAGCTGAAACGCGGTTAGGAATTTATGTCTCTTTCCGGATAATGATTTAAGTATCCTCATCCCGTCTTCAAAATCTTTTGGTTTTTCAAAATGTTCCTTTCCCAGGATTGCTCCTGAATCAGCAGAGAGGACAATAAGAGGTGAAAGAGAGAAAGAGAGAAAAGGAGAAAAAGGGGATTTTTTATCAATTATTTTTTTTACAACGTTTTCTCCTTTTAACTTTGTCCGAAGACGGATTTCTTCTTCAGGGGTATCAGCCTTAACTACATCTTCATTTATTGTGCTTGGAATAACTTTAAAAGAAAACCCTGCCTCTTCCAAAAGTTTTTTTCTTCCGGCAGATTGTGAGGCAAGGATAAGATTCATAAGGTGCTTGTACTGAACAATCACAAGTGCCCCTGAAGGGAATTGAACCCCCATCTTACCCTTAGGACGGGTCTGCTCTATCCGTTGAGCTACAGAGGCTTCTTAATAATAATATTTATCTTAACAAAGGTATTTTAACATAACTGAGTAATATAACCTCTCGGTTGACAACCGAGATCTCCTGTGTAATATTAATTGTATGTATCCAACTCATTTTAAAGGGTTATTAGGGGAGCTTTCTTTTATAGTGCATCTTGTGGAGAAGGGTTATGTAGTTCTTACTCCTATTAATTCAAATTCCTGTTATGATATTGTTGCTGAAAAAGATGGAAAATTTACAAGAATTCAAGTAAAATACCTTACTTCAAAGAATGGAAGATTAAGAGTTGAGCTTGATCGGCCTAAACGAAAAACTAAAACATATATGGATAGAGACGTAGATGCAATGGGAGTTTATGATTCAAAAAACAAGAAATTTTATCTTATTCCGATTTCGAGTATTCATCATAAGTCAGAGATATGGTTAAGAGTCTCACAACCTAGAAACTCTCAAGTAAAAAATATTAACTTTGCTGAGGAATTTGAATTTTAACGGGGTGTAGTTCATCGGTAGAACGCTTGGTTCGGGACTAAGAGGCACAGGGTCCAATTCCCTGCACCCCGACAAATTCTTCCATTACGGTAAAAAACTTACGTTTTTCACCATCCACCAGTCTAATTCCGTTTGTCCTTAAAAACAGGACAAAACGGAAACAGCAGTGTATACTTTTTTCATGACCGTTAAAAAGGAAAAAGTAAAATTCATCATACTTCGCACGCTCGGAAATTTCTTCATACTATTTTCCATATACGGGATGGTAATGACGTTTGGACCGGCTCTGTATATGGAAGCAATTTTCAGGTTTAACGAGCTTCGAAACGTACAGTATGTAGTTGATGCAGGAACTCCTATGGTTACTCCCGCTCCTAACCAGCCAAGTCTAGCTACTCCGACTCCACTTCCATCCGGAAAACGTACTTTTTTTGGACAGCTCACAGGAGGGGATAAAATCCAGGTTCTTTCTCCAATTTCTGCCCAATTTGGACTTGTTATTCCAAAAATCGGAGCCAATGCCCCGATTTATCCCAATGTTGATGCAGGAAATCCTGATGTGTATCTGCCTACCTTATTAAAAGGGGTTGCTCATGCTGCGGGTACGGTATTTCCCGGGGTACATGGAAATATTTTTCTTTTTGCCCACTCAACGGACAATTTTTGGAATGTAGGGAGATATAATGCCATATTTTATCTGTTAAAGGAACTGGAAAACGGGGATGAGATAGATGTTTACTATCAAGGCGTAAGGCATGTCTATAGAGTTGTAAATAAGCTTATTGTAGATCCTTCAGAGACTCATTATCTGACAGATACCCTTCCTTATGAACAGTTGACTCTCCAGACATGTTGGCCCCCCGGAACAACCATCAAAAGAATGCTGGTTATAGCAAGGCCGGAGAAAGACTTGAATAGGTTATAGGTTATAGGTGATAGGTTAAAGGTTTAAGATTTAAGATTTAAGAAAATAATTTCTTTAACCTTTTCACTTTAACCTAGAACCTTTTCCCTACCTTAAATCTATCTCATACAGATTGGATGAGGCTTTTTGTTTGTTGAGGTTTGTCATGATGACAATTTTTCCTCCGCTTCCCCATGGATAAATGATACTATCTTCAAATGGTCCTGCGTATATAGCTCTTTTATTGGTTCCATCATACTCTACGATATATATCGTATCGTTTTCGACGATTACGATATTTTTTGAGTCATTGTACCATTTGAGGCTTCCCGGATGAGGAACTGTTTTTTGGTCAGTGAGGAAATAATTACGGTCTTCTTTTCTGTCGTAGACATAATAGTTGTTAGGAAGAACCGTGCGGGTTTCCGGAGTGGAATTACTTCCCGGGAGTGGAGGTGAAATAATGGGGGAAAGGCTGGCAGAATTGCTGGCAAGATAAAGAATTTTATTTTCATTCGGTGAAAAACTTAAGTTGGCGGAATTGGTTGCTAAAAAGTTTTTAAGACCGTTAGGGAGGGCCATAAGGGATGTTTGTTTTTTATCCTCTGCTTCAATTTTCCATATTTCCCGTACATCGGTAACCGTTAAAGTGACATCCTGCGATGAGGGAGTACCTGAGTCTACTTCGATTCTTACAGCAGTCACAATGGTATCTTTATTTTTATCAGAACGGGTTTGGGTATATAAAATTTCTTTATCATCCGGCGACCATGTAATCTTAGGAATGAGGCCTTCTCTGCCAGTTGGTATAGGATAAATAAGACGAGGATCGCTGCGGCTGCCTAAGGGGCCGTTTTTTAAGTCCAAAACATAGATTCCGCTGTTCAATACAATAGATGAGCTTGCAGTTGCCAGTTCCGGAGGAGTTAAGAAAGCTACCCGGTCTAAAGAATTTGATAGGGAAGGATAAGAGACACCGGTTATAGTCAAAGGCCTGATGCCTGATGGATTAATCGGCACCAAGAGAGCATCTGCCAGACTTACGACTTCTCCCTGAACTCGAATTCTTTTTTCCCACGGCTGATATCCGTCTTTTGCAATTTTGACGTTGTACCAACCGGGAACAAGAGAAAGAGAAGCGGAAGTTGCTGATACAAGCTTTCCGTCTATATACAGGGAGGCTTTGTCGGGATAGGAACTTGCTGAAAGGATTCCTGTTGTATCAACGGTTTTTGTCTGCATGTTAAGCCTGACTCCCCGGCTGTAAGCAATGACTCCAATTGCAGTGCCGGCAACCAGTACACCAAAGAAAAATGACGTCAATATGCGCTTCATATGAGGTTTGTGGTCAATTGTAATTATACCACGGGGGAAGTAGAATAAGATACTAATTTGAAATTTGAAATTAGTCGTCATCCCCGCGAAAGCGGGGATCTAGAAGTAGTCTCGAAACCTCCGCGTCTGTGTCATGCTGAATTCATTTCAGCATCTTCAGAAGATTCCTGAACCGAATTCAGGACAGGCTCTGAAACAAGTTCAGGATGACGGTTTTGAGATGACTTTTATACCTTAAGAAAAGAATCTAAGAATAAAACTTATTTATTAAGGAGTGGATCCCGGGTCAAGCCCGGGATGACAAGTTTAATCAATAAAAATTGATTTTAAATTATAAAATTAAAATGTATGTTATTTAAAAGATTAGGTATCGACTTAGGTACGGCTAACTCACTTGTCTATTTGACCGGAGGGGGAGGTGTTGTTTTAAATGAACCTACCGTGGTTGCAGTTTCAATTGATGATAATCGAGTTGTTGCTGTAGGAAATGAAGCTAAAGAGATGCTGGGAAGAACTCCCGGGAATATCACGGCTTCACGTCCTTTGAAAGACGGAGTCATTGCTGATTATGAGGTTACAGAGGCAATGCTTCGCTACTTTATTGATAAAGTTTGCGGAAGGTCCCGTTTTTTTAAGCCGGAAGTAATGGTATGCGTACCGGCCGGATGTACCCAAGTTGAAAGGCGTGCTGTCATGGATGCCACCCTTTCTGCTGGTGCCCGTACGGTCTATCTTATAGAAGAGCCGCTTGCAGCTGCAATTGGAGCCCGGATTCCCATAGCCCAACCTTCAGGAAACATGATTGTGGATATAGGGGGAGGATCATGCGAGGCTGCCGTTATTTCATTAGGAGGAGTAGTTGTCCACAACTCAGTTCGAACAGCAGGAAATAAACTGGATGAAGCAATAACTAATTTTATTAAGAAAAAGCATAATTTAATAATTGGGGAGAGAATGGCCGAAGAGGTGAAGATTCATGTAGGAACGGCACTTCCCAATGAAAAAGGAACCAAACCCCTGCAGATGGAAGTTCGGGGACGGGATTCTTTGTCCGGACTTCCCCGGATGATTGAAGTAGACTCAGATGAAATTGCCCTGGCTTTACAGTCTCCTCTTTCTTCGATCTTGACAGGAATTAAGGTAGTTTTGGAAAATACTCCTCCTGAGCTTGCTTCGGATATCATAGACAAGGGGATTGTTTTGTCAGGCGGTACGGCGCTTCTTCGCAACTTAGACAAGCTTATCACTCGATCAACCGGAGTGCCTGCTCATGTAGCGGAAGATCCACTTCTCTGCGTAGTTCGAGGTACCGGTGTGGCTATTGAAAACATAGATTTATATAAAAGAAGCGTGACAAGGAGATGAAAAAAGGAGTTAGGGAATAGGGATCAGGTTTTATA
>MFJL01000032.1:20138-38190 GCA_001779195.1 Candidatus Gottesmanbacteria bacterium RIFCSPHIGHO2_02_FULL_39_11
TTAATAGTTTTTTCACCATATACCCCTCTAATCCGCTTTGCCAACTCTACGAGTTGCAAACCGGAGTAAGACGGGTATAGATTTAAGCAGTGACTTATAGTTATAACCAAAATAAAAATAATTCGGAAGCGATTCGACTTCCTTTATTTAAAAAAATAAAAATATAACATAGCTTATATTATTTATAATAAGGGATTATTACAATTCACTTAATTTTTGATAAATATAAAGAAAAGTACTTTCAAATAGGAATATTCATAAGAATACAAAAAGTATCCAAAGTCTTACTTTTAAACAAAATTTCAAGATTATAACATTAAATAATAAATATATTATGAGTCTTGATTCAAAAAAAATATTAGAAATTCCTATTACAATATCCTCTAAAGAAAATATCCTAGAAGAAGTGGAAAAGTACTTAAAAAGGGGGCAATGGGCAATGGGCAATGGGCAAAAGAAAGAAGATCCTTTATTAATTTTTACCCCCAATCCAGAAATTATTGAATATGCGCAAACCGATCCTGAGTTCAAAAATATTCTTAATACCGCTGAGATAAATTTACCCGACGGAGCAGGCACCGTATGGGCTGTTAACCATAGTTATCAGGAGAAAATAACCCGAATAACCGGTATAGAGTTCATGTTGGACCTATGCGGTCTTGCCCGGAAAGAGACTATCAGAATAGGATTAATTGGTGGAAAAGGTGAAGTAGCACTTCGCACATCTGAGTGCTTGCAGAGGATATACCCAGGACTTAAAGCAAATGTTTTTGAGGCAGGGGAGATTAAAATGTCAAATATCACTACCTTGCCGGCAGGAAGACAATTTCAAATTTCAAAATTACAACCTGGTCATGCTGAACTTGTTTCAGCATCTTCTGAAGACAAAAGTCAGATCCCGAACCAAGTTCGGGATGACATTGAGAATATTATTCATTGGATAGAAGAGAAAAAAATTGGAATTCTCTTTGTCGCTTTGGGATTTCCTAAGCAGGAATACTTTATAGAAAATGTCAAATATCAAATGTCAAATGTCAAGTCTGATAAAGAGAAACCTCTTGTTCTTATGGCTGTTGGAGGGTCATTTGATTATATTTCAGGAAGAGTTAAAAGGGCTCCTGTTTGGATGAGAAATAGAGGACTTGAATGGCTGTATCGGCTTATAAAAGAGCCTTTAAGAATTAAAAGACAACTTAAAGGGGCAAGGTTTTTTTGGAGAGTGTTCAGAGACAAGTGACTTAAGTGACCTAGGTAACTTAGGATACTTAGGAATGGTTGAAATAAAAATTCTGTTTGCATTTTATCCTGTCATTCCCTACAATTACGGCAAGCAGTATATGAAGAAAAGTCATAAACCAAAAGTATTATTTTTATACGACTTTCCCCTTCATGGAGGTGGATCCGGAGCCTATGTAAAATATCTGGCGCTTCGACTGGTTGAAAAACACGGATATAAAGACAGAATAGCAATTGCATCTCCTGATAAAGAAGGTTTTGACCCGAGAATTAAGCAGTATTATATAAAGCTTCCCCAAATTCCTGTTTTTATCGGACGACCGGGACTCGAGCAGTCCAAAAAATACAGCGACCTGACTCCTTCTGAAATTGCGTCTTTGTATAAAGCATTTATAGAAGGAACTATACGGGCGGTTAAGAAATTCCATCCGGACATTATCCACGTTCATCATGTGATGGTAAATATGTGGGCCGCGCGGTTTATAAGAGGTATTTTTGGAACTAAATATATTGTTACTTCTCATGGAAGCTGTATCCACGCCATATCCCGTGACCGCCGGTATTTTAGACTAAGCCGCGACAGTCTAAATGCCGCAAGTGCTATAACGGTTGTGTCAGGAGATACCCGCGCGAAGCTTTTGAAAATGTTCGGTTCTTACCTTTCCAAAAAAACACGAACCATTCCGGGAGGAATTAAACTCAGCTCTTTTCCTCCTGAAAAAAATGTTGCTGCGATGCGTAAAGAAATGGGTTTAACGGATAAGAAAATTGCACTTTTTACCGGACGCTTAATTTCGGAAAAAGGAGTCGAGTATTTGGTTAAAGCGGCCAAAAAAATAAACGGGGTTGTTATTATCGCAGGAGACGGACCTCAAAAAGCATCTCTTGAAGAATTGGTTGTCAAAATGCAGCTTACGAATGTAAAAATGCTTGGATTTTTCCACGATCCCTCTAAAATTATTGATTTTTATTATATGTGTGATGTGTTTGTTTCACCGGCTGTGTGGGATGAACCGTTGGGACTGACGACCATTGAGGCGATGGCGTCTTATACTCCGGCAATTGTTACCCGGAAAGGCGGATCTATTATGGCAATAAAAGACGGAGTAAACGGGCTTTTTGTCAGGCCTAGAAATGCGAATGAAATTGCGAAAGCCGTAAACTATCTTTTTGGAAATGATGAACTTCGCAAGAAGATGGGACTTGCAGCGCGTAAAACAGTGGAGGAAAAATTTACCTGGACAAAAATTGCCCACCGTTTTGATCTTCTTTACCGAAATGTATCTAAGCCAAAGTAGATTTTTCTTCTCTTTTGTTTACACACCTAGTTAAACCCGTTATGATACGTATATGAGAATCGCAATTTTGGGATCTGTCGCAACCCAGATTCCACCTATTGGTCAGGCAGCCATTGAAACGTTGGTAAATTACCAGGCGTTAGGGTTAGCCGCGAAAAATCATCAGATACTTCTTTTTGCACCCGTTGGTTCATCTGTCTCTCATCCTAATATCCAGTTAGTGCCGGTAGGGAGGGGAGGAACATTAAGCGGGCAGGGAAAAGAAAGCGAAGAGGGAGAACTTGAGATCGGGTCTTCCTATAAGCTTAGACTTGAGATTGCGCATCTCTCCATTTTACTTCAAAAGCTTATCGATTTAAAAGATGAATATGATGTTATTTTAAATAACCTCAGAGGCGAAGCAGTTATTTTTCCTGTTGCAAAGCTTTTAAATAAAAAAGTATTTCATGTTATGCATATGCCGTTATTTGATGAGATTGCCTCTGTAATAAAAAAGTATCAGACCAGCCTTATCGCTATTTCCATTGCCCAAAGGAAAGCCTATCCGGATTTAAATTATGCGGCAACGGTTTATAACGGTGTTGACCCCGATCTTTTTTCTTTTAATCCCAAACATCTTGATTATTTTCTGTATTTAGGATCCATAACCCCGAATAAAAACCCGGCAGCAGCAGTAAGGGTCTGTCGAAGTTTGGGAGTTTCTCTTAAAATAGGAGGAAGAATAAAAGATGAAAAATATTATAAAAAGGAAATTGAGCCGTTTGTTGACGGCACACAAATCCAGTGGATTGGGGAAATAACTCAAGAGGAAATTATAAAAATGTATCAGGGAGCAAAAGCATTTCTTTTTCCTACTTTATGGGAAGAGCCATTTGGGCTGGTTTTAATTGAAGCTATGTCCTGCGGGACTCCTGTTATTGCCTATGCAAACGGAGCCATTCCTGAGGTGGTAGTTAATGGTAGGACAGGGTTTGTGATAGAAGATAATAGTGAGGAAAAGATGATGGAGAAGATGAAAATAATTGATTCTATCAATCGGAAGAACTGTCGTGAGCATGTTGAGAAAAATTTCACAATTGAGAAAATGGTTGAGGGATACAACCGTGCTTTAGCGGGAATTTCACAATGATACAATTTTACAATGTTACAATTAACGTATTCTGTGTATTTTGTCATTCCGGGCTTGACCCGGAATCCATCGATGGATTCCCGCCTTCCCTGAAAAGCGAACTTTCAGGGTAAACGCGGGAATGACAAAAAAATCCTATGCGCATAGCTCTTTTAGCTCCGCCTTATTTGTCGGTTCCTCCTAAAGGATACGGAGGGACTGAAAAAATCGTTTCCCTTCTTGCGGAGGGCTTGGTTGATTTGGGACATGAGGTGACTCTTTTTGCAACCGGGGACAGTCAGACACGGGCAAAACTGGATAGTATTTTTCCGGAAGGACTGGGAAACAGTGGTTTGGAAAAAAATAATATTCTTCTTCCTCTTTTACATTACACTCATTGTTTTAAGAGGCAAAAAGATTTTGATATGATCCATAATCACGCTCAATTTTATGCCATGCCTCTTGCGGAACTTTCCAAAACTCCGGTTGTCCATACTCTTCATGGGACATTATACGCAGGGGAGATATCTCCGGATAAACAAAAGACAGTTGCCATGTTTGGCCATCAGAATTTTGTAAGCATTTCAAATAATCAGCGGTTGGGATTTCCTGAGCTTAATTACATAAAAACCGTTTACAACGGACTTGAACTTTCCGAATATTCTTATATTGAAAAACCAAAAGGGGATTATCTTTTGTGGGTAGGAAGAATAACTCCCAAAAAAGGTCCGCTTCCGGCAATTGAAGTAGCTCGCAAATTAGGACGGCCTGTGGTTCTGGCTGCCGCGATTGATCCGGCAGATCAGAGTTATTTCGACCATGAAATAAAACCTTTTATTGACGGAAAAAATGTCAATTTTATAGGCGAGCTAAGCCATACGGGACTAAACAGTATTTATGGGAATGCGTACGTGACTCTTTTTCCTGTTTCATGGCATGAACCATTTGGACTGGTTATGATCGAGTCTATGGCAACCGGAACGCCTGTAGTTGCTTATAATATAGGATCAGTTCCTGAAGTTATTAAAGAGGGCAAAACCGGATTTATTGTGGATCCCAAACAGGGAGTTGACGGGCTGGTGCACGCAGTAAAAAGAATTGACTCGATTCAAAGAGGCGACTGCAGAACTCACGTGGTAGATCATTTTTCAAAAGAAATGATGGTTAAAGGATATGTAGAAGCCTATGAAAAGATTCTTTCCTCCGTATGAAAATCGCCCTTTACATATCTCCAGCTCATACGGTTCCACCCAATTCTCAGTTTATTCTGGCTCCCTGGTATCTGATAGGGGATATTGCAAATCATCTCTGTTGTGATCCCGACTTTGAGGTGACTCTTTTTGCCTCGCAGGGATCGCGCGTGCGGTCAAAACTCTATGATTTTGGAATACCGGCGACCAGTTTAGTAAAAAAAGATATGGCCCCTCCCGATTATAAAAAACGGGTACGTGAGGCTGAAGAGAAGCTGTTTACGCAGATGATCGCGGTTGTAAAAGAGGAAAGTATTGATATTGTTCATATCCATCAGCCTATTGAGCCGTTGTATCCGTTAGTCTCGGAGGCTCGAAAAATTTCACCAAAAACTAAATTTGTTTTTACCCTGCATGATCCGGTTTCACCGGAAAGGGCAGAGGCATTAAATAAGTTTGTCTCTTTGGGACAGTGCTATTTTATCTCAATCAGTCTTTCTCAATTTAAAAATAGCGGACTTTCAGCTTCAGCAACGGTATATAATGGAGTTGACTTAAATTATTTTAAATTCAATCCTCTCGGGGGGGACCAGTTTCTTACAGCCGGAAGAATAGTTCCTGAAAAAGGATACACGGACGCAATTTCAGCAATAAAAAAAGTAGAAGGGGCTAGTCTTTTAATTACCGGACAACTATTTCCTTCCTCACCTAAATCGGTTGACTATTTTAACTCAGCTATCAGTCCTGAGGTTAACGGGAAAACTATTTTTGCCAATCTAAAAATTGACCCCCATTTTATACGGGAGCAGTATCAAAAATCAAAAGCATATCTTTTTCCCATACAGTGGGATGAACCCTTTGGTTTGGTTATGATTGAGGCAATGTCCTGTGGGACCCCCGTTATTGCTTACAACCGGGGCTCAGTTTCTGAGATTGTAAAAGACGGGATAACGGGATTTATTGTTGAGCCGCAAGACTATCAAAAGTCTAAAAATTGGATCATAAAAAAAAGCGGAGTCGCGGGTTTATCTGAAGGAATTGAGAGGATATTAGCGTTAAATGAAAGTGATTACTTACAGATGAGGGCTGACTCCCGCAGTCATGTTGCGGAAAATTTTTCTACGGAAAAAATGGTTGACTCTTACAAAAAAGCATATGAGAAAGTGTTACAAACATGAAAATTCTTTTTGCATCTTGGGAAATGGACCCTTTCTTTAAAAAGGGAGGACTGGGGGATGTAGCCAACGAGCTTCCTGAGGCTCTCTTGAAACTGGGAACGGATGCGCGGGTAGTTCTTCCCTGGTATCTTACTATTCATCTGAAAAAGGAACACCTCACTCATATAGGTAATATCTATGTTAGTTATGACGGGAAAAAAGAAAAAGTTGCCTGCTTTATGACCTCTCATCCCGTAAGCCATGTTCCGGTTTATCTTTTAAAACATAAAAAGTATTTTGATCACATTTCTCCGGATTGTTTCCCCTTTTTTGATCTGTGTGTTGTGCAGATGATAAAAAAACCTATTCTGAAGTGGATTCCCGATATTATTCACTGTAATGACCATCATACCGGGCTTATCCCGCTTCTCTTAAAGATAGCCGGAGAAAAAACAATAAAAACGCTTCTTACCATTCATAATCTTATGTACCAAGGGAGGACAGATACGCGTGTTATTTCCAAAATAGGTCTTTCGGAAAGTAAGTTTAAATCGATTCGGTACGGAAACAGTAAAAAAACATTTAACATGCTCATGGAGGGAATCATGCACGCAGACATGGTTACGACAGTTTCCCCCACCTATGCGAAGGAAATCATGACAAAAGAACAAGGAGAGGGTTTAGATGAGGTTTTACGGGGCAAACAGGGGCGGGTATTTGGAATTTTAAACGGGATCAGGAGGGAAAATTTCAACTATCGTAAATTTATAGACGTTTCCGTGACTCAGGATGCAAAGTTCCGTGATTACCAGAATCTTCATGATCATATCTGCGGTTGGAAAAAGGCAAAAGAAAAAGATAAGAATTTTCTCCAGATGAAATTGAAATTAAAAATAACCACAGAAGTGCCTATCTTGTCATTTGTAGGAAGAATAGCTCCGGCCCAAAAAGGGATTGAGTTAATCTATGATTTTATAAAGGAAGTTGAGCCTAAAGAGTACCAATTTGTCTTACTGGGGACCGGAGATAAAGTATGGGAGGAAAAGATGAAAATGTTGGAAGCAGTTTATCCTCAGATGGTTTCCGTCAATTTACTCTATAGTGACAGCCTTGCCCACGAAATTTATGCAAGCAGTGATTTTCTTCTTATTCCCTCTAAATTCGAGCCCTGCGGACTTATACAGATGCTGGCCATGTACAACGGAACCCTTCCCATTGCTCATAAAACCGGAGGACTGAAAGACTCAATTAAAGATACTGTAAACGGGTTTTTATTTGAGAATTATTCACCCGTCACATTTTCAAATGCGGTTAAAAAAGCAATGCATATCTGGAACAATGATAAAAAAAAGTATACAGAAATGGTAGAATCAGCACTTGAAAGTGATTTTTCCTGGAGAGAAGAAAGTGCTAATAAGTACTTTGACCTGTACCATAAGCTGGTGACAAATACGGTGTAGTCTTTCTGTCATCCCCGCGAAGGCGGGGATCCATGATAGGTTATAGAATTCCCCCGATGGATTCCTGCTTTTGCAGGAATGACAAAATAGTATGAAAACTTCATTTGAGTTCTCAACCATCGCCATTGCCGCAACGTTTGACCACCTCCATAAAGGTCATGAGAAATTTCTTAATGAAGCATTTAAGTTTGGCAGAAAAGTAGTAATTGGACTGACAAGCGACAAGATGGCAGGGATGAAAATTCGAAATCCGAATGCCGAAATTCGAAACAAATTCCAAATTCAAAATTTTCAAACAAGAAAAGAAAATTTAGAAAAGTATTTGAAAAAAAACCATTTATCAAGTCGCGCAGAAATTATTGAAATACAGGATATTTACGGGCCGGCAATTGATCCAAAAAGTCATATTGAAGCATTACTGGTTACACGGGATACCTTAAAAGGGGGCAGACTGGTGAATAAAAAAAGAAAAGAACTGCATTTGTCCCCTTTGAAAATTATTACCATTCCCTTTCAACTGGCAGAGGATAGAAAAAGAATCTCCTCAACACGGATTAGAGAGGGAGAGTTAAACCGGGAAGGGAAAATATATAAAAGACTTTTAACATTTAATCCGCCGGCCGGCGGACCAATTTCTCAAGAACTAAGGTTAAAGCTGAAAAATCCTCAGGGAGAGCTTATTAAAGGGGATTCAAATGATTTAACTTTTGCTGGACTGGAATTGGAAAAGCGCATAGGATCAATCTCTAATTCTGAAAAGGTCGGACCTTTTCAATTCTGCGTTATCATCTCAATCGGTGATGAAGTTACAAAGCTTGCTAATCAGTTAAAACTTCCTGTTTCAATTTCAATTGTCGATTTTAAAGTGAACCGAAAAGTGAAATATTCACGGATTGAAGAACATGGATTTAGATCAGATTTTATTGAAAAAGGAAATATAGTAACAGTTCGAAATCCTCCCGGATACATAAGAAAAAGTCTGGTAAACGCAATTTACAGATCTATTAAACTGTTTTTAGAAAAAGGAGAAAAAACCATTATACGGGTCCACGGGGAAGAGGATCTTGCAGGACTTCCTGCAATTCTATTGGCCCCTTTGGGGACTGTTGTTTTATATGGTCAGCCGCAGGAGGGGGTAGTACTCGTTGAAGTTACTGAGAAAGTAAAAGAGAAGCTGGTAGAAATGAATGGGTAAAAAAAACAAAGAATTATATGAAGAAAAAGTTCGGAACATGGTTTCTGAAAAAATGGGAGGATAGAATTCTCCGAAAATTTATTGTACCCCGCTTACCTGCGTGGATTGAAACCTACCACCTGACACTTCTGACAGTTCCTGAGGGCCTTCTGTGTATTTTAGGGGGATATTTAGCTAAATGGGATTATTCTTTTTTGTGGCTTATGAATATCGGTGTATTTTCTCAATATATTACGGATATTTTAGACGGGGAATTGGGAAGGTATCGCAATACAGGTCTTGTCAGGTGGGGATTTTATATGGATCATCTCTTAGACTATGCTTTTCTTGCGAGTATTTTAGTCGGATACTCATTTATAACTCCTTATGAGTATAAATGGGCACTTTTCCTAACGCTTGCGGTTCTGGGAGGATATTTTGTGCATAATAACTTATATTTCGGGGCAACTAAAAAATTTGAGGTTGCTATGTTTGGATTTGGAACTTCTGAAGCACGATTTATATTTATTTCAGTAAATACGATGCTTATCTATTTTGGAAAAGTATATTTTATTTTTTTCCTTCCGTGGATTTTAGGAATTGTTTTTATAGGACTTGTAGTTACCGTCCTTATTAAACAGAGAGAACTGTGGAAATTAGACCGCGAAGAAAGAAAACGGTAAATGTGCTAAGATATACTTATACAGCCTAAAAATTCATGAAAATAACTATATCTCCCAAAAGTAAATTATTCCCCGGGTTTGCAACCAGAATAGAAAAGGAAATTAAAGATAATGTAACCATGCATAACGTACTTCTTTTTCTCTCGGGAGGAAGTTGTATAAAAGCCTATCCCTACTTAGCAGAAAGTATTCTCAGGCTTTTTAGAAATTCAGAAGATGATGATATCCAAAACCTCACAATCTTGCAAGTTGATGAAAGATTTCAGCCTAAAAAGAAGGAAGATACCAATGCCTATCAGATGGAAAAGGCCGGACTTTGGAAAGCATGCCAAAAAGCAAATGTGGAATATTATACGGTTTCACAGGAAAGAAGTCTGGGTGATTCTGTAGAATTTTATAACGATACGATGAAAAAATTTAATATTTCACGCATGCCTCAGTTTGATAAAGAAGGAACACAGAGGAAGAAAAAGATGTATCAGATCGGAGTTTTCGGCATCGGGGAGGACGGACACACCGCGGGCCTTTTGCGGGGATACGAATCTTATTGGAACACAGAAAGTTTTTATGTAGGATATGAAAATTCAGGGCAATTTAAAAACCGGATTACTCTTACTCCCTGTTCAATTAAAAAGATGGACATGATTTTTGTTTTGGTACAGGGGGATAAAAAGAAGAAAGTGTTGAAAAAATTGAACCATTTAACCATGAAACCATGTAGCAATGAGGATGAAAAAGAGCTGGAAAATAAATTTCCTGCGGTAGTTTTGAGTGATATTCCTCAAGTTGAGATTTTTACTGACCAAAAAATAAGTTGAATAGGAGAAGTTGAAAAATATGAGAAAAAAGGGAATAATAATATAAGGTTAAAGGTTAAAGGTTAAAGGTTTTGAGTTTGAAGTTTGATTTTGTTTTATCTTTAACCTAAAACCTAGCACCTGACACCTATTTTTATGAATAAATACTTGCCCATTGTGCTTATTATTTCTGTTCTTCTTTTTGGAGCGGCCGGGTTTTTTTATGTTTCCTCTCAGAAAAAAGAATCCGTAGTTTATAAAATCACAGATTCTATTCCTACTCCGGGGAGTGCAAATGAGAGTAATTCGAGAATAAAAACAGAAATAACACCGCCCTTTCCTACTGAGGTGATATTAGCAGCTATGATTCCTTTGACTATCGACTTTCCCAAAGATGGCAGCACTATAACCTCTCCCAAAATTCAACTTACCGGAAAAACAGTTCCTAGGGGTGAAGTTTTTGTAAATGATGCCGGTACCAAAGCAGATGCCAGAGGTATTTTTAAAGTAAATTTAACCCTGGATGAAGGGGATAACTACATACTCGTTTTTGCAAATGATGAGGATGGCAATTATGCCCAACAAGAGATGACCGTGACGTATGAAGTTAAATAGTTATCAGTTGTAGGTTAATGGTCCAAAGTTGCAAGTTATTATTAAAGTTACTACTATAGATATACTATGAAAAATAAAAAACTTATTATTTCAGTAGTTTGGGGATTAGCCTTTTTGTGCTCGGCCTTGCCTGTTTCCGCACAGGGAATCATGTTCAGGAGAGAAGAAATTAAAAACGAAATTAAAGAAGGTATTAAAGACGGAACTGCGGGAGCACTTAGAGAGAAGGGAACTCCGGTTCCAAATCTCAAAGACAGGGTCAAAGCGCTTCTCCCGATCCGTGTTCTGATCGGGACGGCCAAACTTACCGCCATAAGCGGAACTACTTTAATCGTTGACCGGGAGGAAAAATCATACACGGTAAATACAGGCACATTTGATAAATGCGCGACCCAGCTCAGACGCCGGTTCTGGGGAAAATCAGAACTTTCCGAGTTTAGCGTGGGAGATGTATTAAATGTCATGGGGTACTGGACAGATGACACTAAAACAGCAGTCAATGCGTGTTATATAAGAAATATATCGATCCAAAAAAGATACGGAGTATTTATAGGGGAAGTCAAATCTGTATCAGAGGGAGGCTTTGTGATGACGACTATTTCAGATAAGAGGTCTGATCAAACTGTCACTATTATCTCATCAACTAAATATACGAACCGAAGAGGAAGTATCATTGCAAAAAGCGATCTTGCCATAGGGCACAAGGTGCGCGTCCGGGGTTTATGGGATAGGAACGCAAATACGGTAACTGAAGTAACTGAGGTAAAAGATTTTTCCCTTCCCCCGCTTCCGACCGGAAGAATATCTGCAACACCAACTCCTACAGAAGGATAACTATTAATCAGGTGTAAGTCGCAATTGAGGCAAATTTGCAGGAGGTACCTCATTCGTTTTTGATTTAATGTATTTCTCTATTGTGGGTACTTTTCTTAGAAGCCTTAGTTTTATCGAATCACTGAAATTATCCCATGTATCCTGAACGGCTGTATGTCTTGAATGGATAAGCATATACAAAGGAAGAATTAAACCTGCATAATGCTGATGGGTGTAATCAAGAGGGGATTCATAGGAATCAGCTTCCGGATCCTGAGAGCTTCCCCCGAAAAAACTATACCAAAAACGGCGTTCCAGTGAGTCTGTTGTCTCCTGGCTGAAGGTATTTGGGGAATTTTCATTGATGTGAAGCATCCGGATAATAGTATAAAAGGATTGTACCAATGTATTCCTCCACGCAGTAACTCTTTGCGGGTCTTTTTGGTCTTCCTGAAGGGTGAGAATACCGTGATTTACCAGTTTCCATATATCATTATAGCTATAACGGTCGGGGGGAGTTGTTATGGTATGTTCTTCTGAAAGTCCTCTTATTAGCGTTTCAATTGTCAGGCTAAGTAAAAACCGGCCGGGATATAAAGAAGAGTCGAAAGTATTTCCTCCATCCAGCTCCCGGGTAGTAGGAGGTTCCATGATATCTTCTTCTATTAATTGAGTTATGTATGATTGTTCCATGCCTGAAGGGAGGTAGGGGTAATACGAATCAGAGGGATTTTTTTTAGATGCTTCTCTGGACTGATGGGATAAAATATTATAGGAAATTGCAAGAGATTCATCCAGATAAGGGTGTGGTCTAAAAAGTTTATGAAATTCAGAGGGATATTCATATTCCAGTACGCGGTGCCAGGCTTCGTGGTCTTTATCTTCCTCCCGACCCGGGAGTTCCAATCTTCCTTGTTTATTGATAAATATTCCCGGACCGTAATCCATAATCCATCCCGGAGGGGCTTTGTAAGTGGACTCAATTAATATTTCATCCAGTATGCTGATGGTAAAAATGGCGGGAGGATCGGTGTCTCCTACAGCAAAGAGTAAATGAAGAAAAGCGTTTGTGTAATCTTTGGCCATTTTTCTTTCCCAATCTACTGTGAACAACGGTCTTTCCTCCGCGCGGCGGACTTGTGCTAAATAATGGAGTGCATCTCCTTCTTTGATCGTATCCAGTTTATAAAAAATTCCTTTTTGCGAGAAGATCTCTATGCTAGGAGGTCTATTCTGAGAGGATGAGGGTAAATCTATAGGATTCACACCCTTTAAACCTTCCAATAAATCAGAAAATATTATGTGATAAGGATCCAAATCATCCTGTCCCGGTGGATTAAAAGAAGAAGCATATTTAAAGTCTCCATGCCAGTCTCCTGTCCGTTTCAGAGCTGGTAAGGGGTTATTACGTTCCCTTAATTCCGTTTTGACCATATTTTTCTTTCTAAAGTGAAATTATCTAACGTATTATAGTGATTTTCATGGTAAAATCAAATAATCATGACTCCTATTGCCCCTGACCTTTCCCAGAATATCGCTACAACCATTTACCTCATATTTGCCCATAATTATATCGCTTTTGCCTATCTTACCGGCATGCTTGTAGGAATCGGCCTGGCTATATGGAAACCGTCCCGTTTTTCCCTATTTGTTTTTCTGGGCTTTGCCATTCTTCTTTTTTCATTTGAATATGACAAACACATTATTGAACCCCTTCGGAATCAGACGATTACTTCTCTTGTCACCGTCACGCCCCATTACAAAGTGAGTAAAGTAATTGACGCGTTAATTTCTGAAATTTTTCCCGTTCTTTTTTATACGGTGGGATGGGGGATGGTATTTACCTCAATTGTCTATGCGGGTGTAAAGCTGGGAAAACACCGTCACTCCCCTTGAATATTTACCCTAATTCCATTATTCTGCCGTCATGAAATCGAGAACGAGAAGAAAAAGAGCTTTTGAGAGGAGAAAAAATTCATTTCTAAACCTTTTTTTACTTTTTCTTCTTTTTTTCTTTTTAATTTTAGCCTTTATAAAAGAGGATTTTCAAAAAAGGCCGGAAAAGGTAGAAGAGTCATTAGACCTTGATCCCAGGGACATGCCGGTTGTTCTTTCCGTTTCTCCGACTCCTTATTCTAAGTTGCGACTTCCCATCCTTATGTATCATTATGTGGAGCATGTAACGGACAAAAGGGATACGATCCGTCAGAAGATGGCGGTAAACCCGGAAGAGTTTGAATTTCAGATAAAATCCCTTAAAGATGCCGGGTATACCTTCCACTTTCTAAGTGAGATTCCAAATATTATCTCAGGAAAAGCCCGCTACCATCCTAAGATGATTTTTTTGACATTTGATGACGGGTATGAGGATTTTTATATGGTTGCTTATCCTATCCTGAAAAAGCATCTGATTAAATCAACGGAGTTTATCGTCTATGATTTTATAGGCCGCTACAATTACATGAAAGAGGATCAAATTAAAAGTATCGTTAGCGACGGCTTAGTTGAGATTGCATCCCACACGCTTGATCACACGGACTTAAAAGGGGCATCTACAGAAAGTGCGACTCTTCAAATTACGGGAAGCAGAAAAAAGCTTTCAGAGAAATTCAACGTTCCTGTCACCTCTTTTGCATATCCGTTCGGAGCCTTTTCCACATACACGGTCGATTTGGCAAAGCAGGCAGGATACACCCTGGCTGTTTCTGTGATCCCGGGTACCCAGCAAGGCCAGGAAAATCTATTTTATCTAACCCGAATTCGTCCGGGAGTGTTGGGAATTGAGAATGTGGTCAAAAACCTGGAGAGCTATAGGAAGTAAGAATTTAATTTTTAAGTGAGTCTTGCGATTGGGTATATACTTCGTATATACTTTCTCATATGAATACTTCCATGATCACAATCAAAATTGATCCGGTTACCAAGAGAAAAGCCCAGGCGGTTGCTAAAAAAATGGGATTATCTCTCAGCGTTCTTGTGAAAGGTTATTTAGCTCAGGTTATACGGACTAAAACAGCAGTTTTTACGGATGAAATACCTAACAAGTATATGATAAAAGCTTTGGAGGAGTCCAGAAAAGATGTTAAAGAGGGATTTGTGTCACCCTCTTTTAAAACTGCTAAGGAAGCTATAGAATGGCTTAAGAAACCCAGGAAAAAGTATGTAAATGGTCTATGGAGATAAAGTTTTCAAAAAAATTCAGTAAACAAGAACAAAAAACACCCCGTTCTATCCAATTATCCCTTTATAAACGATTAAATATTTTTGCTAAAGATCCTTTCAATCCAGTACTGAATAATCATTTACTTGGAGGGACATTAAAAGGCTTTCGTAGCATAAATATTACTGGAGACTGGAGAGCACTATACATTGAGAAGACCTTTGATGATGCTGGGCTTGTAATTACTTTTCATCTGCTTGGTACTCACAGCGAGCTTTATGGGTAATGTACATTCTAAATTCTTCATTGCGTATTGTTAATTGTACAGTGTACATTGAGCGTTTAATATTTTGTATGATAAAGTATGGTTATGATAAGCTCGCTTTCTCCTTTTGTGATGGTTATCTTTGGAGCAACAGGAGACCTCACCGCCAGAAAATTAGTTCCTGCTCTTTTCCATCTGTATACTCAAAAAATACTTCCCGAAAAATTTTTAATTATCGGCATGGCGAGGCGTCCCTTCACCCATGATGAGTTCAGAACGCTGGTGAAACAGGCTGTTGGACCAGTGCACCAATTAGACACATTAGACCAACTGAACCAATTTGTGGAAAACATATTTTATCAGCAAGGGATGTTTGAAGATGATCGTGCCTATGAGGAAATTGTAAAAACATTGAAATCATTTGATGAAAAAATGGGCGCGTGCATTACGCGGTTTTTTTACCTCGCGACACCTCCTGCAAACTACGCGACTATATTAACTAAACTGGAATCGTCCAAGCTTTCAGAAGGATGCGGACAGGGATCCATAAAATGGACCCGTCTTCTTATTGAAAAACCCTTCGGAAAAGATTTAGAAACGGCTAAGATGCTTGAAGAGAAACTTTCCGGTATTTTTGCGGAAAAACAAATTTATCGGATTGATCACTATTTAGCAAAAGAAACTCTTCAAAATATACTCTATTTTCGTTTTGCCAACGGTCTTTTTGAGCCAATGTTGGATAAGGCACATATCGATCACGTGCAAATTAGTCTCCTTGAGGGAAATGGAATCGACCGAAGGGCTAAATTTTATGAAGGGGTAGGGGCGCTTCGGGACACCGCGCAAAATCATCTGATGGCAATGCTTGCTTATATTGCCATGGAAGAGCCCCAGGGCTTGGGAAGCGATGCGATAAGAAGCCAGAGAGTAAAAGTATTAAGATCCATTATTCTCACCCCTGAGGAAAAAATGGATGAAACGGTTATACGGGGGCAATATACTTCGGCGGTTATTGACGGAAAAGAAATCTTAGGATACCGGCAGGAAAAAGGGGTGGATCCTGCTTCAACAACAGAGACATTTGTTTCTTTTAAACTGTTATTAAGTGCCAAAAGGTGGGAGGGAGTTCCTTTTTATCTGAGAACCGGGAAGCGAATGAGCACATCCCAGGCCCGAATTGATATCCAGTTTAAAAATCCCCAGAATTCTCTTTTTAAGCAGATTCAGCCTGCCGGAAACTCGCTTGCCAACATTTTAAGCATAAGGGTACAGCCGCGGGAAGGGATTTCCCTTCGTTTTTATGCTAAAAAACCGGGTCTTTCTCTGGCTCTAACCCCTGTTGATATGGATTTTTCATACCTTCGCTCTTTTAAGAAAGATATTGATGATTCCTATGAAAAACTTCTTCTGGATTCCATGCTTGGCGATCAGACCCTTTTTGCAACTGCAGCCGGATTTAAGGCAACGTGGGAGTTTGCCACACCTATCCTTCGCCATTGGGAAAAAAATTCAGACAGCCTCAAATTTTATCCGGCAGGTACAAACGGGTCAAAGGAGTCTGATATTCTCCTTGCAAAAGACGGAAGAGAATGGACAGAATAAGAGAAAAAGAGAAAAGGCGAAAGAGAGAAAGAGGCACTAGCCATTAGGAAGATACCAATATAGCAGTCTCTTTTCAATTTTAAAATTCGTGGTATACAATAATTACATTATTATGAAAATAGGCTTTATCGGTCTCGGAAGAATGGGAGCTAACATGGTGCTTCATATGCTTGAAGAAGGAGTTGATGTGTCGGCATATAACAGAAGTCCTGAGAAGACGAAGGAGTTAGTTGAAGAGAACAAGCAACAAATAACAAATAACAAAAAAAAAGGAACATTAATTCCCTCCTACTCAATTAAAGAGCTGGTTGGTCAGTTGGCTTCTCCTAAAATAATCTGGATCATGGTTGCAGCAGGAGCACCAGTTGACTCTGTGATTGAAGAACTCTTAAATGCAGGCATTGGGCCTGGAGATATTATTATTGACGGGGGAAACTCTTTTTATAAAGATACAGAAAGAAGATTTAAACAACTGAAAGAAAAGAAAATTCATTATCTGGGAATTGGAACAAGCGGAGGATTAGATGGTGCCAGAAACGGCGCGTGTCTTATGATCGGGGGAGAAAAAGAAGTATTTGAAGGTCTTACTCCACTATTTAATTCTCTTATTGGAACGATGGGAACTTATACATATTTTGGAGAAGGGGGAGCAGGTCATTTTGTAAAAATGGTTCATAACGGAATTGAATACGGTATGCTTCAATCAATTGGTGAAGGATTTGACCTTCTACATCAAAGCCCATACAAACTAGATCTTAAAGCAGTCTCCGGCAACTGGACAAAGGGGAGTGTTGTTCGGGGATGGCTTGTGGAACTTTTGGATAAGTACCTACAAAAGGATCCGAATATTACTCAGTCAGATGGCAGAGTGGGTGGGGGGGAAACGGGAAGATGGATGCTTGAAACAGCAAAAGAAGCCGGAATTAAGATGTATGCACTCGAAGCGGCAGTAAGGTATCGCGAAGACTCTGGAAAAGGTCCGACCTTTACAGGGAAAGTAATTACGGCAATTCGGTGGATGTTCGGAAGACACGAGAAGTAATCGAAAATTCGAATTTATCCTCTGGAGCTATAGTTTGATTTACACCGTTCTCTCTGAGATTTTGCTACCTCTGCCCATCCCGAGCTTTTAACATTTTTCGCGGCGCAAAAAATCTGCCCTTGCTCCCTTGTTCCTTCAGGTTCATATACCGATAAAGCAGGCGCATTTATAAGAAGTTTATCTACATAGTCTCTCCACTCGTCCGGAGTTTTACCGCTTCGCGCCTTAATTTGTTCGTCTGTCATTCTACCATTTTTAACTTGCTGTAGTACAAGATGATACCCATTAGCACTCATGCCATAGTAATCCAATACATTACAATGGAAGTTTCTTGTGTCGCAATGAGAACAGACGTCTTTAGGTGGGCCCATAATTAAATTAAGATCTGAATCATACAAATTAAGCTTCTCTTTGTCAAATAACGTTGAATCATGGGAGAATGTACCCTGCCT
>MFJL01000033.1:0-31608 GCA_001779195.1 Candidatus Gottesmanbacteria bacterium RIFCSPHIGHO2_02_FULL_39_11
CTTCTATAACCATTGAGATACCCGAAGGACGCTGTACGTAGCTTTCTATGAATCTTATACCTATTGTATTTCTGCTAGGACTCCGGCACGGGATTGACTGGGACCACATATCTGCAATCTCAGATATCGTCAGTACTACAGAATTGAAAAGGAAAGGGATAAGAGATGCCACTTTATACATTACTGGACATGCCCTGGTTGTAATGTTAATCGGACTTGCAGTAATTTCTTTGGGTGTGTATATTCCTCAGTCTTTTGACACGGTTATGGAAAAAGCCGTAGGAGCAACCCTCATATTTTTAGGAGTT
The DNA here is from genome assembly GCA_001779195.1 of Candidatus Gottesmanbacteria bacterium RIFCSPHIGHO2_02_FULL_39_11. Taxonomy (GTDB): domain Bacteria; phylum Patescibacteriota; class Microgenomatia; order 2-02-FULL-39-11; family 2-02-FULL-39-11; genus 2-02-FULL-39-11. The sequence goes on from MFJL01000033.1 coordinate 309, forward strand.
TATTTACTTATCTCTCTCTTTTTAGAGAGAGGAAATTTCAAACCAAAAAGCAGATGGATGGCAGTTTTCGAGATTATTCAAAATATACAATTGTTCATCCACAATCGAATTCCCCACAACCATCATTCTCAAATTACTCCCCCTCGGCAGATTGATAGGAAAGCCGCATTTACAATCGGAATGATTCATGGCATTGGAGCTGAGACTTCAACTCAGATCTTTTTGTTTGTCTCAGCAGCGGGAGCCGAAAAAACAGTTGTCGGACCTTTAATTCTTTTCACGTTTGTTTTAGGACTGGTCCTGTCTAATTCTTTTATTACCATTCTGGCAGTTTTAGGATATCAAACGGTAAAGAAAAACAGTAATCTACGAATAGTACTTGGGGTTATAACTGCCATTGTGAGCTTGTATGTAGGAATTCTTTTTTTCTTAGGACATACCTCCTTTCTTCCTTCTGTATTTGGCTGAGTACTCTGCAAAGGTATATTCTTCCTCTTGATTTCTGATTTTCATATTTCTATAGTGAATGTATGAGCGATATTTCAGACGTTGATATTCTTTTAAATATTGAGAACATGATCAAAACTCATGTCACGTCTTTGGAACGCCTGAAAATCGAAATTAAAAAGCATACTGAGGAAATTGAGGACGCATTTTCAAATGACTCTACATACAAGACTCACGCGGAGGAAGCAAAAAAAACGGCAAAGCAAAAATCGCAGACAAAACAAGAGATCATGAAAAATCCTTCAGTCGCGGTTTTAGTTGAAAAAATGAAGGAGGCCAGAACCCAGGTAAAAGAGCTAAATGGAGCACTTTCTGATTATCTAAGGGAATATGCCAGACTTTCAGGAAGCACTGAAATTGCGGATAATGAGGGGAATATATGGAACATAACGTATTCGGCAAAATTAGTTAAAGCACAGAAGAAATAAATATTAACATTACTAACACGTCTCTGAGGGGCTGGCCTAAAGGATCTCGTTCGAATTTAGCCCAACGGGATTCTTCATCACTTCGTTCTTCAGAATGACATTTGCTTATGGACAAAAAAAGGTCTGGCAGTTCAATAAATATTTTAGGGGTTTTTCAGAACGGATTTAATTTATACACTAAAAATATTGTAACAGCACTTTTTTTGGGTCTTATTTCAGCAGGTGTAAGCTTTATCTTTTCATCCTGGCTGAAAGACGCCCGTGCCGGTGGATTAAGTCTCCTGTACATCTTCCGTTCGGCATTTACGGTATCTGTCTCAGCAATACTTATTTTATATCTCCACTTAAAAGAACAAAATAAGAAAGCTGACCTGAGAGATGCAGTTTATAGGTTTTTCAGCAAATATTTCCTGGTTACTATGGTTACCGCTCTTGCGCTGGTTGCCATAATCATCGGAGGATTTATATTTTTTATAATTCCGGGAATACTTTTTGCGATCTGGTTTTCCCAAACCTACTATTTTATTCTGCTTGAAAATAAATCTCCCGCTGATGCGTTGCGTGCAAGTAAGCGTCTCACAGAAGGAAGACGTATCGCCATTTCAGTTATTTTTCTAATTCAGGGAATAATAAGCGCCGTGATAAGCGCAGTAGTGGGCAAATTATTTCCGGATGCCGCAGTTGGGATTACTGCTATATTTCCCGGTACTTTCTTTTGGTTTGTTGATTACGTACTTTATAAGAAATTAAAAAATTAATTAATGGTTAAATATTTTTATAACCATTTAGCCATTTAACCGTTCGCTCTTCTTGCTAATATCCCCATAAAGAGAGGTATTTCAGCCCGCGCCCTATTTTCCATTTTGGCGTAATATCCTTCACTCTCCCGATCAGATGCCCATTCCTCAAGTCTTTCAATTACAAAATTGTTTTTAAAAAGAATATCGCTATAGTATGAAAGTGGCTCATGAAAACTCCAGGTAAGTTTGGATTTTTCTCCCTTTGCAGGCTCAATCGAAATTGGAATTTCCAAAGGTGAGAGATACCGGTTTATCCTGCGGTACTGAAGTTTATTAGCCTCATCAATTTCCCAGGAGGACTGCCGGGGTATGCGAAAACACGGGTGATTTAACACAATTGCGAGCTTGCCATCGGGAGACAGATGACGTTTTATATTGTGAAGGACGGCTTCTGCATTTTGAATGTTTTGTAGAGATAAAATAATGGTTGCATGGGTATATGCATTTTGCTTAATGGGAAGAGGCTTTGTCACATCTGAAGTAATATAGGAGTGGTGAGAATTTTTATCTTTTGAAATCGCCTCTTTAATAAAATTTGAGGCGCTGTCAATTCCCAGATATTCAATAGCCGGGGGTAAATTACGGGAGAGTATTCCTTCTCCACAGGCAAGATCCAAAACCCGGGAATTTTCTTTGAGATGCAGTAACCGTAAAACCTGAGGAATAACTACATGCTGATGAAAATAATGCCCCTTTTTCCCGACGAGGGATGAATACCAGGGCGCAACGCTTTTCCAGGATGTATTTTTGGCGAGACTTAAATTTTGATTCATGGTATAGTGAATTATACATCATACGTCATCCAGATCGACTCTCCTGCATGACGTTTTGTTTTATGGAAATACTTATTATTTTCCTGCTAATTGTAATAAATGGTATTTTTGCGATGGCTGAGATTGCCGTTGTTTCAATGAAAAAATACCAGATGCAGAAGCTCGCAAAAGACGGAAATTTAAGGGCAAAAGTAGCAATTGATCTCTACGACAATCCCAACCGTTTTCTCTCGACTATTCAAATCGGAATAACGTTGGTCGGTATACTCTCAGGAGCCTTTGGAGGAGCAACCATTGCAAAAACCATCTCACACCTTATTAGCCCAATTCCCATTATCGGACTTTATTCAGACAATCTGGGTCTCCTGCTGGTTGTCCTAGGTATTACCTATCTGACTCTCATATTCGGAGAATTAGTTCCCAAAAGGATTGCTTTGTCCGGTCCTAACCGAATTTCCCTTTGGATCTCTGTTCCTATGTTGTGGATTGAGAGGCTTATTACCCCGGCAGTTCACGTTCTTTCTGTCTCAACAGAATTTATTTTAAAAATTTTTATGATTCAAAAAACTAATGAGCCGGATGTAACTCAGGATGAAATAAAAGTACTTGTTGAACAGGCCACAAAGGCAGGAGTTTTTGAAAAAGTCGAGCAGGATATTGTCGAGAGAGTTCTCAGGCTTTCAGACCGGACCGCAGAGGATATAATGACCCCCAGAAGCGAAGTAGTCTGGCTAAATACGCGGGATGACAAGAATATGCTTAAAAGTAAAATAATGACTGCTACACGAAGCAGGTATCCGGTTTGCAACGGAGGTATAGATAAAGTGATCGGAGTAATTCATGTCAAGGAACTTTTGTATGAAAGCTTGGCCGATCCTAAATTTGATATAAGAAAATTTATCCATGAACCACTTTTTGTACCGGAGCATCTTTCTGTTTTTAAGCTTCTGGAGCATTTTAAGGAATCCGGAAGTCATATGGCATTTACTTTGGATGAGTACGGAGTAATTCAGGGTGTTGTAACCCTAAATGATGTCCTTGAAGAAATAGTAGGGGATATTCCGGCGGTTGAGGATGTAGAAGACCCCATGATTGTAAAAAGGAGCGACGGAAGTTTCTTAGCAGACGGACTGCTGCCTATCGAGAAATTTAAAAAGCAGTTTAAACTTAACCAGCTTCCCAATGAAGACACATCCACCTATCACACATTGGGAGGATTTGTGATGAGTCATATGGGAAAAGCACCGGCTTTGGGGCATAAGTTTGAATGGGACGGGTTTAGGTTTGAAATTGTTGATATCGACGGAAAAAGAATAGATAAGGTATTGGTGATTCAAAAAAAAGAAGAGAAAGTTTCTGTGTAGTATAATAAAAACATGCGAGGTGCCTATTTTATAGTTCTGGCTTTTGTCATTTTCCTTAATTTTTTCTTTTTTCATTCATTAGGCCCAGTTGGCATTTCTCTTCTTTTGGTTGGATTTACACTTCTTCAACTTATCTTATCTAAAAATCATCTCGGAAAAAACCTTTTTCCTACAACCGGGATTGCCGTTACCTTAATTTTTCTTTTCTCCTATTCACTTGCTACCCGCTCGTATGGTTTTGTGCAATTTCTTTCCATTGCAGGAACACTTTTAACTCTTTTAGTATGGATGGTTTTAGTAAAAGACCGGATTCCTTTTTTTCAGTCTTTTTTTCAGGCAATTTTCTCTCCTTTTAATGCCTTATTAAGCTATCTTCAGGGTTTTTTCTCGCAGCTTGAATATTTATTCAAAGCTGAAAACTCAATAAAACTGAGACGCCCCTCCGTATTGGAAAAAATCCGCCCCTTTATTATTGGACTTCTTGTTTCGATACCCATCCTATTTGTTCTAATCCGTCTCTTATCATCAGCCGATCCCATCTATCAGTCGGAGGTTATTAAAGTAACCGGGTGGATCGGAGAAATATTTACCGGATCTTTCTGGAAAACCCTCCCAGACAGAATCATTCCTTCTCTTTTTATAGGGGCCGCACTTTTACCTTTTATAGGCTTTTATTCCCATAAAAAAGATATTATTCTGCCGTTTAAAGTAAGATCGCTTGCAATCTCATCTGAGATAAGTGTAGTTTTGTTTTTGGTAATTGCGGTTCTTGCCAGCTTTCTTTTTGTACAGTGGAAATATGTTTTTGTAAATGTTCCCTTTGAAACCGACCTATCCCGGTATGGAGTAAAAACATATTCCGAATATGTAACCCGGGGATTTTTCGAGCTTATTCTGATTGCTCTTATCGTTTATTCCCTTACCTGGGCGGGGCTTCTGGTAATATGGGGAATAGGGGAGGAGAAATCAAAATTATTAAAAACACTTCAAATCGTGCTTCTGTCTGAATTTGTTATCCTCTTGTTTTCGATGTTTCGGCGAATCTGGCTCTATCAGGACTACCACGGGTGGAGTCTGGTTAGAATATACGGAGGAATTTTTCTTATCGGTCTGAGTGCTTTGACTGTAACGCTGTTTTTAAGGCATTTTAAGAAATTTCCGTATATTAAAATGGAAATTCTTCTGCTAACTTTGGGACTTATTCTTACGGTATTTTTTAACGCGGAAAAATTTATTATAGATACTCATCCTCCGACGGTTAATAACCGGATTGACTATGTTTATCTTTCCCGGATGTCATCAGATGGATATGAAGGATGGAAGAAAGCTTACAATTACGCAACAGCTAATTTAAATGATCCAGAGTATTTTTCAGCTGAAATAATAAATCGGGACCAAAGAAGAAAAATCGCCTACTCAGTATTCATTCTGCAAAATATTTCGGTAAATTTAGACCTGTTAATAAGAAACTATGGAAGTGATGACGAGCTTAAAAATTATTACATCTCACTCTATCAGGCTTACTATAATGATCCGGACATAAATGTGATAATAAATCAATCTCCCCCTCCAGCTGACCAAATAGATCCCAACTGGAAAAGAGAATGGTTGGATAGAAAAATTAAAGAACTGGAAGATTATGATATGAGAAATGATATAAGATCATTTTCGGATGAAATTATTGTAAGTCGTTATTTACCTTATAATATTTCCTTTAGAAGCGATATTCCTAGAGATGCTACTCAAATCCATGAATTTGATGCGACCTACCAGAATGGTATATATAGTGGACCGTATAATGCAAATTTTCAAAATGGGTGGAATCGTCTATACAATTTTAATTTTGCAGACTTTAATACCTATCAAAGACTAAAAGCTGAAATTCCTCTTACGGATTTATTAACTCAAATAAGACAGTATCGCAATCTTTACTACAAAATTCTCTCTCAACCTGAAAATGAAAGAGACTATGATATCGATATCTCGACTAATTCACCCCTTTTGTAGAATAATAATCCAATAATCCAGTAAACTAATATACAAATAAACAAATAGTGAGATATGAATAAAACAGATGAAAAGAAGATTGATACACATGAAAGAATTTTTAATTTTATTGCTAGAAGTAGTCTCGAAACCTCCGCGTCTGTGTCATGCTGAATTCATTTCAGCATCTTCAGAAGATTCCTGAACCGAATTCAGGACAGGCTCTGAAACAAGTTCAGGATGACGGTTTAGAGATGACTTCTAGTTCTTTAATTCTATTAAGAAAAGTTCCCAAGACATACGAAAATATTGTCATACTGAATCAGCTAACAAGAAGCATAACATCCGTAGGAGCTAACGATCAGGAAGCAGATGGAGTAACTACAAGAAATGATTTTATTCACTGCTATACGATCGTTCGGAAAGAGTTGAAAGAAACCTATTATTGGTTAAGACTGCTCTCTATTCTTAATAATGTTTTAACAAAACAAATTGATTATGTTTTAACAGAAAATGATGAAATAATTCGCATTATCAGTTCGATTATTTACAACACACAAAAGAAACATTAGTTCCTTATTCGCTTATTCTCTTTTTGGCTTATTTGTTTATTGGATTATTGGGTTATTCTTTTAGCTTCCTATTTTAAATTCAACCACATATCCGTCTTTCATCTCAAAATCGCGGCCAACACTTTCTACTTTTCCTTCCTCTCTGCATTTTAACCAGCCGTTAAGTTCTACAAACGTTTGATAGGGGACAAGATCAGCTTTTATAAATTTCTTTTCAAAGTCTGTATGAATTGTTCCGGCAGCCTGTGCCGCAAGTGTGCCTTTAGTAATTGTCCAGGCCCGAACCTCTATTTCTCCTGCGGTTAGAAATGAGATAAGACCCAAGATTTCATATGCTTTTTGGATAAGGCGGTTAAGTCCGGTTTCATTTAATTGATACTGGGCTAAATATTCCTTCTGCTCGCTTTCTGAGAGGGACAATACTTCATTCTCAAGCTTTGCACAAAAATATAACCCTGCGTTTTCATTCTCTCCGCGTTTAGTAAGTAATGAACGAATACTGTGAAGAGTTTTTTCCCTTTCTGAAAGCTGATTTTCAGAAACATTAAAAAGAAAAATAACCGGTTTTGTGGTTAGAAGGCTCAGTGGTTTAATAAGTTTTTTTTCTTCGGCATTTAATTCCAGTTTCCGGACCGGAATACCTTTATTAATGGACTCTCTGACTTTTTTAATGACTTCCCACTGCCGGTGTAATTCTTTATCCTCATTTCCCCGGGGCTCTTTTTGTTTATCCAAAGTCCCAAGATCCGCCATCATAAGTTCCGTTTCAATCACTTCTATGTCCGAGAGAGGATCTAAGGTGGGGGAGACATGAACAACATTGCTATCCTCAAAAAGCCGGACTACATGACAAATAGCAGCTACCTCCCGGATATGGGCTAAAAATTTATTTCCCAGTCCTTCGCCGGTTGATGCTCCCTTAACTAATCCTGCAATATCGTAGAACTGCACAATCGCGGGAACTATTGGCGGGCGCGTCATCCTGAGGTTTCCCGAAGGATCCCGTGCGATAACATCGGCCAAAACTTTTAACCTTTCATCCGGTACGTCAACCACTCCAACATTAGGTTCAATTGTGGCGAAGGGATAGTTTGCAGCCAGAGCCACCTGCTTTTTTAATAAAGCATTAAAAAGAGTACTTTTTCCGACATTGGGAAGCCCTACAATTCCGACTGATATATTCATGATAGGGGAATTATAGCAGTCTCATGGCTTCAATAAAATACAATCTAAAAAAATAGAGATCTGAAAAACTACAAAGAAAATTATCAATTCCGAGTCTATTTGAGAACCGTCCCCAAACCCTGGCACGTTTTATTTATGACTTGGTAATGTCTAAAAACCTCAACATATTCATAAGGTGAATATTCAATATCGACCGCTCAGGCGTGATCCACGGGATTATCATAAACCATTTGATTTAGCTATTGATCAAACACAAATTAACCAAGCAGTAAGAGAAGTAATTGCTTTGGCTAATTCATCGCTTGATATGGAGCGTTTTTTAAGAGAGCAAACTAATATTCCTGCAATTCTTGGAGGAAACACTCATCCTCCGCATGAATTTGACAGATGTTATTATAGTCAAACATTTAAAATTGTCCGTGCCAACGGTGATATACGACCCTGTTTTATTCGAGTAACTGAACCGGATTTTATATTGGGAAATATTATTACAGACCGACCAGACACTATAGCGCTTAATACGCTATATGTGGGGGCTGCGCAAAAACCTGATTGTGATGCACACGGTTGTAGACAATGTCACGTTAATCATCTATTTCAAGAAGGATTAAGAGGAACTATTTTCCCCTCTGCTTTAAGTGAGGTAAAAGAAGATCCAATGTATTAGAAAATTAATATCTGAATTATTTCTTGATATTTCTTTTTTGTAATGAACCTGAGTTAACGATTTAAAGCGAATTCTATTGTTAGTTTGAAAGGAATATGTCGAGTAGATATCCTGGTATCCCGAATTTAAGTGAAAACCCCATATTTAGCAGATTATAACATGAGTTAAGCTAACAAATCATAAACAAACATTAAGCCAATTATCAGAATGGCGGAAAGAACTACTTTTCGAAATGTTTTTTGTGGTAATTGTTTAACAATTTGTTTCCCGGTGAACGAACCTATAAGAGCTACGCTAAGTAAAACAGGGATATACCAGTAATACTGGCTCGTTAAAAATCCTTCGGCAAAGTAAACTGGTATTCGAGTAAAGTCTACTGCTAAGGCTATTGCTGCTGCGGTAGTAATATATTTTTCCTTAGGTAATCCAAACGCAGTTAGGAACGCTCCTCTCAAAGCTCCACCTGTCCCAATAAGTCCAGCCAGAAAACCTGATAACCCGCCGCCAATGACTGAATTAAAAAGTGATGGTCTTACTTTTAAGTCTTCCTTCCACAGAGAGATTATGGAATAGATAATTAAGAACACTCCTAAAATACCCTTCAACATCTCCTGAGGAAGATACGTAATAAGTAAGGCCCCCATGAGTGTTAGCACAACACTGGGAATACCAAATATAAAAAGCATGTGTTTATCCAACCCATGTTTGAAAAAACTAATCCTACTGATATTGCCAAATATATGAAATAAAGCAACCAAAACCAGCGCAGTCTTAAAGTCAAAGAACAGAAGCGCAAGAGGGAGAAAAACAGTTGAAGAACCAAAACCTGCAATTGTACCAATAATTTCTGAAATAAAGGCAAAAAGAAAGAATAAAATACTCACGATATTATCTTACCAAAAACTGGGGTGGTTTTGAGTGAACAATTCTGCCCAGTGCATCCCGTTCAACAATTATTCTTTCTTTTCTTGGGTTTGGTGGGTGGAAACTGAAGTGAAATTCTAAATATTGGGTTCTCCTTGGAGTGTTCCGACAGACAGGTCATATTATTGATTCTTTGTACATAATGTGGTAATGTATAAATACTAAACATAGGGAAGATTCTATATGAGTCTTCCCATTTTTTATGTCTTTTTTTCCTCCATTTTGATCATCTCCCTAAGGTATTCAAAATCTTTTAAGTCAGAACCTGCAAACTGGCGTATTTCTCTTGCTGTCCGGGGACCTCGTGCTAAAACTATCACTTCTTTTCCCATCTCCTTAAGATATTTTAGAACGGGGAGAAAATCACCATCTCCGGACATAAAAATAACTTTTTTAAAATTTTCTTTTTCTTTCATTAAATAGAAAGCCATTTCTACATCACAATTTGCTTTTCGTTGGGTAGTACCATCTTCTTGATAGTAAAGTTTTACCGGCTTTAGGAATAGATCATAACCAAACTCTTGTAATTTAAGATAAAACTTTATTCTTTGGAGATGTTTGGAAAATAGAATCAATCTAGCTTCATCCCATTTCTTACCCTCTTTTTTAACAAATTCCTCCAGCCATTCACGGACTCTCTTTACAGGAACAGAATTATTCTTCAAATAATCATATTTAAAACCATGAATTTCTATACCACCGAAGTAAAAAATTTTGTCTACTTTGTATTTATTTTTTAAGTAGTTAATAAGCTTTAAATAATCAATTTTCCATCCCAAACTTTTCTCTCCACCATAGAACAAATTTGACGCATCAATAAAAGCATAAATTTTTTGTCTCCTTCGTTTCATGATAGGGGAATTATAGCAGTCTCATGGCTTCAATAAAATACAATCTAAAAAAATAGAGATCTGAAAAACTACAAAGAAAATTATCAATTCCGAGTCTATTTGAGAACCGTCCCCTACTATTTGAGAACCGTCCCCTACTACCCTACTACTACTAGGTTTTAACTAATTACCTGAAGAAATATATATTGCCATATACTTATTCTTAACCTATAAATTACTAAGGAAGCCCATCTAATTATAGCTTATTTGCTGTATTTTTACTCTTACGATCCTCTTTTCACGCCTGGTTAATTAGCTAGCCCTGCCCTGTTACTCCCTGCGTTACCCTGAGAAACCCTGTGAATACCAAACGGGTAAAAGTGTATATGGAAACCTAAGGACAGGAGTTTTTACATTAAAACTAGCGAGTTTATTACTATCTTAAATTGCAGAAGATTCATATTCATAAATTCCTATTTCCCTTCCATCAATTTTATAAGTGCGTTGAGCTCTGGTACTTTGCTACGCATCCTATCAAGTAAACTCTTGGGGAATTTATTCTTACACATATCTAAATTACCTCTGTTCTTTCCACTTATATGTTTTGATTCAAATTCCTTCTTACACCAAGGGGAAGATTTAGACGAAAAGGAAGCTCCGTTACTTAAAATAGATAGAAGTATAGCTTCTAGACATGGAAAGTTTTCAAATATCTCGATTTTTTTCTCAACACATAATGCTCTAGCCCTTTTCATTTCGCTCTTGCCCTTATCGTTATCTAATAATACACACCTACGACTAAAAGCACCAAGAGCTCTAGAGGTATGTAAAACAAGCCCATCTGCTGTACCTCCCTTTCCTCTTCTAATTGTTACAGCAACGTTCGTGTTAAATGAATATAGGCTTCGGAGATGCTTCAAAAAAACTTCTTCTGATAATCCCTCACCATATACTAGAATTGTTTTCCCCGCCGCACGTCTTTTCTTCTTCCCTGGATTTGTTCTTGACATAATATTCCCATGCTATTTAAATTTTGGCACAGCCCCGTAAGCACCTGCTATATATTTTGAATAATAGTTATCATCTGCTCGAACACCAATCATTTCATCTAATCGCCATGATTCGCTGACACCTTTTTCGTTCTTTTCAGTAAGGATAATCTGATATTTATCTAATTTACTAAGTACAAGGTGATTATGAGTACTGAATAATATCTGCGCACTGTGTGGATTAGTCTCTGGTTGAATAAAAAGTTCAAAAAGGAACAGAATCATATCAGGATGAAGATTTACATCAAATTCATCGAGGATTGCTACTCCACCTCGAGAGAGTACTTGTAATATTGTCTTTAACAAGACGAAAAGTTGTTTAGTTCCTGAGGATTCGTATTGAATTGGTAAATACTGTTTTTCGCCACTTCCTACATGTAAAGCGCGGACATTCATTAAAAATCCGTTATCTTTTTTTTCTTTCTTAATATCAAACGCCTCTAAACCCAAATCAAATCGTGTTAACAACTTTTCGGCTTCCTTCTTCAAAGTTTCATTTTCACTAAAAAAGCTAAAGGTTTCAATTAAGTGTGCGCTTGCATTAGGCATAAGTTGGTCGCCTATCCAACCCGCCTCAATCACATTCGTTTCAACATTTTGCCAATACCGAGCAATTTCTTGACTTTTCTTATGATTTAGACGCATCAAAACACTTATAACGCTAGCATTTGAGCGAAGTAAATTTTCAAATCCTTTCGGAAGGTCAAAGTTCTTACCCTCAAAACTATATTGGTTATTTTTAGCAATCCAATTCCTAGAAAATATTTTTTTAGTAGTAATTTTCTCTTTTGTTTTACTCCTAATCTTTAAATCTTCAGAAAGTATTCGAGTACTGACTAAATTAAACTCATAACTATATATAACGCTATTTAACTCAAACTCTACAGAAAGTTCTACGGGTTTTTCTGCGCTTCCGTAAAACATAAAAGGTTGAACTGGAAGGGATGCGCTTGGATTAATATTGAAAGAGTCGATAATTAACCACTTCAAAAAAGGAAGCACTTTTAAAAGATTTGTTTTTCCTGATGCATTAGGACCAATTACGGCCTCTACTTTAGACAAACGAGACCCAGAAGGAGTTTTAAAATATCCATAATCATTTGGAGCTTTTTCATTCACAACGAAACTAAGTTGAACTCCATCCCTAAATGAATAGAAATTCTTACAGAAAAATGAGTGAATCATATATCTTAGATACTAACACTTTTATATCTATATGTCAATATCCTACATAAATTTGTTGAATATCGTGCTATAAGTGTTATTTTGACCCGTTTAAGGATAATTCAAACTATTAAAAACTGAATTGTGGAGGCTGGGAGTGGGTTATCCGACCAAGATTATCTCTTTCAACAATTATCCTCTCTTTTCTAGGATAGGGCGGGTGGAAACTGAAGTGAAATTCTAAATATTGGTTTTTCCGTTGATTGTGCCGACTGATATATTCATGATAGGGGAATTATAGCAGTCTCATGGCTTCAATAAAATACAATCTAAAAAAATAGAGATCTGAAAAACTACAAAGAAAATTATCAATTCCGAGTCTATTTGAGAACCGTCCCCTACCTCTATCCTACATCTCTATTTCAGATTTTTCTTAAAGAATTCTACGGTGTTTTGCATAGCGGAATTAAAAGCCCCTCCCGTAAAATTATGACCTCCTGAAGGGTATTGATTCAACTCGTGAACAATCGAAGTTCCATTTAAAAGAGTATTGAAATTCCGGCTATAACCGATGTTTACTACGTTATCGTCAACCGCATGGTTAAGTGAAATAGCGCCCTTAATCTCGTCTAAATAATTTGTAGCCGGAACTTGTTTCCAAAAGGAACTATTGGGATCAAACTGACCGTATTTTTCTAACAGTTCATTTCTCTTACGCCTGGTAGGAGAGGCATCAGACGGAGACCTGTAGGAATTGTCGTTAATTTTAAACTCTGCTAAATCCGAATAGGTATAAACTGCGCCAGCCCAAATGACAAGTGCAGGAATTTGAGGATTGGCAGCTAATGCTCTTGCTGTAACATTTCCTGCCATAGAGTGACCCCAAAGCCCAATCTTTTTCGGATTCACCAGGTCGGAACTTCGCAAAGCAGAATATGCATTCAAAACATCAATTACATAATCACTGGAATAATACCCTCCACCCGGTTCCCCCTCTGAATTTCCGTGCCCCCGGAGGTCAATCTTGAAAATCGCAAATTCTTGTCTTGCCAGGTAATCCACATACGAAGCGTAATTTACTAAAGTCTGATAATTTTGAGGTGGGATATATCCATGCACCAAAATAATTGCCGGCCAACCCCCTTCGGGTTTTTCACCTTTTGGCAAAGTCAGCTGTCCATATACCTTTAACCCATCCGAATTATAACTGGTTAGATAACTGGTATAACTTCCGTTTTGTGAAACCAGCTGCATCTCCCCTAAAGAACTTTGATACATACGCGACCGCAAATACGGAATGGTAATCTCTTGAAACGGAAAAGGGGATGGGATAGAGGTCGGAGATACGTACAAAGCTTCAGAATTACTCGGTTGATTTTTATAACCAGAGAAATAATAGGTTCCAAAAAACAATAAGATTATACCAATCATTACACCCAAGGGAAATATGATTTTCCTGTGTATACTATGCATCTTTTATATAATACCTTATTTCCTCTGTTTTCGGGTCTAAAAGATTATATAAGTACGTTATGTCCCCATCGGTATGACGCACACAACCTGAACTTCCTAAGTTCTCAGCAGATAATTTTGAACTATTTCCATTTATTCCATGCAAACCGAAATATCCTGGCACCATCCAGTCACACTGACCATTACACTCCTTATATGGCACGGGACCGTAGGGCCAACTGTCTGTTACGGGTATATCAAGAGTCAGAAAATACGGCGCAGTTTCAGGATTATGAGCTGTGCTTTCTTTTTTTATGATCAACCAATATTTCCGTCCTAATAGCTGGGGCAGAGGAGTTGGAGACAAACCGGGAATTCCCGGTTTAACTTGAAAAATTTTGATCAAACGACTATTACCGACATCACCCGAAACCCCATGATATAGAAATTCCATACTGGATTTTCTACTCATAATAAGCCAATAGGATTTTTTGTCAGAATCGATTTTTTCCTGTGTGAAAGGTTGAGAATCATTAGCCCAGGACACACCGACTAAAAGAATTAATAAAATGAAAAAAAGCAAAAGTTTATTTTTCATAGGAAGCATTTTAACAAAAAATATATCGCAACAGATATATTACCTGACGTTTGCGGATTTTCTCACGGTAGTCTGCTTTTCAGGTGGGTGAGAAGTTCTGAGAATTTAATTTGAGCAACACACAATGTGGAATCTCCGGCACCGTAGTATACAAAAAAATGATCATTAAGTATTGCTCCTCCGCAGCTAAAAACAGCTCCCGGCCGTATTCCCTGATTTTCATAGGCAAGTTTAGGCTCTAAGATAAAACTATCAAGCCTCAGAAGAACCGTTGTAGGATCTATTAAGTTCAACAGCATCAGCCCCAACCGGTATTTCAGATCCTTATCTGAAATTCCATGATAAATAAGAAGCCATCCCAATTCTGTTTCTATGGGGGGCCCGGCAATTCCAATTTTTATACTGTCCCAACTCCCGGGCCTGGGAAGAGCCAGTATTTCACCCTTAAGCCACCGTTTGTTTTCTCCAAATTCATCAAAACTTTCTGCAGAATCGATCCATATATCGACTCCAAGCCGGTGCAAAATAACAAATTTTTTTCCTATTTTTTTAGGAAAAACTGCAGAATTTTTATCCATCTCAAGAGGAGTTGATATAACTTTGGGTTTTTTCCAATTCCATTTTTGATTTACAAAATCAGAGAGGGAAATGCTGGTATGTACAACCCGGGGAACTTTTCCGTCAAAACCAGTATACTGCATATACAAAATATCCCCGATTTGGGTAATTCGCGCATCCTCGCATCCTGCCGATTGGCCATCTTTATTCATTTCAAAATCTTCCCGCGGGGTGTAGATAGGATAATCCAGTTTTGTATCAATATGAAATCCGTCGTGGGTCGTTGCCAGACCTATTGTTGAGACATAGGCATCATCCATCGCCCTATAAAGAATATGGATGGTTTGTCCGTGTTTGAGAACCGCGGCATTTAGGACTGCTTTTTTTTCCCAAGGGTTATTATTTTGAGGAGTAATGATGGGATTTCCCTCAAAACGCGTGAGATGGATGTTGCTGTGTACACTTACAACCGGAATCTGAATTTCCCGGTTTATCATCGTATCAGTCAGCTCCTTTAAGGAAAATTCCGCAGTACACACAGAGGTATCGGATGCTCCGTAATAGAGCCTCACCTTACTTTCCTCAACAATACCTCCTGAGGGGAAAATAATATTGGGAATGGTCCCATACAGTTCCGGATAAGTTTCTGGAATCATAATGGGTCCGTTGGTCCGGTGAATAATTTTCAGAGGATTTCTACTATCCAGAAGTACTGCCTCAATCCCAAAGACTTTATTATCAGATAGGTAATTTTGGATATAGGAATATATAAGTACCCAGCCATAAGTTGATTTAATTGGCGTAAGTCCTATCTCAACATGATCCGGGCTTCTTCTAAGAAAAGGCAGTGTGTATTTGGGAAGATCAGAATACCAGTTCAGCCAAAAAGACTTTTCCCACAAGTCAGACAGATTTTCAAACTCCACGTATGCAATTTTAGAAGGGGGATTATCCGTATCAACGGTCAGAAATCCCGCGTATTTTCCTTTTATTTTTTCAGGAAACAAAACCATCGCTTTTGCATTAAACGGAGTTACCAGATGTTTCTCTTCAATAGTTGTAAGATCCGGTGAAATTGCAACTCCGACGCGGATTCCCGGCGCACTCGGCGGGTAAGCGGAAAGTGCAGTATAGAAAATTACATAGTTGCCGTCTATAAATACAACACGGGGATCCTCACAACCGTACTTCTCCCATTCATATTCTGGCACGATAAACTGCTTTCTTTTATTGAAATGGTATCCGTCAGAACTTTCTGCAATACCAATCCTTGAAACCGATAAAAATGCGCCGTTAAATTCCTCTGGGCGTGACATGGCCCGGTAAAGAAGACGGTAGATGCTTCCCACTTTTATAATGCTTCCGTTGAAGACTGCTTCTGACTCCCACAAACTCTTTTTGTCAGGAATCAGAACCGGCTTATCATGCCTGTTGACGGTGATCATAGGGTGTTAATTTATAAAACTTCGGGAAATATGATTTTGATTATTCTTAAGGTTGTGTACAAATTCAGGCATAGGCGCAGTTGCTGCACATAGGTAGGTATCTGCTCCTCCGTAGTAGACGTGAAGAAGATCATCCTTCACAATAGCACCACAGGGATAGACAACTCCGCTTTTATGTCCCTCGTTTTCATACCAATGGGTAGGACTGATAATGGGCCGTGAGGACCGGCAAATTACTTTCGCAGGGTTATCACGATCCAGAAGCATAGCACCAAAGTGATACTGGTAATCTTTTTTATTATCAACCGCGTGATATATAAGAAGCCACCCCTCATCCGTTTTAATAGGAGGCGGACCGGCACCTACTTTTCTGCTGTCCCAGCAACCCGCCCGTGGACCAATTTTATTTTCTCCTTTTAAAAAAGTGCTTCCGTCAAAATCTAAACTGTCTACATAATCAACAAGGATGTAAGGAAAAATACGGTGCATAATTACATATTTTCCATCCACTTTCTCGGGAAATATGCATGCATTTTTATCAATAACCCCAGGGCGTGAAATTATGACGGCAGGTGTCCAGTTCCACACGTTTTTTTTAAAGTCGTCATATGAAATGGATGAGAGTGCAACCCGGGGTCCGGTACATCCATCATATGCAACATAGGTCAGATACACACGGTTGCCGATTTTTGTAAGTCTGGGATCCTCACATCCTCCTATGCCGGGCCCTGAGGTATAGGGACTGCTGGGGTCAGGATTTACATTAGCCCCCTCAAATGAGGCGCGGGGAAAATAAGCCAGTTGTGCAGGCTTTGAGTTTATCGTTACTCCATCATCACTTTGTGCATATCCAAACACGGAAGTCCATGAATCTCCTACGGCCCGATACATAAGATGTACCTTTTTTTCATCCTCATCATACAAAGCCGCAGGATTAAATACCGCTTTTGATTGCCACGATATTTCAGGATCAGGGGAAAGAATGGGATTATGATTAACTTTCTTTAAAGTAGCTGCAGGAAGGCGGGCAGGAAATAGTTTTTTTTCGTCCTCTACAAAAGCATCAAAAGCGGGAAGAGCTATTACAATAATCTTGTGTGAAATTTTAGATCCCCAAAATGAATAAAAATGATCGGTTAAGAAAAACATCCCCAGAGGGGAAGAAATTTCATCCGCCAGATGATCATCTAAAACAAAGAGGGGATAGGTAAATCTCTTCGCAATTTTTTGAGGATCGTCTTTTGAAAAAACTGCCGCAGAAACGCTTACATGTTTTTTTCCATTTGCCTCTGATATTTTCACAACGGGAATAATGATCTCTTTTTTTCCGACAATACTATTAAGAAGATGTACGCTCCCTGGAGTTCTTATCTCAACTTCAAATATGGGATCGTCATATAATGTCCATATTTGTCCGTTTTTAGAGAATCCAATGTGAACAGCCTCATCAGACCAGTATACTATTTTCCAGTCTTTATAGGTAACCCGGCAAACAGCCGAAACACTGTGTATTTTTTTAGGAATCAGTCTCTGGAGAGTCCAGGCAAAACCATTTCTTGAAAGAGCACTGTAAGAACGGTCATTAAACTTTATGATTGCCCAATATTTTTTATTATCCTCAGCAATAGTAATGCCGGACAGATTATCGATACTCTCAGATTTTTTCACTAAATTTGAAACGGTGAATTTCTTTTTTGAGCGGATAAATTCGCGTCCATCTATGCTTTCTGAAAGCTGGATTTGCGCTTTTCGGTTGACTGTTGCTTTTTGGAGGATAAAAAACTTACCGGATATTCGGGTGAGAGTGAGAGGCTTCACAAAAGATATTTTTTTTACTGGCAGTTTCACTTCATTTTGTTACTATCTATCCCAAAAGACGCACAAACCACCACATTATTAACTATGTGGTTGATATGTATAGCTATATCTTAGAATACCTATATTGTTCGCTTCTTGTCAATGATGATTTGAGTATGAAATCGTATCGATTTTAACAGAGAAAATACTTCCTCAAAATTGTGTGTCTCCATAAATTTTACTCTCATAAGAGAGGCTCCGTCAAAACCGTTAATATATATTTTGAAATATTTTTTCAAATTTGCATAGGGCTTTGAATGCGCCCAGACTTTTTGATATAGTTTTACATGACGTTCCAAGAGTTCCAACCTTCTTTCAACACTTATTTCAACAGGTTTATTATTAATAGTTGCAAACGCATAGACATCATGGAAAATTCCTCGGCCTATCATAATCCCGTCAGCTCCGGTTTCTTTGATCCTCAGCAAACCTTCTTCCCTTTTTTTCACATCCCCATTACCGATAATGAGGGTTTCTTTTTTTAATGAGTTTCTCACCTCTACTGCTTTTTTGATTTCATCCCAGTGTGCAGGACCTTTTGACATTTCAGAAACGGTCCGGGCATGAATAGTGATTGCGGATAAGGGAAGTGATAGAAGTTTTTGGACCCAGTCTTCTGTTTCGATTTTCTTTATTCCCAGTCTGGTTTTAACACTTATCGGCATATGGTGAGATCCTTCCAAAGCAGCTTCAACAATTTCTGTTGATAATTTTATATTTCCTATCAGGCCTCCTCCGCACCCTTTTTTGACCACATCGGGAATCGGACAGCCTAAATTGATATCAATACCGTCAAACCCTAAATCTTTGATAATTTTAGAAGACTTGTAAAAATGGTCAGGATTATTTCCCCACACCTGAGCAATAATGGGGTGTTCAACAGGATCAAACTTTAACTTTTTTTTAACTATGTGGTTCCCCTCCGCAGAGAGCATTCCGTCGACATTTGTAAACTCGGTAAAAAACAGATCAGGTTTATGGGTTGTTAAAATCATTTGCCTAAAAACCGTATCGGTAACATCATCCATGGGGGCCAGGATAAAAATAGGTCTTTGAAGAGAGCGCCATATGTTTTTCATGGAATAGTATTTTAGCAGATTAATAGATATAATTATCTCTTATATGACCCGGGATGAAGCTTTGAAAATATTGGATGGGTATGTAACAAACATCAATCTCGAAAAGCATATGTTTGCTGTTGAAGCCTCGTTACGTGGCTATGCAAGGAAATTTGGGGAAAATGAAGATATGTGGGGGCTTGCCGGACTTCTTCATGACGCGGATTGGGAAAAATATCCGGATAAGCATCCCCAAATAATTATTGCAGATCTAAAAAGCAGGGGAACTGATGGACAAATTATCCAGGCAATTGCTTCACATGGAAATAATTCACCGCACTATCCTTCTCTAAAAATGGAGGCCAGAAGTTCCAAACTAGACCATGCCATTTTTGCATGTGATGAACTGTGCGGATTTATAATTGCCTGCGCTCTGATCCGTCCCGACCGACTGGATACTTTGGATTCAAAATCCGTCTTAAAGAAAATGAAAAATAAGGCATTTGCCAAACAGGTGAACCGGGAAGATATTATAAAGGGAGCAAAGGAACTTGGCATTCCTCTTGAGGAGCATATTTCATTTGTCATAACTTGTTTGAAGGAAATTAAATCCGTTTTCGGATTTTAAGAAGTATATGCTAACCCTTATTCACGGAGATGATACCGCAAGATCCCGTATGGCTCTTCAGGAAGAAAAGTTAAAATACACAGGCTCTGAGGTCATCGTGTTAAATGGGGGTCAGATAAGTATTTCTGAACTTACCTTGGCTACTGAGTCTAATTCGTTATTTAGTACTCCGAAATTAATCATTATTGAAAATATATTAAAAGGACCGCTATCCAAAGAAAAAAAAGAGATAATAGAGCATATTTCATCAGAGAATCAGATGCATACTATCATCATTTGGGAAGACAGAAAAATAGAGGCTGGTCCCATAAAAAAATATTTTTCAAAAGCTAAATTGATGTCTTTCGATTTTCCCGCACAACTTTTTAAATTTTTAGACTCCATTTCACCCCATAATGAAAAAAATCTTCTTTACTCCTATCATGACCTGTTAAAAAAAGAGGCAGCAGAACTTATTTTTGTCATGCTTTTACGGCAATTTAGATATATGCTGATGGCTAAAGATTTAAAAGGGGAAGTTGCCGAACTTCCCTCCTGGCAGGCACAGAAATTGTATCGCCAGGCGTCATTTTTTACTCTGGAAAATCTGATTTCTCTGTATCGGCAGCTTATTTCAATTGACTACCGCATCAAAACGGGACAAACACCCCTGCCGCTTTCAAAACTCCTTGACTTATTTTTTATAAGCCTTTAGTATAAATATAGTAAAAAAACTCTGGTTTGTTAAAAGTTTTTTCACCATATACCCCTCTAATCCGCTTTGCGAACTCTACAAGTTGCAAACCGGAGTAAGATGGGTATAAGTAGTTCATACTTCTTCATATATAATCATACGAATGATAAAGATTAATCCAAGCATATTTAGAGACTACGACATCCGAGGCATATATCCCACCGACCTTAATGAAGACACCTACTATATTTTAGGTAAAGCTTCCGCCCGTTACTTAAAAGTTCCCCTTATCGCTTTAGGACATGACGGAAGGAATTCTTCTCCCTCCTTGTTTGAAGCATTTATCAGAGGTGCCACAGAAATGGGAACTGACGTAGTTGATTTAGGACTTATCTCAACTGAGATGCTTTATTTTGCATCGGGACACTATCAGTTTCCGGCATCTGCCATTATTTCAGCATCTCATAATCCCGGACAATACAACGGGTTAAAAATGGTTTTGAAAAATGTCGTACCTCTTCACGGGAATTTAGGTTTCCCGGAAATAAAAGAATTGGCCCTTTCTCAAAATTTTCCCCCTGCCTCAAAAAAAGGGAAAGTAACACTGCAGAGCATTATAGATGACTGGTCTTCTCATATTTTAACCTTTGTAAATACAGATACAATAAAACCGTTAAAAGTCGCAATTGATGCGGGAAATGGGATGGGAGGATTGGCATGGGATAAACTTAAAGATAAGCTTCCGCTTGAAATTATTCCTCTTTATTTTGAGCCGGACGGAAATTTTCCTCACCATATTGCAGATCCTTTAAAAGAAGAAAACATGGTTGATTTAAAAAAAGCAGTTTTAGAAAATAAGGCGGATTTAGGAATTGCACACGACGGAGACAGTGACCGGATGTTTGCGGTTGATGAAAAAGGAGAAATTTTAAGCGGAACCATAACAAGTGCTATTCTTTCGGAGCATCTCCTGAAAAAAAACGGTCCGGGAACGGTTCTGTACAATGTAGTTTGCGGAAAAATCGTTCCTGAGACGATAACTGCAAATGGTGGAACTCCTTTAAGAGTTCGTGTCGGACATTCATTTACCAAAGAAACTATGAAAAAAACAAATGCACTTTTTGCCGGAGAGCACTCGGGACATTTTTATTTCAGACAAAATTATTTTGCAGACAGTTCAACCATTGCCGCAATCCTTCTTATAGAATATCTTTCTCTGAATAATTTAAAGGCATCAGAAGCTCATGCAAAATTTAACAGATATGCTGACTCGGGAGAGAAAAATTTTAAAGTAAAAAATATCACGGATGCGGTCAAAAAGATAAAAGACGCATCGGGAGGGGCGGTTTCAACGGATGAGATTGATGGACTTTCCGTCTGGTATCCTACATACTGGTTTAATCTAAGACAGTCCAAAACCGAGCCTCTTCTTAGATTGAATTTGGAGGCGGATACGCAGGAAATAATGGATGGTGAATTAAAAAGATTGACAGAGATAATTGTATCTTCATGACTTTGTTGTCATTCCGGGATGTCAGAAAAATCATATGGTAAATCTTGATAACAGCGATCAAATTAAATCACTGGACGCGAGTCACTGTTACGAATCGGTAGTTTTTCTTCCCGACCAATGCGAATCCGGTTGGAATGATACCCAAAAAATGGTACTTCCTGACAATCTGAAAAATGCTTCCTCTATAATTTTTGCCGGTATGGGAGGATCAGCTTACGGAGGAAGAATTATTAAGTCCCTCTATCCTGCTGAAATCCGTGTTCCTCTGGATTTGGTAAATGATTATCATCTTCCCAATTACGCAGGGGAGAATACTCTCGTTTTTGCCGCAAGCTATTCAGGGGGGACGGAAGAAGCAATATCCTGTACTTCTGAAGCTCTTTCTAAGAATACAAAACTGATGGGCCTGTCAAGCGGAGGGGCACTTGCAGATCTGCTGAACAAAAATAATAAACTCTCCTACACGTTTGATCCCAAATTTAATCCCTCAGAACAGCCCCGTCTTGGACAGGGATATATGCAGATGGGACAAATCGGAATGCTTTCAAAGCTGGGATATATCCCAACGACAGAGTCAGAGGCAAGTGAGGCAATCTCCTTTATTAGGCTAAAAAGTAAAGAACTTGAAATGGAATCACCCTTTACTTCTAACCCGGCAAAAATTCTGGCGGATAAATTAAAAGAGAAAGTTGTAATTTTAATAGGAGCTGAATTTTTAGAAGGAGCGGTACACGCGATACGAAATCCTTTCCACGAAACAGGCAAACATATGACCCATTATTATATTTTACCGGAGCTTAATCATCATCTTCTGGAAGGTTTATTGTATCCAAAAACTAATACAACAAGTATTGAATTTGTAATGGTTCACTCGGATTTGTATTCTGACCGGATCAAAAAAAGGTATGATCTGACAAAAGAGGTTATCGGTAAGAATTCCATTTCAGTTTCTGAAATAAATTTAAAAGGAGTAACAAAGCTTTCCCAAGTTTTTGAGCTTATTCAGTTGGGAAGTTTTGTAACTTTTTATCTTGCAATGGTGCATGATGTTGATCCTGCCAAAATTCCGTGGGTTGACTATTTTAAAAAAAAATTATCTGAATAATTTCAGAGAAAAGGAGAACAAGCGAAAAAGAGAAAAAGACACTGAAGTTTTCAAAAAAATCTCTCTTTCTCTTTATCTCCTTTTCGCTCTATCGCTTTATGAATTACACTCTCTGGTTTGATCAGATCACTAAAGATGACATCGGAAGAGTCGGAGGAAAAGGAGCAAATTTAGGAGAAATGTTTGGAGCGGGAATTCCGGTTCCATTCGGATTTGTCGTTACCGCACAAACGTATTTTAAATTTTTAGAAAGCACCAAACTTCGCTTTAAAATAAAAGATACCCTTAAACTTTTAGACCATAAAGACCCCAGAAGTCTTGAGACTATTTCAAAAACGGTTCAAAAACTTATCTTAAGTGTTCCCATGCCCAAGGAAATTGCTATGGAAATTATGGAAGCATATATGCAGCTTGAGTCCCGTACCCGAAAAAAGTCAGGATTTTGGGAAGGACTTACCTCTTTTTTAAAGGAACCTCTGGTTGCAGTCCGCTCCTCAGCAACTGCTGAGGATTTGCCGGGAGCCTCCTTTGCCGGTCAGCAGGACACGTACCTCAATGTCAAAGGAGAGGCCTCTCTTATCAAAAAAGTACAGGAGGCATGGGCATCCCTTTTTACTCCGCGGGCAGTTTTTTACCGCGAGGAACAAAAGTATGATCATATGAAAGTGGGAATTGCGGTAGTTGTGCAACTGATGGTTGCCTCAGAGATCTCAGGAGTAATGTTCACGATTGACCCAGTATCAAGTGACAAAAAGACAATGGTGGTTGAAGCAATTTTAGGCCTGGGAGAATTTATCGTCCAGGGGATTGTAACTCCTGACCATTTTGAACTGAATAAAGATACCCTTGAAATTACCAACCGAAAAATTTCCAACCAACATAAAATGCTGATTAAAAAAGGGACGGAGAATGCCGAAGTAAAACTGACGCATGCACAAGGGAGCAAACAAAAAGTAACGGACGAAATGGTTCAAACGGTTGCAAAACTGGGTAAGAGACTTGAAAAACATTACTTTTTTCCCCAGGATGTAGAGTGGGCTGTTGAAAAGGGGAATGTATATATTGTCCAGACACGGCCGATAACTACGGTTAAAACCGCAAAAAATGTCACGAGCGATCAAAAAAGGGAAGATTTAGCACAGCTTTCTCATATGAAGCTTCTCCTGACGGGTGATCCGGCCTCTCCGGGTATTGTATCAGGACCTGTCAAAATTATTCACTCGGCTTCTGAGATTGATAAAGTACTTTCAGGGGATGTGCTGGTTACGGTTCAAACCAACCCGGATTTTGTCCCGGCAATGAAGAGGGCAATTGCAATTGTGACGGAAAAGGGAGGACGCACCTCTCATGCCGCAATTGTCAGCCGTGAGCTTGGAATTCCGGCAGTTGTTGGGACACCAGGGGCAACCCGCATCCTTTCAAAGGAAAAAACAGTTACGGTAGACGGAAGAAAGGGACAGGTATACCAAGGCGGCTTGTCAGCTCAACAAAAAATTCTTATAGCCAAATCAACCGAGAAAAAACAGGGACCTGAAATTAAAACAGCCACCAATGTATATGTAAACCTGGCAAGTCCCGGGCGGGTAGAAGAAGTTGCTAAAATGAATGTAAACGGAGTCGGACTTTTGCGTGCTGAATTTATGATCGCAGATATCGGTACTCATCCTAAAAAACTTATTAAGGAGGGCAAAAGTCACGTATTTATAGAAAAGCTTGCAAACGATCTTTTGGTTTTTGCGAAAGCATTTAATCCCCGCCCGGTTGTGTACCGCGCGACTGATTTTAAAACAAATGAGTATAGAAATTTAAAAGGGGGAGGAGACTTTGAACCCGAAGAATCCAATCCTATGCTTGGATATAGAGGAGCATACCGGTACATGTCAGATCCAAAAGTATTTGAGCTTGAGCTTGCGGCAATTAAAATGGTCAGGAACAAACACGGATTTAAAAATCTTTGGCTGATGCTTCCTTTTGTAAGAACGGTAAATGAGTTAGTTGAAGTCAAGAAAATAATTGCGTCAAGCGGACTTTCCCGATCTTCTAATTTTAAATTGTGGATGATGGTTGAGATTCCCTCAAACGTCATACTTCTGGATCAGTTTTGCGAGGCGGGAATTGACGGAGTTTCCATTGGCTCAAATGACTTAACTATGTTAATCTTAGGAACGGACCGGGATAATTCAGAAGTTGCATCCGAATTTGATGAAAGAAATGATGCAGTCACGTGGGCGTTTGAAAAAGTCATAAAAACCGCACATAAATACGGAGTAACCAGTTCCATGTGCGGACAGGCTCCTTCTGATTATCCCGAGCTTGTTGAAAAATTAGTGGAATGGGGAATTACTTCCATGTCTGTCAACCCAGATGTTGTGGATGCGGTCCGTGAAACGATACACCGTGCGGAATTAAAGTTAGTAAGTAAAAAAAGGTGAGTTTTGTTGTCATCCTGATCCCGATTCTTATCGGAAGAATGACGCTAATTAATTATGTCCAAAATTTCTGATATTAAATCATTTGAAATTCTAGACTCCCGGGGAAATCCCACGGTGCGTACTGAAGTTTGGCTGGATGACGGAAAAATGGCGGATGCCGCAATTCCCTCAGGGGCATCAACCGGAAGCCATGAGGCAGAAGAGTTAAGAGATGGGGATGTAAAAAGATTTCACGGAATGGGAGTACTCAAGGCAATTGAAAATATTCATTCCATTATTAAACCTGCACTTTTTAGAAAAGATGTAACTAATCAGAAAGAAATTGACGCGGTCATGACCGGATTGGACGGAACAGAAAACAAAAGTAAATTAGGCGCAAACACTATTCTTTCCGTCTCTCTTGCTGTTGCCAGAGCTGCTGCATACAGCCAAAAGAAGCATTTGTTCCAATACATCCGTTCGGATCTTTTTGCAAAACCCCAGCAAGAAGGCTTACAGCCCGCAAACCACGTAGTTCCGATGTTTAACCTGGTAAACGGCGGTCTTCATGGAGGAAATAAGTTAACCGTTCAGGAATTTATGGTAGTTCCTTCGGCTAAATATTCTTTCTTTGAATCTCTCCGGATCGGCTCTGAGATCTATCACAGTCTAAAAAAAATAGTTAAAGATACCGGACTTTCAACGGGAGTTGGTGATGAGGGAGGATTTACCCCTGCATTCAATACAAACGAAGTGGCAATTGATTATCTGGTTGAGGCAATAGAGGCTTCTCACTTTAAAGTAAATGAGGATGTTGCAATAAGTCTGGATATGGCAGCTTCCGAGTATTATGCTAACGGATCCTATAATTATTTTGATAAGCCCATTGAAAAATCAGAATATATTTTTCGTCTTTTGGAGCTGAACAATAAATATAATTTCCTTTCTCTGGAAGATCCCTTATCTGAGGATGATTGGGATGCCTGGGCGTCTCTTACTAAGACCCTTCCGCCTACAACCCTTATTGTAGGAGATGATTTACTCAGTACTAATCCAAAAAGGTTGGAAAAAGCAGTTCGGATGAAAGCGTGCAACGGAATTATTATAAAGGTAAATCAAATAGGAACTCTTACGGAGACTTTGGATGTGATCTCACAAGCTAAATCTGCCGGATTTAAAATTCTTATTTCACACAGATCCGGAGAAACAACAGATACATTTATTTCAGATCTTGCGGTCGCAACGGACGCAGATTATGCAAAATTCGGAGCTCCGGCACGGGGAGAGAGGGTTGTGAAGTATAATAGACTTAACTGGATATACGAGCAGATGAAAAATAAAAAGTAATATGAAAATCACCCTTTCAGCAATTAAAGCAGACGTCGGGGCAATTGCCGGACATAATGCACCGAGTATCGCTTTGGTTGAAGCAATTGCAAATCATGTGAAGAATAATGCTGCACGTTTGCTTATAGACTACCGTATCTCAACAACCGGAGATGACACGGCCATGCTTATGACTCACACTCACGGAGTAAACAGTCCGGATATCCACCGGCTGGCATTTGACGCTTTGATGAAAGGTACAGAGGTTGCCAAGGATCAGGGGTTATACGGAGCCGGCCAGGATCTTCTAAAAACTTCTTTTTCAGGAAATGTAAAAGGTATGGGCCCGGGAAGCTGCGAGATGGAGTTTGAAGAAAGAGAGAGTGAACCTTTTGTATTTTTTGCATGCGATAAAACAGATCCGGGAGCATTTAATTATCCGCTCTTCAGAAGCTTTGCGGATCCTTTTCATAACGCAGGACTTCTTCTTGCTCCCCATATGGGAAAAGGGTTTGAGTTTACCGTAATGGATGTCAACTATACAAAGGGCGACCGGGTGATCAAGTTAAATACTCCTGAGAATATTTATGATTTGGCAGTTTTGCTTCGGGATCAGGAAAGGTACGTAGTAGAATCCATATCCTCCCGATCAACCGGGGAAATAACAGCAGTTGTGTCAACCTCCCGTTTACATAATATTTCAGGCAAATATTCAGGAAAAGATGATCCGGTATGCCTAGTCAGAACCCAAAAAGACTTTCCTGCAACCGGAGAAGTGGTTTCTCCCTACGCAACCGCGCACTATGTATTGGGAGGATGCCGGGGAAGTCATATTTTAGCTCTGATGCCGGTCAAACAGGGAGAAACTATTTCATTTTTTGACGGTCCCGCAATCGTTACGGGTGCAGGGTATAGTATGCGTGGCGGAAAGTTCACGGAACCCGTTGATTTATTCGCTCAGCCGTTCTGGGATACCGTCCGTACAAAAGCTGCACAAAAAAGTCTTGCGATGCGGGAGCAGGGATTTTTCGGAGCTGCCATGGCTCCCATGATGGAGCTTGAGTACACAGGAGTTGTTGATAGAATAAAAGAACTCGACAAGCATTTTAAAATAAGAGAGAAATAATTATTATAAATTTTATTACGCCGTCATCCTGAACTAGAACTCATCTCTAAACCGTCATCCTGAACTTGTTTCAGAGCCTGTCCTGAATTCGGTTCAGGAATCTTCTGAAGATGCTGAAACGA
Organism: Candidatus Gottesmanbacteria bacterium RIFCSPHIGHO2_02_FULL_39_11; assembly: GCA_001779195.1. Lineage (GTDB taxonomy): Bacteria > Patescibacteriota > Microgenomatia > 2-02-FULL-39-11 > 2-02-FULL-39-11 > 2-02-FULL-39-11. Next base: position 28,430 of record MFJL01000033.1, read on the forward strand.
GTTCAGCATGACAAAAACCTATGAACCCGCAAGATTTTTTTTCTAAGAAAGATTATAAATTCAAATTGCCTCCCCATTTAACCGATTATCAAAAAACATATGACGATTTTAATTGGCAGGAGGCCGCAAAGGAAGAAATTTCTTACTTTGACGGAGGAAAGTTAAACGCAGCGTATAACGCGGTTGACCGGCATCTGCAAACGGATAGGAAAAACAAAAAAGCACTTCTTTGGGAAGGAGATAAAGGAGAAAAAGAGACATACACCTTTGAAGAGCTCTCCAAATGGTCGAATAAATACGGAAATTATTTAAAATCCTTAGGAGTTGAGAAAGGGGATCGGGTATTTTTGTTTCTTCCCCGTATACCGGCTGTTTATTTTTCATTTTTGGGAATTCTAAAAATAGGGGCAATTGCCGGAACTCTATTTTCCGCGTTCCAGGAAAAAGCACTTTTGGACCGTCTGGAAAACTCAGGAGCAAAAGTAGTTATAACAACTAAGGAGCTTCTCCCCCGGCTTGTTCCTCTCCGGAAAGACTTACCGGAACTAAAAACGGTTGTAGTAGTTGACGATCCGCAGTTTTTAGAACAAATTAAACCGGTCTCAGATCAGTTGAGTGTTATGCCGATGGAACCAACCGACTATGCATTTATGCTCTATACTTCAGGAACAACCGGAAAACCCAAAGGGATAGTACACACCCATAACGCAATTCTTTCACAGCACCTGACGGCAAAATATATATTAGATATTCATAACGAAGACATATATTGGTGTACCGCAGATCACGGGTGGGTGACGGGAATTGCCTACGGCATACTGGGATCTTTAAGTTGCGGAGTGACCTCTGTTGTGTATTCCGGGCGATTTGATGCGGCTAAATGGTATGAAATTCTTCAAAATTATAAAGTAACTATATGGTATACCGCACCTACTGCAATTCGGATGCTGATGGCAGGAGGAGATGAGTTGGTTGCAAAATACGACCTTTCCAATCTTCGCCATCTGTTATCTGTCGGAGAGCCTCTTAATCCTGAAGCTATCCGATGGGGGCTAAAAGTATATGGGCTTCCTTTTCATGACACGTGGTGGCAGACAGAAACAGGATCGATAATAATTGGAAATTATCCTACGATGGATATAAAAATCGGAGTTATGGGAAAGCCTTTTATGGGAATTCATACCGGAATTGTGGACGATAAGGGGGTTGAGGTACCCAACAAGACTGAGGGAAATATCGCTATGAAGCCCGGATGGCCTTCCCAGATGGCCTGGGTGTGGAATAATGATGAGAAATACAAGTCATATTTTGAAAACGGATGGTACATTTCAGGAGACAGAGGGTGGAAAGATGACGAAGGGTATTTTCATTTTGTGGGAAGGGCTGATGATGTCATTAAAACATCCGGAGAGCGGGTCGGTCCCTTTGAAGTGGAGTCATCCCTGATTGAATTTCCGGGCGTTGTAGAGGCTGGAGTTATTGGAAAACCGGATGCACTTCGGGGAGAGATTATAAAAGCATTTGTGGTTTTAAGTCCTGAGCTTCGCGAAAAAGCAAAAGATGAGGAATTTGTCAAAAAACTCAAAGATGATCTGGCAATGCATGTGAAGAAAAATCTGGCAGGTCATGCCTATCCCCGGGAAGTTGATTTTATTGACAAGCTTCCTAAAACAAGAAGCGGAAAAATCATGCGCCGCATCCTTAAAGCTCAGGAGATGGGAGAGCCTGTAGGAGACACCTCAACACTTGAAGAGTATTGATAATAGTACGTTTAATAGATATAATAAACGTACTATGAATGGTTACACATATATCTCTATCTCAGATCTTCGCAAAGATGCCGCTGAGGTTTTAAAAAATGTAGTCGATAAACAAAAGCCGGCAATTATTCTTCAAAGATCTAAACCGAGAGCAATCCTTGTAGACGCAAAGTATTTTGAAGCTTTAGAGGAAGCTTATTTGGACTTGACAGACGCTGCTGAAGCTGAGCGTGCGGATAAGGAAGATACCGTTCCCTTTGATGATTTTCTTAAGAAACGCTTCGGCACTACTAAGCTATGATCTTGAGAATAACAAAAAAGGCAAGTAAAAAGATTAGCAAGCTTGAAACCTCAATAAGCAAGCAAATTTCAATCGAAATTCTAAAATTATCCCAAAATCCATACTCTTCTCAGAGCAAAAAACTTCAATCGACTGAAAATAAATACAGGATTAGGATCGGATCATTCAGAGTAATATACAAAATCGACACCCAAAATAAAATAATATCTATCCTGCGCGTTGCAGATAGAAAAGATATTTATCGGGGATAAGTTTAAATCTCAAAACGTAATAGCCAATCGGTGACACAATCGACTTTTTCAATCTCTCTTCCAGATTAACCACTAACTTTTTGCAAAAAGCATCCCTTCATATCCCTGATACATTTATGTAATATAAGAGGTGATGAAGCGGTACCCGATGAAAGTAATTGTTGTAATTGCTCTTACTGTCCCCTGTTTATTTCTTTTTAGAGATGTACTTGTCTATTCCCCTTATAAAATGCTCTTTGGAGAAGATATTTTTAAATGGCAGTATTACTATGCATATCAAATTAAGGGATTACTCGACCATCATTCATTTCCCTTTTGGAATACATACAGCCTGTCCGGTGTTCCGCTTTTGGCTCAACCGGCTGCGTCATTTATCTACCCTCTCAGTCTTATCTTTCTTATTTTTCCTATAAATTACGCTTTCGGTGTTTTCACCGCTTTGCATGTTCTGATGGCAGGATTTTTTATGTACTGGTACGGTATAAAAAGAGGATATGATGCGTTATCAGCAACCATATCCGCCTCTGTTTTTAGCCTATCCGGGTATGTATTTGCCAATATTTATGTGGGGCATCTGGATCATATAACATCTTTAGTTTGGGTTCCAGTAATCATTATTTCGTTCGAACAGTTGTTTCGTAAATCAAATAAAAAATATTTCATTTTGGCTGTTGTGTCCTTAACGATGCAGATTTTTACCGGTTTCTACCAACATGTGATGTTTACGTTGGAACTAGTCTTTTTCTTATTCATCTATCATGCGTTGTATGGACTGTATACATACCGCATGAAGTTTCTGGTTAGATTTAGGAAAAATGTTATCACTGTTGTATTGGCAATCTTTCTTTCAGTGGGATTATCGGCAAT
>MFJL01000033.1:31616-33380 GCA_001779195.1 Candidatus Gottesmanbacteria bacterium RIFCSPHIGHO2_02_FULL_39_11
ACGGATCTTTTCCTTCTTACCTGTTTAAATTATTCATAGCTCCCTATTCCTATGGCAATCCTTTTACCGGAAACTCTCCTTATTTTGGCCCCTGGCCTAATCTGTATGAGTATACAAACTTTATAGGATTTACACCTCTTATTATTATCGCTTTATATATTTTATATGAAATTACCTATTCCATAAGAAAGAGAAAAATCAATTTTTATCTTGTATTCACTCTTATAATGATAGTTTTTTTTGTGTTTATGGCTATGGGCCAGTACTCGTTCTTGTATAAACTTGTCTATCGTTTATTTCCTCTATACAAAATATTCCGCTTACCGACCCGGCATATGGTAATGGTAGTTTTTCTCTTGTCGGCAGTTGTCGGAGAATCTATGTCAAAACTAAAATATCCCCTCATAAAAATTGCAGCCTGGCTCCTGATTGTTGTGGAACTTGTGAAGTTCGGATCGGACTATATCCAAATTAAAAACACCCCGCCTATGCATAACAACCAGAATATGGTTTCAGTAGTTAAAAGAAGTATTGGACCAAATAGATTATATCTGAGATATTCGCCTTTTACGCGGTCATTCGATGCAATGGATTTAAGCGGCGGTTACTTGTATGGTATACCGTTTATCAACGGGTATAATCCACTTCTTTTGGGTAATTACTACCACTTTATTGAACTTGCGAATAAAACGGCAGGATCTGGTATCTACTACTCTTCCGAACTGCCCCTTGTAGATTCGTTTTCTCCCTATTTAAATTTCCTGAATGTAAAATATGTGGCAACATACAACTACTCAGATGATATCGGCCAGGATGTTCCTGGTAAGTTTAAAGTTGTTTATAAAGACGGAGATTCCAGCGTATATGAAAATATGCAGTATACACCCCGTTTTTTTATAGTTCAAAATACTGCAGTGTATCCGGATGAAAAATCCCGCGATGATGCTTTGTTTTCATCAAGACTCGATTTATCAAAAACCGTTAGTTATACCTACAATGAAATACGTAAACTGAATATTAATAATCCTGATGATTTAGAAATGTGGAAAAAAAGATTTATTTGTACACCCCTTAATGTACCTTCCGTAGAAGTTGCTGATTACACTGATAACCATATAATACTTAAAACCGCATCCGACTGCGATGGCTTTTTATCAACCAGTGAGGTGAACTATCCTGGTTGGAAAGCAACACTTGACGGAAAAACAACGGAGGTACTTACCTCCAACGTTGCCTTTCGTTCATTATACCTGCCTAAAGGTGCACACGAAATAGAGTTCTATTATGATCCTATGATTTTTTTCATAGGCGCAGCAGTGAGCCTTACTACACTAATAAGTTTAGTTATTTTATACCGGAAACTAAAATATTAATAAAAACTTTGTCCAATAAGCTCTTGCTATCTTCCACTTTACTATTAATACAAAAACGGTAACAAAAAAAATTACACCTAAAAGACTTATCCTATCGGCTATTACTTCTAACGGGTTTTTAGTGAAAATAAGGCGAAGAACATGGGATCCAGATTGAATAGGGACGGTAATTCTTCCCTCTTTATCATGATCTGTTAGCACAGGTACCTCATCAACATACGCTTGCCAATTGGGATAATAAAACGTATTTACGGTAACTGTTGCAGGTTTCTGTAAAAATATTGCAGCCTGCATTTCTTCCGCATTATTTTTTTGAATTTCTCCTGACTTCTATCACCCCTTAAACTTCGTGCCTAATTTTTAATCTTTGGGACACTAAAGGTATTTTTAT
>MFJL01000034.1:0-20112 GCA_001779195.1 Candidatus Gottesmanbacteria bacterium RIFCSPHIGHO2_02_FULL_39_11
TAGTGTCCCAAAGATTAAAAATTAGGCACGAAGTTTAAGGGGTGATAGAAGTCAGGTGATATACAGATATAAATGGAAGACTATCCCTCCGGGGTCCGTTTTTTTAAAATAGCTAAGCGCATTGAATCATCAGAAATGTAACGGAGCACGTGGTTTTATTCGGAACGGGTAAGGCGTTCCGGCTCAAGATGACAAAAGCCGTATCAGTAGCTGAATTATTCCCAGGAGTGAAAAAATGTGACACACCAACTTTCTAGTTCCTGAATTCCTTCTTTTCCTTTTGATCTTAGTAAGTTTGCTTCATTAGTCAAATATTCTACTTCCTTTTTGTAAACTCCTGACCGAGGAGCATACTTCTCTGTTTTTTCCCGATATAATCGACAGATATTTCTTCTTTTTCCAATTCTCCCTGGACAGTCTGATGGACACCACTCAGGCGTAAACATACAGTTATGTTAATAAATAGTCATTAATAAATAGAACTCATCTCTAAACCGTCATCCTGAACTTGTTTCAGAGCCTGTCCTGAATTCGGTTCAGGAATCTTCTGAAGATGCTGAAATGAATTCAGCATGACAGAAACGCAAAGGTTTCGAGACTACTTCTAGTCATTTCTCAAAAAACTTCTTTCCTTTTAATTTATCCGGTAAAAAGGGTTTTGTCTCTGTCGGTCCCACTTTTTCCTCACTCCATGTGTACCCTTTTGCGTATCCTAAATCTTTCATAAGTTTTGTCGGGGCATTCCGGAGATGAAGAGGTACCGGCTCTGCAGGATTTTGATATACGGCTTCAATTGCTTTTCCCATCGCGCCCGCAACCGCGCGTGATTTGGGAGCACAAGACAGATAAATGGCAATATGGGAAAGAATCAGTTTGGACTCCGGCATACCTATTTTAGTAACCGCTTCAAATGCCGCATTGGCCTGAATAAGAGCTCCCCGGTCGGCAAGTCCTATGTCTTCGGATGCAAAAATAATCATGCGCCTTGCGACAAACTTCGGATCCTCTCCATTCTCTAAAATCCGGTGCATGTAATATAAGGTAGCGTCAACATCTGACCCTCTCATGGATTTTATAAATGCGCTGATCAGATTGTAATGTTCCTCTCCTTTTTTGTCATACAGTCCTCCCGATTTTTTCTGGAAAATTTCAAGGATAATATCTTTGGTAATCTCTTCTTCTTTGTACCCTGTGACTGCGATTTCCAGACCATTTAACATTACCCTGGCATCTCCTCCCGATAATTGAATAAGCAGCTCTTTCTCTTTTTCTCCTATTCTCTTTTTCGCTTTCCCCATTCCCTTTTCCTCGTCAGAGAGGGCACGGTTAACAACTTTGAGAAGATCTTTTTTCTCAAGAAGACTGAGGACAAACACCCGGCACCGGGAAAGAAGAGCACTAATAACTTCAAAAGAGGGATTCTCAGTCGTTGCACCGATTAAAGTAAGAAGTCCGCTTTCAACGTAAGGGAGAAGCGCGTCCTGCTGGGCTTTATTCCACCTATGAATCTCATCAATAAAAAGGATGGTCCGCCTCCCCATCATCTTATGCTCTTTAGCTTTGAGAATGATGTCTTTTAAATCCCCTTTTCCGCTTTCAACACCTGAGAGTTCGTAAAATTCGCTGTGGGTAACTTTCGCGATAATTGTGGCAAGTGTTGTTTTTCCCGATCCCGGAGGCCCCCAGAAAATCATGGAAAAAAGCTGATCTCCCTCAATCATGGCCCGTATGATTTTTCCTTTTCCGACCAGATGATCCTGGCCTACAAATTCAGAAAGAGAGACGGGACGAAGTTTATATGCCAAATTCATGGCTTTATTGTACCACCCTTATGTTATGCATGTTTAATAGGAGGAGCAGGTTGTCCAGAGAAGATGGTGCCCATTTTATCTTTGATATAAGCAAACCCTCTTATACTGTCTCTCACCTGCTCCCGGGCATCATAGACAAGTTGAGCTGCATGAAGTTTTTCCTCTGTGGTAAGCGGTTTGGTGACAAAATGAAATATCTCTCCGCTGCGCTTACCATCAATTTCTTTAAGAAAAAACTTCTCCGTGAGGGGTAAGATTAATTGCGGCTTTTGCTTTATGGGAAACAGCCAGATCGGATATGCGGTCTGCAAGTGTAGAGAGCTTTTACACTCCGGTTACCCGAGACGCAATTCTAAGTCCCAGCAATTTAGCATTGGTATCAAGCCGTATAGCACGCACTGCCCTATCTTTTGAATCATGAAGGAATTCTTTTGCGTTCATGCTTTTATTATACCATCCGTAATCCAACACATGTGCTCAGCACACTCATTCCCACTTTGTATTTTCATAAACAAAAATTCACAATAGTGAAAAAATGTTTTTGTTTTTGAGGTAAAGATATGAGATAGCAACAGAAATAAATAAAAGCACGGATATAGAGATAATGGATATAGAGATAAATGGATATAGAGATAGATGATGGATGTATGCATATGTTATTTCTGATATAAATAGAATATGCCTGATGATGTGAATACCGGAATTTCGGGTAAAGAACTTTCTGCGATCAAAAGGAGGCTGGAGTCAGAACGGGATGTACTCATTGAGAAAATGAGGGAGGGATGTCCGGAATTGTATGCATGGTTTGCCCAAAAACACATCGATCTTAAAAATCTGCATCAGTACAGCAAACAAATCACTGCGGCTCTTTTTATGGCCGGGCAAATGACGGTTGCCACTCCCGCAATCCCCCCTCCTCCAACTCCCCTGCCTGCGCAGGCAGGCCTTCCACCCAACACAGCAATTAATAGTGCGCTTCTGACAAATATGGATCCCGCGGATCAAGGGTTAATCGTGTGGAATACATACCGGGAAGACATCATGAAAACGGCGGATAAATATGAAATTCAACCACAGTTAATATTTGCCACCATAATGACGGAGTCTATGGGAAATCCCAGGTCCTACCGGTATGAATCCCGGCTCGGGGAAGCAAGTTACGGACTCGGACAAATCCTGTATTCAACGGCACTTTCTTTAGGATACAGCGGTTCCCCTGAGGGACTGTATGATCCTCAGACAAACATTGACTTGATCGGAAAGTATCACCGCCGGACATTAGACAGGTATGAAAATATGGATGTGTATAAACTGACAACTGCGTACAATGCGGGAAATCCCTTTAGCCAGGCAATTCCGGGACATATCAATAAATTTAAAAAATGGTATGATAAAGAGCTGAATGTATAAGTATGGAATCACAAGCACCTGCTGAAAATAGACAGAATCCTCAACAAAAAGAAGTACAAAACCTTTCTGTAACGGTTGATACGTTAAGCGCCCTCGTGAATTCCAAAGGAAATCCTAAAGAACTCATAAAAGCACTCGAAGTTGTCATGCCTTAGTAATTAGTTTGAAAAGAAAAACTGTTCTTTGAATATATTAGTCATCCCGACGTCTGCCTGTCGGCAGACAGGAAAGTCGGGATGACGATTTAATTTTTTACTTTTCTTCTCCCAGCCGGGATTCTAAAGGTGATTTTTGGTTTACGTACTTTGCTCCTTTTTTCTTGTAGTAGGGAACTTCAGCCGGGCTTGATAATTGTTCAAAAGATAAGGAGCAGATGCGTATCCCGGGATATAAAATGACAGGAATAGGACCCATGTTGGCAAGCTCCAGTGTAATCTGTCCCCGAAATCCGCATTCAATATTTGCAGCAGTTGAATGGATGACAACACCCATTCTCCCAATTGATGATCTGCCTTCAAGTCTCCCCGTCAGATCATCCGGCATCTCTATATATTCTTTGGTAATTGCCAAAATAAATTCCCCGGGATGGAGTGTGAATGACTCGGTATCGTTAATAGTTATCTCTGAGGTGATATTGGGAATTGTCTCAGGATTACGGGGATCCAAAAATGGAGTTCTACTGTGGTTAAAAACCCGATATACATTTCCCAAACGAAGGTCCAGTGTGCAGGATCCCAACTGAGTCGAAAAGTCAGGAAGAGGTTTAATAATAATCCGTTTGCTTTTGATTGCTTTTTTGATATCGCGATCGGAGAGAACCATATATTAATGCTCAATGCACAATGTTCAATAAGCAATTTATGTAATCAAATAGATTTTATCACATCCATTTTATTTATTTTATTTAAAGCTTGCACATTGTGCGTTGGAAATTGCTTGTTATTTTTTTACTTCCCTCTTGCATTCTAAGTTTTTCTAATATATGTTTTAAATTAAGGGCACGCTCGCTAAGAGCGACACGCCACATTATGCTTAACCAGGTACTTTCAGTGTTTGCAACAATTCTCTCTGTCATTCGCGGAGTACCCAACACTCCCGCTACCATCCAACAAGCTCCGGTTGTCGTCAATCAGCCTCCCGGAGGGGGAAGTGCCTGTTATAATCCGGAATCAAATGTCACCTTTACCTTAACAACAGATAACTTTAAAAATCTTACTGATTATCGTCCGCAGTTAAATCCTACTTCTTTTCCCCCCAGTAAATTCAGCAGTACATTTAATACAAAAGAAGCATCCTGTAAACCCATGATCTTTACCACTCTTTCCGGACAGACCCTTCCCTCACGCGAATATATCCGGATCCGTAAAAATTTGAGGGTAGCAAGCTGTAAGACTGACGAACTTACCGGCCCCTATCGTACTGACCCTACAGTCTGCTACAACGTATCGGTTGACGCGGCATCAAAAATTAGAGGAAGCTGTGAGGTGGCCGGAGGAAGTTACCCGGATCTAAGGAAAGTTGCTGAAATAGATGATCCGGAATCATCAGGACAGACATCTGAGGTTTTTTGGACTCCCTATACTCATAATGTAGGATGTGAATTTAATGATAGCCGTCCCAACTGCGGAATCGGTGACGGAACCAACATGAACATGCGTGAGTTTTTATATGTATTAAAATCTCGCGACGCGTTTGAAGCCGCTCAATCTTTAGATTGTAAAGTCAGGTGGGATGAAAATTCACTTCAAAATAATCCGTGCTCTCACTATTTTGATGTATATATTGCCAAAGATCTCTGGAATAAACTGGTAGCATTCCCGACGGGCCCTTATACACCTCTCATCACTTCTGATCCCGGATATGACCTTTATCGGCAGAACTATGCGATCATGAGAGACAGAATATTTAACTGCAAAGAGCAAAATACCTTTACCCCAATGAATGATCCTCTCGCGTTTCCTCCGGAGTATGTAGACAAACCGTTTACAACTTCTATTTCAACTGCAAACCCGGATAAAATTATTCCAGCGTCAACGGATGACTGGCAAAAAGCAAATTACAACAGATACATCATTTTTAATGCCTCAGCCCCATTTTTAAATCAATCCCTTTTTCATATAGAAACTATCACTGAAACTATGAAAATGTGCAATAAGCCCCTCAACGTAAATGCGACCCCGACCCTGATTCCCATTGGATTAAATCCTGACAACTGTTATTCACCTTTAGGAGTCACTACCTTCACCAAATCAGATACGAGCGCAGAGGTTATTTTCAACGCATTCTATAGAGCTGATCGTCCTCAAAACATTTTTCTGCAGACCAACAATGATCCTAAAATCTATATTTATATTCCGACTCCTAATAAACCTCCGACGAATTTTGCCAGAAACACATCCCTGCAGCTTACAAGTCTTCAGTTTAGAACCGCGGCGCAGTGGACATGGGCAACACCGGTTTGTAAACCCGCCATTTATCTCTATCCGGAGGAACCAACTGATCTGAATGTGAAGTTGGCAGTGGATGGAAAAATAACGGTAAGCGATCCGGTATATGACGCGGTCAACGGTTGGAACGTACATGCAGAGCCCAATGGAACTTTATCATCTTTAACCTTTAACCTTAAACCTAACACCTATTCTTATCTCTATTACGAAGCTGATCTAAATAACGTAAAAGCACCGGAACAGGGATTTGTATATGCTAAGGGAGACCTTAAAAATAAACTTACCGGCATGCTTTCAACAATAGGATTTAACGGGCAGGAAATTTCAGATTTCCTCTCCTACTGGCTCCCTAGACTGGATGAAAAACCATATTACTTCGTGACACTTTTACCGGAGAATGTAATAAATGAAAAAGAAACTCTGGATATGTCCATACAACCTGATACAGTAATTCGCTCCCGGGTCATATTTGAAGGTTTAGACGCTCCTATTTCGGTTGCTCCCATACCTATTCCTACACATAAAAGAAACGGATTTGTACTTGCAGACTGGGGAGGATCCATTGTGGGAGAAAGTTGTACCGTTGAAAACGTAAAGTAATTTACCATGAATACAAACAACACTACTAATCGATCACTTATGGGAAAAATGCCGTTCTTAGCCATTTTCAAAAATCCCAAAATACTTTTTGGGTTAATTGTAATAGTCATTCTGATAATCATTGCTTTAATAGTTTTTCTATCCGGCAGAAACAAAAAAACAGATAACAATATGAATCCTGTCATAGCAAAAGTGGGAAGTGAATCCATCTATCAGTCGGATCTGGATACCGAGATTGGATACTTCCCCAGCACTTCCATGTCAGAAGAGAAAAAGAAGACTTACCTTCTTGATAAAATCATCCAAGACTCAATACTGCTTCAGGAATCAACGCTTTCTGCAAATCTTCCGTCTACGATCTTTGACTCGTCAAATAAAGATTATATGAGACGAGTGGAACTCGTACAGGAGATCAAACAACAAAAAGAAGAAACTATCTCTTCTTCTGGGATGATTAAACGGGGATTTATCGTTAGCGTATGGGCAAATAATTTCACCCCTACTCCTTTCAATCTAGAACAGAATAAAACCTATGCTCTCGATCTCATCACAAAGCTTCACAACAGGGTAAAACGTGGAGAAATTACGATGCAACAAGCAGGAGATGAGATACGAAATGATAAAACCGTACAAAGGATGGACTTTTTCTACTACTACAATTCGTTTGGACCTTTCAACCTTAATAGCGAACATGATGGCACTGTTAATGCGCCGGAATTGAATAAAAATCTCTGGTCACTTGAAAAAGGGGGCGTCTCGGATGTAGTTCATATCACCGCACTTCCCCAAGAAGAATACTATGCATTCGGCCTGGTTACGGATGTAATACCTACAGATACCGGTCTTTCGTATGAGGATTGGTATCAAAATGCGAAATCACGTTATCAAGTAATTACAACTCCAAATCCATGAAATATTTTATAAGACTCCTATTATTTATGGCAATATTGTTTGCATCAGCAATGGCTCTACCTCAAAAAGACACGCATGCTTGGATCACGGTGCGAGGTAAAATCCGCTTTGTCACTAAAACCGGCGCACCGATCAAGTTAACCTATGACATGCTTCCTAGACTTACATGGAGAGCTTGGGATTATGATGAACCGCGATGTGGTTGGGCATATGAACAAACAATTACTTATATGCCACAGAATACCCGTCTTCCCACAAACGACCAGTATACCAGTGGTTGGACAAAACAGAGTGACGGATACTACGATGGTGATTTCGTTTATTACAATGGCTTAAATTGTTCTTATGGCACCAGTGATTGTAACCCTGCCGAACGAAGACCCCATTGGGTCCAGATGGTAAATACTGCATCCAGTACTTGGGTATGCGGTGAACAATACTTCGGGGTATACAGTAATGACTTCACTCAACAAATCACTAATATCACTTGCAGACCACCTCCTCCCACTCCTACTCCTATTCCTACAAAAGTCCCCTGCGGAGGACCGTGTAATAATAGTAATGAATGCGATCTAGCTTGTCCTATCTGTGCTCCGGATCGTACGTGCCAAGCTCCAACCGTAACTCCTACTCCCACAAAAGTTCCCTGCGGAGGACCGTGCGCTAATTCAAATGAGTGTGATATAGCCTGTCCCATCTGTGCACCTAATCAAACCTGTCAGGCTCCAACTCCCACCAAAGTTCCCTGCGGAGGACCGTGTACATCCGCAAACCAATGTGACATAGCATGTCCTATCTGTACTGCAAACGGAATCTGTGCAGCGCCCTCTCCCACCCCGACTAAAGTTCCCTGTAACGGGCCCTGCACCAATCCCAGCGAGTGCGTTATCGCCTGTCCCATTTGTACGGCAGGAGGAAAATGTATGGCTCCTACTCCCACTAAAGTTCCCTGTGGAGGACCGTGTACATCATCTAACCAATGCGATATAGCCTGTCCCATTTGTACAACCCAAAAAATCTGTGCGGCTCCTACTCCCACTAAAGTTCCCTGCGGAGGACCGTGTACATCCGCAAATCAATGCGATATAGCCTGTCCCATTTGTACAACCCAAAAAATCTGTGCAGCGCCTTCTCCCACTCCCACAAAAGTTCCCTGCGGAGGACCGTGCAGTCCTATCGGAACCGGACCTAATCCTCAGTGCGATCAAACCTGTCCCATCTGCGCACCGGGACCCAATGGCGGAACCTGCCTGGCCCCAACTCCTACACCCATCGCCTGCGGGCAACCGTGTTCTCCACAAGGACCGAATAACAACCCATTTTGTGACGTATCCTGTCCTATCTGTGCACCGGGACCAGGCGGAAGCCCCATCTGCTCAGTGCCCACCGCGTCCCCCACTCCCCCGTGCGGAATATAGACAAAACGTAGAACCAAGAACATAGAAGATGCATTGACACATCATTTATGAGTCCTGTATTGTGAGAGTATGGAAAATAATTCATCACGAATTGTCCGGGAATTTTTATCCTTATCTAAATATAAAAAAATCGCTGCGATTCTTATACTAGTTATCTGTCTTGGAGCTGGAGTTGGAATTCCCTTTATTATCGAAAAATCAAATGTTTCACCCCCTAAAACCCCCCCGCAAATTAAAGAAGTGCCCCAAAATATTACTCCTACTGTTTCAGTTCCGATTTCTGCTTCCTTAAAACTTAGTTCAGATAAAACAAACTACAAAATGGGAGATAACGTTATGATTTCTATCAATCTCGATTCAGGGACGTACGGCATTGGCGCTGCAGATTTTATCATTGACTTTGATCCCAAAGTTTTAAAACCAACCCTTATTACGATAGGTAATTATTTTAAAGTCATCGCAAATCAAAGCATTCAAAGCAATTTTGTCAAAATCTCAAGCCTTGCAGAAGTGACAGAAACTGATATCAATTTTCCAAGCGGAAAGGGGCTTGTTGCAACCATACAGTTTGATATCCTTTCTCAGTCAACACAATCAGCAATAACGATTGATAAAGAGAAAACCATTATTGCAAGTAACGGAAAAAATATTTTAGATAAAACTGAGGACGTGACCATTTCAGTAAATCCTTAAACCGGTATGCAAAATAAATTCGGGCTTTTTAAAAATAATGGAGAAATAGCAGTACTACTGACTATTCTGTCCCTGGTTTTAATGGTCGGAGGAATTGGAGTCGGAACTCTTTTAACTCAAAAACAGACAAGGACTACTTCAAAAGCACAAGGGGCAGGAGTATGTGCAGAGGGTGCATGGATAGATGCGCTTCCTACTCCTGCTGGAGGAGCCGGCGGCTATATGATGTTTAGGTGGAAAAATACAAGCTGCACATCATCAGCCCGATGTCATGTGACAAGCGACTGCAGTACTCTAAGTAATACCTCCCAGCCGGCTCAGGTAACCGCCGGTAACAGTTTTGGGTGTTACGGATATCAAGGGCCCAATAATAATTGGGATGACTTCCGGTGTATTCACGTAGTAGCTGTGGGAACCAATAATGCTGCACTAGCCGGATACAGCCCTCCCACTGGAAATTCAGTATTAGCTGCCCAAGGTCCGGCACCTACATCTGGAGTAAATCCTACATCAGGACCCGCTCCTACATCCCCTCCTGCCGGAACCACATGTGCTGATTACCCTTGGGATAATAATGGCGATCATAGAGCAGACGGAGCATGCGGAGCTTCTCTTGGATACCCTCCCGGTTCATGCGGAGGGCCAAGAAATGCTGCGCCTGATCTGGGAAAATATTTCTTATGCCGCACTCCATCAGCTGCTGATGCAGCTGCATGGAATGCAATTGGTGATACATGGTATGGAGCATGCAACACACTTGCTGATTGCACAGCAGCACAATCGGTATATTTCCCCGGCCAGCCGACAACAGCACCTGCTCCTCAGGCTACAACTCCTCCGAATCAGCCCACAACACCTCCGGCTCAAACCTGCAATGCGACGATCACTACTTTTGGGTGTACATTAAACAACCTTAATGTATGTCAACAAACACCCGTTTCAGGTTTGCAAGCTAATAAATATTATGAATGCAGACAGGCAGGAACCGGATATTACTGGTTTGGGCCATGCGATTATAATCTATGCACTACCCCGCCAACCCCGACCACAGGACCACCAGCACCGTTATGTAATAGTGTTAGTACTGCAGTTGTATGTAATTCTCCTGGGCAATGTTCTAACAGTGTGGCAGGTCTTACTTCTGGCCAATATTACCAGTGCGGTCAAAATGGACCCTCATTGGTTTGGAAAGGCCCCTGTTCTTATAATCCGTGTACCGCGCCGACTGCGACTCCCGGTCCTACTTCAACCGCAACAGTTGCTCCGACTTCAATTAAAGGAACAATTACCATTCAAGCAAATAATTTCCCTTATACAAAAATTGAGGTAAGTGCTGCGATCGCTTATCAGTCAAGTGCTACGCAGAACTTTACCTATTCCCTTGCCGCAAACGGAATATATAACTATGAACTGACTAATTTAAAACCAAATACTTCCCACGAGCTTTTGGTAAATGTATATAATAACTCCGAATTGCTTGCTTCTGTTAGTAAACAAGTTAGCTCGGGAACCACTTATAATGTAACTCTTGAAATCCCTATACAACTCGTACAGTCCAGAGCCATAGTTAAAGTACAATTAGATTTGACATCTGATAAAATTCAGGTAGATTCAAACTCCGCAATTCATGTAAAGTTTAATGATTATTTCGATACTAAATTCACTATTAAATCAGACTCTTTTGATCCAGTACCTTTAAAAGATTCTTCCGGTAAATGGTATCAGCGTGCTGAAATACCACTGAATTTTCAAATTCCTAAATCTCTGGTAGCGTTCGGACATTTAAAGGTTCACGTTTATTCTACACTCTCAAATTCAGACACTCTTCATTCAATCCCCCTTTGTGCCGGACGCCAAATAACAATTGATATTACTAAAACTTTTTTGTCAGATGAAATTAAAAGTTTTGCAACAAATATTAGTTCAACGCCAATTACAGCTACGATTACATGTAGCGGATCGCTCGTAAGTTTAGGAGCAACAGCTCAAGAGTACTCACCTGCCGAATTACAAAATAGAATAGACCAATGGAATAATGGGGATCTGACTCCTCTTGAAATGTCCAGATATCTTTCTGAACTTTCCCATATACCTAGGATGGGATGGAAATTTTGCGACGTACCCTCGGGAGAATGCACTCCGAATTTTAGTGTTTCACGCTCACCAAATGATTAATCTGTAATCTCAATTAAGGGAGTATTTAGTATCTAAAACCTATTTCAATACCATTATCCTGAACTTGTTTCAGATGTCATCCTGAACTTGTTTCAGATGTCATCCTGAACTTGTTTCAGATGTCATCCTGAACTTGTTTCAGGATCTAAAATGTTTCGGCATTTTTATGTCTATATCATTGGAAATAGAAATCTAACTCTGTATATAGGAGTTACTTCTAATTTAGTAAAAAGACTATTCGAACATAAAAATGAACTTGTTGAGGGATTTAGTAGTAAATATAAACTTCATAATCTATTTTACTTTGAAGTTTTTGAATCCGTTGACGAGGCGATTAAACGAGAGAAACAATTGAAGAACTGGCATAGAGAATGGAAATTAAATTTGATAAAGAAGATAAATCCAGAGTTTAAGGATTTGTATTCTGAGATTATTTAATTTAATTGTCATCCTGAATTCAATTCAGTATCTTTGAAATAGATCCTGAAACAAGTTCAGGATGACGATCTCCAACTTGATTCTTACTTCCTAATTCTTGATACTTATACGTAATACTTAATACTAACTTTCTGCCCATGAAATACTTTTCCTGGCATTATTTTGAAATTCTTCTAAAACTGTTTACAGTTGCCCGTAATCTTTTTTTGACCCCCCTCTATATGTTTTCAGTTCCTTTACACCTTTCAACTTTTTTCTCTCCCTGGAAAAAACAGTATGTGCAGAAAAGACCCGGGTTTCACCTGGATGACATTTTTTCCGTTATCAGCTTTAACACGATCTCCCGAGTAATTGGAGCAATACTGAGAAGTATTTCAATATTCTTAGGTCTTATTCTTTCCTTTGGATTTGGAATGTTTGGCCTGCTAATTTCTCTTCTCTGGATGATTCTCCCCGTTTTTACGCTGCCTTTTTATTTAATGCGTAAAAAAACAAACAAGGAAGAAGCTCAGAGTCTTTATAATAACCATAAAAACAACATAAACTCCCTGTGTATGTCACTTTTTCAGAGGGAGGAGGGCACATTCATCTGTAAGCGTTTGGGACTGGACAGAGAGTCTGTAATAAAAAAACTCAGAGAGCTTCCTCCTTCTCAATTTCCAAACTCCAATTTAGGGATATCCAGTATTTCAGACCTGTGGATCTTAATATCAGAAAACTGCTCTTTTTTTAAGGAAGTTTTAAGCAGTCAATCTCTTAATATGGAAGATATAAAAGAAACGGCTCTCTGGTATGAAAAAAAGGAAAGCATCCGGAAAAAACCCCTTATTTTAGATAGCTTAGCCATCCGGGGGCTTAAGGGTTTCGGAAGCGACTGGCCGTATGCCTATACCCCTCAACTTGACAAATATTCTGTCGATATGACCAAAGTTGTGACTCCCTTTCCCCTTTTGATCGGACACGAAAAAGAAATACTTCAGATGGAAGAAACCCTTCTAAAAACGACAGGTAACAATATCCTTATTGTAGGAGAAGCGGGAACGGCCCGGCATATGACAGTTGAGACGTTTGCTTTCCGCGTTTTATCCGGGCAGTGTGATCCTCACCTTTCTCACAAACGGGTCATTCAACTTAATATGACCAAGATTCTTTCCGGACATTCTTCTTTTGTGGATGCGAAAGAATTTTTTAAAAGTCTTGTCTTTGAGGCGGAATTTGCCGGGAATATCATCA
Source organism: Candidatus Gottesmanbacteria bacterium RIFCSPHIGHO2_02_FULL_39_11 (assembly GCA_001779195.1). GTDB lineage: Bacteria > Patescibacteriota > Microgenomatia > 2-02-FULL-39-11 > 2-02-FULL-39-11 > 2-02-FULL-39-11. The sequence continues at coordinate 13,138 of MFJL01000034.1, forward strand.
TAGTCATCGATGATTTTGACAAATATATCGGAAGCGAAAAGGGGCATGTGGATCTTTCTGATATTTTTTACGAAATTTCCCAAAGCAGAATAGGAATTATCGGCATCACCTCACCCTATTCATATCATAGCTCCATTGAAACCCATAAGGAACTTCCGACCACTTTTGAAAAAATTGAAATTACTCCCCCTTCCTCAGATCTGGTACTTACGGAACTGGAGCTTGCCGTCATTCCCGTTCTTGAGAATAACTATAACTGTGTAATCACTTTCCCGGCAATTAAACAGACGATTGAACTTGCAGACCGGTACATAACAACAAGTGAGTTTCCCAGTAAAGCTATCGAGCTTCTGGACAGCGCTGTTGTTTTTGCACGGTCACAAAAAACACATATCATAACACCTATACACATTCAAAAAATTATCGAGCAAAAATATCATATTGTATCAGGTGCAGTTTCTGAGAATGAAAAAGAAAAACTCCTGCATCTTGAAGATTTGTTGCACGAGCGCATTATTAATCAGGAAATGGCAATTTCTTCCCTTGCGAATAGTTTGAGACGGGGAAGGCTCAATATCGAAAGCGCTAATAAGCCTATCGGTACTTTTCTATTCTTAGGGCCAACGGGTGTGGGAAAGACAGAGACTGCCAAAGCCCTTGCGTCCGTCTATTTTGGGGATGAAAATAATCTTCTGCGATTTGACATGAGTGAATATCAAAAAGATGAAGGACTAGCCCGTCTTATCGGTTCTTCCCGTCTTAATACTCCCGGGGAATTGACTTCAAAACTTCTGGAACACCCCGCAGGCGTTTTGCTTCTGGATGAATTGGAAAAAGCAAGTCCTGACATATTAAATCTTTTTTTGACTCTTATTGATGAAGGGTATATTACAGATCATACCGGAAAGAAAATAAATGCCAAAAACTGCATTATCATAGCAACCTCAAATGCCGGAGCTGAATTTATCCGGCAGTCACTGGAAAGCGGTGTACCAAAAAAGACGCTTGAGTCTTCTGTTTTGGAATATATTCAAACTTCTCAAATTTTTACGCCTGAATTTTTAAACCGGTTTGATAAAGTTGTTGTATTTACCCCCCTGTCTGAAGGACATCTCCGGGAAATTGCCAAGTTGATTCTGACGGATCTTAATAAAAGACTGACTTCTAAAGAAATAACCGTTGCGGTGACTCCAAAACTTATAACGGCACTTTCTAATATCGGATATCATCCGGAGCGCGGGGCTCGGGAAATAAAAAGAGTTATTACTGAAATTGTGGAGGATACGGTTGCTAAAAGACTGCTCTCACCTCTCCATAAAAAAGGAGAGGTTCTTCAGATTGAGGTTTAATCTGATTAATTTAGTATCTTGACAAGAAAGATAAGAACCCGTACTGTTTAAATATATTTGGTATGGACAACGATAGATCTGCCTCAAAAGCTAGAATTAATTTTTTTAAACTTATCCTCCTGGTAGCAGGAATTGCCGTTGCCCTCTATCTGGCATTAAACCGGGTAAAGTTTCAAAATAAAGCGGCCGCTCCCAAAACCGCTACATTATCCCTCTCTTCATCTCCTACTTCAGTAAACGTCGGACAGAATTTCACGGTAACGGTTACGTTAAATACCGGCGGGTCAGCAATCCGGGGAGTTGATATCCGGATGTCTTACGATAAAACAAAAGTGAGTCCCACCGCGATTACAACGACTGCAACCGGCACCACCCTTAATACGTTTGCTCCTATCACTGCAAACAATACATTTGACAGCGCTAAAGTAATTACGAGTGCAGGAACCAATTGTTCCGGAAATACATGCTATCTGGAATTTGGAGCGGTAACCGCCAATTTAACCGGCCCTGCTCCTACTCCGACCGGAGTAACGAATGCGTATAATGGAACGACGTCTCTGGCTCTCGTCACTTTCACTGCCCTAACAACGGGAACTGCAAATATAAATTTGGAATCGACATCCAATTTAACGACTGATTCAAACGTCGTTGCGGATATAAACCCTCCTGAGGACATATTATCTTCCGTAACTAATACGAGTGTAACTATTGCTTCAAGCACCGTCAGTCCAACTCCAGCATGGAATAAGAGCGATGTAAATGGAAGCGGAGCAGTAGATATATTTGATTATAATGCAGTCGTCACTAACTTCGGATGCCCGGGAAGAACATCGCCTACTTGTGCAACCAACTGGAATATTGCGGATATAGTTACAAACAACCAAGTCGATATATTTGACTACAATGCATTAATAACTAACTTCGGATGCCCGGGAAGAACATCGCCGGTATGTTCGTAATCAATATTTTATTAAAATTAACTTAACTCTATGATAAGAAGTATAAAAAACATAATAGAATATTTAATAATTACTCTTGTTTTAGTTTTTACTATAAGAGGCTCAGTTTTCGCGCAAACAGCACCTTCTATTTCACTTCAACCGGCAACGACAACAGTTTCCCCCGGATCGCAGGTTACTGTAAATGTGGTTTTAAATGCAGGAACTTATCATGTAAGCGCAGTTGATTTAACCGTAAACTACAATACGACACAGACATCCAACATGTCTATTTCAGCGGGTACATTTTTACCTAATGTATTAATTGCAGGAACTGCTTCCAACGGCCAAGCAAAAATAATATTAGGAAGCGGCACAACCGCAGTTACTGGATCAGGAACCATTGCGGTTCTCACCTTCACGGCTAACAGTACTACATCATTAACGATTGGTACATCAACTCAAGTTGCAGCAACTGAATCGTCAACAAATGTATTGGGTGCAACATCAGGAAGTACTATAACCGTTTCAACACCTGTTACCGTCACACCTACCCGAACCCCGACCCCTATTCCTCCCAGCCCAACACGCACACCGACTCCTACCGCTACGAGGACACCGACTCCGGTTCCTCCAACACCAACCCGGACACCAACTTCTGTTCCTCCTTCTCCAACACGCACACCAACTCCAATCGTAGGTTCTCCTACCCCAACTGTTGCCGGCATATTCTTTGAAGCGGAGCAAGGCACATTAACAGCCCCCTTCACCGCTTCAAGCACCTATATCAGTCAGACAGTAGAGACTACTGATCCAACCCAGGGAGGGAAAGCTACTTATTCATTTACCGTTCCCCAGACTGGAAATTACCTGGTAACCATGAAAGTAAACGCTCCTTCAATTGCTTATAATTCACTATTCGTTAATATCGATAGTGAACCTACCTCTCCCACGATGATATGGGATATTTCTCCCACCACTTCCGGATTTGAAAACCGCACGGTATCCTGGAGAGGAACCGGAACAGAAACAGTAAACGAAATCGTACCTAAGCCATTTAATCTGACAGCAGGAAGTCATACCCTTATTGTCCGGGGGCGTGAAGCAAATGTGCAAATTGATTCAATCACCATTACTCTTCAGTCCTGTAACCGCAAAACACAGGGTGATGCAGACTGTAACGGAGTCGTTGACGGTGTAGATTATTCCAGATGGTTAAACAGTCAATGCGTACCGGGAGCAGGACAAACCTGCGCCTCCTATACTGCTGACTTTAACGGAGACGGAAGAGTGGATGATACGGACCTTTCCATTTGGACGGCTAATCGGGTATAACGAAATCTTTTTATCACCATATACTTCTTCTAACTTATCCCAATCGAAGCTATGTCTCGATGTTGTATTTCTCAAATTGTATTTGTTAGAATAGTAAAGTCATTAAGGCGCGTTGGCGAAGAGGAAACGCGGGTGTCTGCAAAACACTTATGCGCCGGTTCGATTCCGGCACGCGCCTCAAGAAGGCCATTATTGTATAATTAGTATATGTCACACGAACATGGAGGAGGTGGTGGAGAATCACCAGAAAGCGCATTACAAACTATTATTCTGTGCTTTTTAGTTTCTCCCGTAATACTTCAAAAAATAGAAGAAACTATAGATGAACTTACCGGTGCAACAGGAGGTCATCACTAAAATTATGTCTCATGAGATTATAGAACAGCACGAGGAAAAAGAAGGAATAGTTGAAAGTTTGAAAAATATATTTAAATCGATAGTACACGCGTTTATAGGCATGTTCAGACAGTTAACCGGAACTGAAGAAAAAAATAAATAAACATAATATGTGATAGAATGCGAAATTCGTAGGGGTGAGTAGTTCACTGGCAGAACGCTTTCCTGATAAGAAAGAGGCACATGGTCCGATTCCATGCTCACCCACCACCCATGACATTCCCCTACTTTTCCAAAAACGGTAAGATGTTGCCTATTTCAGAAGCCCACGTCTCCCTCTCCAATATTGAATACTCCTATGGATTCGGAGTGTATGAAACGATTCGAGTAAATAATAAAATCCCCTATTTTTTAAAAGAACATCTTGAAAGACTTGAGCTTTCTGCCAAGACGATTGGTCTTGACCATATATTTAATACTGACCAGATAACTGAATGGGTATCCGATTTTATCGAAAAGATTTCAGAGGCTACGTTTAATTTGAAACTATTGTTAATAGGGGCCGTAAAAAAAGAAGATGCCCAAATTTTTATCCTGGCCTCCTCTCCCCTTTTTCCCGAGCGCAAATGGTTCAAAGAGGGAATTAAAACCATCACTCTTAAGTATGAACGATACTGGCCCCATGCGAAGACATTGAATATGCTGGGAAGCTACATCGCTTACAAAAAGGCTAAAGAGAACGGATGCTATGATGCGCTACTTATCAATAGAAGAGAAGAAATTACAGAAGGGACGCGGACAAACGTGTATTTTGTAAAAGGAAGCACCCTCTACTCTCCTCCCTCTTCCGATATTCTTCTTGGAGTCATGCGGATGGTCCTTCTAAGGCTAATACAGGCTTCCAAAATCGGTTTTAGGCAAGTGTGTATTCCCTACAAAGACATTTCGAAATTTGACGGAGCATTTCTCACAAGTACCTCTTCAAAAATATTACCCATTAAACAAATTGATGACTATTATTTTGGAGAAATTCCCTCTTTAACCCGAAATTTAATGAAAAAACTGAATGAATATTTGGATATGTGTAAAGGAATATTAAGATAATTTTACTTTTATAAGATTTTTCCTTCTTTATCCTGCAGATAGTTGAAGAATGAGGTTGAGAAAAATTCTCTAACTACTGCCAAAAAAGATCCTCCCAATAGATTTACTATAAATACTTCTGCACCTGCGATAAGAGCAGCAGTAATAACAATCGGATGAGAAGAAGGAATATTCTTAAAAAAATAGAGTCTTAAGACAAAAAGAAGAATCGGCAAAATAAGCGAGGCTAATAAGAAAAACAAGCCTACAAAAAGAAGAAAAATACCCAAAAATAAATTAATAACTGCCACCTCCCAAAGGTTATCATGGACTAGTTTAATGGCTTTTTTTATGGAGGTAGTTAAAGAAAATCCATAAAAAATTACATACCTTCCTGCAAAAGGCATAGATATAATTATTAAAAAGTAAATTAGTAATGCAATAAGTATAAGAACAAAATTGAAAAGAGAACCAATAACAAGGATTAGAGAAAAAAACATGCCTGCAACAATCATAGAAAATATGAGAGTAAAAATAAGAAGAAGATAATCCCACTCCAGACAGATCATTTTTGACCAATTAGAAAAACCTGTACCTTTAACCTGCTCTAAATGAACCTTTTCGCCATTCAATCCTAATTTTGAGCCTTGGATAAGAGTAGAGGAAGTCCACCCTCTCAAAACTAGAGAAACAAAAAATAATAGTGTGAGACCTAAAGCAAAAATAAATATAAAGAATATTCCTTGGGAACGAATAAGAGATAAAACAAATTGAATCAGTTCGCCTTCATTGAAAATATGTAAATTATCAAAATAATTCTGCTTATTTATTAAATTAATTATATCGTTGAAGGTACTTAAATTAAACGTAAAAACGCCAGCGATACAGGAGAGGATGTATAAGGTTTTCTGCTTTCTGCTTATCTGCCAGGAAAGCTCTAACATTTTGATAAAATGAGCGTAGTAATTTTTCAGGGTGATCATAAGGTCAGTTTAATATTTTTTCTTCCTCCGCCTGCTTCATCCATAATGCTGATGGTATCAGGTTCTCTAAAATAAGGGTGAAAGTAATTATGAAGCCTGTTGATAGCTATAGTTTTTTCTGATGTTGTATCTAAATTTACCAAAAATAGATTAACCGGACTTTTTTCTGAGGTTGTATTATAGTTGCTGAAAACCAGCTGCGGAAAAAAGGGGCTTATATCCATTTCCCAAGTCCCAACGCCCTTGGTGCTTAGAACAGAATAAAATGTGATAAGATCACCATCTTTTTTAAAGGGAGTATATTTAAAAAATATTCCTTCAGAGATACCATCTACAAAAAACCCTCCCCAGATGGCATCATTCCAACTATCCCACTTAAAAAGCTCTATTTTCCTGTCGGTATTAGGCGAGATATGATTTTTATCAAGCAAAGTCTCATCTATATAAAAACTTGATCCATTCCCATCTTGAGACAGCGAATCAACCATAATCGAAAAATCGGTTGAATCTGCTACAGCAAGTTCCTCTTCATAGTTAGAAATAACAAAACTATCGCCATGGACTGTCTTTACTTTTACTCCTTTTCCATTAGGATCGTACTTCCAGATGTCGAATGAATTGGCAGAACCATTAGATCCCGCATCGCTACTTTTCCTAGGAATATAAATATTTCCGTTACGCACCTCTCCGTTTGGATTCTCCTGATATAAGAGGCCAGAAACACTTGCATATTTTAACAGCCGGTTGGCGTCTATATCTTCAAAATAAACCTCGGTAGGATCGATTATGGAAATTCTTACAACATGATGACCTTTATTGAAGGGTGCATTTTCGACTTTTACGATGTCGTAAGGAATTGGCGTTGGCGAGAGAATGATAACATGTGGAGTATCATTGTGAGAAAATATTGGGTTAAAAGATTGCGATAGGGCAAAACTGATCAAAAAAATG
>MFJL01000034.1:20132-24495 GCA_001779195.1 Candidatus Gottesmanbacteria bacterium RIFCSPHIGHO2_02_FULL_39_11
AACACAGATAACGAGTTTTGAGTATGAATTATTCCACAAAAAACGCATTTTCATAGGCAGTATAATTCATACTATCATATTTACTCAAAATACACCGTCGGTTCCTCATACACCCGGTAAGAGCGGTTTAACGTAAATTCCTCAAGCATTTTATTCTGCTCTTCAATTGACTTTTTTTCATCAAAAAGAGATAAGGGCACCCGGACGTTTAGGCATCGCCGGTTAAACAAATGGCGTGAAATTCCTGCCGGAATTAATTTTTTTTGCGCTACAACTTTAATGATCTGATGCCTGGTAAATGTGGGAAACACCATAAGAATATTTTTTTGGGGGTGCTCTGAAAAAAGAAGCTTTAACTGTTCCATTCGAGAAAACCGGGGAAGAACATCCCGGGTGATCCGGTCGGAATAAAAAGAAACGATTTTATTCAGTTTTTCAATCTTTTCAAAGAGATCACCGGAAGTAACGACTAATTTGACATCCCCTTCTTTACATACAATCGTACAGAGCCGTGCAGTTCCTTCCTCTTTCAGGTACCGATTCCCCACCCTATCTGACCCTCCCTGCTCCAGGTAAACACCCGGAATATCTTTTACAAATTTTATAAATTTATCTTTATCTGCATCGAAAAGATGAACCCATGAGGCTAGTTCTACTTCATCCTGGGAATTATAATCGATTATCTGTGTAAGAACGCTTTTCATTCCCATCATTTTAAAAGCTGAGAGCCGATTCATTCCGTCAAGCTGGAGATATTTCCCGTCATCCAGAGATGCAACGAGTACCGGATTTACCAAAACTTTCTCTTTTTTAAGCTGTTCAATAAGAGGCAGAGCACGATTCACGTCAAACTCTTCATGAGGCAAAATTTCATCAACCGGTAAAATCTGAAGATTAAAAATATCGTTTTGCATATACAGTTGTCATTCTGATGCCGATTCAGATCGGCCGAAGAATCCCGTTTGGTTTCAATTCCAACGGGATCCTTCGCTCCCTTTGGTCACTCAGGATGACAATTATTCTAATTTAAAAAATTTGATAACCTGTTTAACTACCTCTTCACTTGCCCGTTCCATTGCCTCATGGGTTGATGCGCCGATGTGCGGAGTCAGCAATACGTTGGATAATGTTCTCCATTTTGAATTAGACGGCAGCGGCTCCTCCGGATAAACATCCATAGCACTTCCTGCAATTTTACCAGCTTGTAATACCCCGTACAATGCCTCGCCATCAACAACTTCTGCACGCGATAAATTCAGAAAATAACCCGTCGGTTTCATCTTGTCTAATAATTCCTTGGTAATCATTCCCCTCGTCTCATCCGTTAATCCCACATGCAAAGAGATAATATCCGATTTACTGAAAAGCTCATCCAGAGATTCAACTGTTTTATAACTTCTGCTAAAAACCAACAACTTACATCCTGCAACTTTTAACACCTCTCCAACTTTTTTCCCGATATTCCCATATCCTACAATTCCAACTGTTTTTCCGGAGAGTTCTAACCCCTGTAATTCTTTTTTCATCCACAAACCTTCTCTCATGCTGGTTACTGCTTTTGGAATATGACGAAGAAGAGTAATTATTAACCCGATTGTCAATTCTGCAACTGCAATTGAGTTAGCATCCGGAGCGTTCACAACGGCAATTCCCTTTTCATCCGCTGATTTTTTATCTATATTATCAATCCCCGACCCTACCCGGCCGATAATTTTTAACTGTTTTCCCGCTTCAATAATATCTTGGGTGACTTTGGTGCGGGAACGGACAATAAGTCCATCACAGTCCGCGATTTTATTTTTCAAATCAGAAGAGGTGATTTCCGGTTCATAAATAATGGTAAATCCGGCGGACTTTAATTTTTCAACAGATTTTTGGGAAATTTTATCGGAAATGAGGATAGTCATTTTATTTATTGTCATCCTGAGGTTTTGCGAAGAGAGGTACCATGGTACCTCCCGAAGGATCCCGCGAGGAACTAATTCCAACGGGATTCTTCACTTCACTGCGTTCCGTTCAGAATGACAGGAAACTTTATTTATCACTAGCTATCTCTTTCAACGCCTCAATCGCCTCATCCATTTCTTCTTTTCCGACCGCATACCCCATATGGGCAATCCGGATTATCTTCCCCTTTGCTTCCCCCATTCCTCCGGCTACAACCACCCCGTATTTTTCCTTCATTTCGCGAGTCCAGGCGCTTCCATCATTTCCATCCGGCAACTTAATTGAAGTTAATGTCGGAGAAGCAAACTCATCTTCAACAAAAAGACTAAATCCATTTTCTTTTAGTTTTTCCCGTGTATAATTTTTCATTTCCATATGATGGCTAAAAACCCTTTCTTTTCCTATTTTGAGCATTAACTCAAGAGACTTATCCAGTCCGAAAAGTGCGGATATGGCAGGAGTTGCCGGAGTCTGATTTTTTTCGTTGAACTTTTTATACGAGGAGATATCAAAATAATACTTGGGATTTTTAGATGAAGAATAAAAATCCCATGCTTTGGGTGATACGGATGCCATACACAAGCCGGCAGGTGCCATCCAGGCCTTCTGTGAGCCGGTAAAAAGTACATCGATGCCAAGTGCCATCTCAAGATTTACCCCGCCCAGAGAGCTTACGGCGTCGACGCAAAAAAGAGGGTGATTTGGATGCAGTTTAACCGAACCGGCTAATTTTCCAACCGGATTTAAAACTCCTACAGCAGTTTCATTGTGGGTTACAAATATTCCTTTAGCATCCGGATGTTCAGATAACACCTTTTTGAATGTATCCGGATTGATTGCCGTTCCAATTTCAAATTTTGTCTCAATTACATCTGCATGAAATGCGCGGGCACAATCTGCCCACCTTTTTCCGAACTCCCCGCAGGTAAAAGATAAAATTTTATCTCCGGGCGAGAAAAAATTAGAAACCGAAAACTCAAATCCCCCGGTTCCGGAGCAGGTTAATAAATAAATATCATTTTTTGTCTGAAAAAAAACTTTCAGATTCTCAATCACCCGGCGCTGAAGCTCTTCGTATGCACCTCCTCTATGGCTGATCGTCTGATGCGAAATTGCTTCTAAAACTTCCGGAGGCATCGGTGTAGGACCGGGGATGCGGAGATTCATATTTTTATTTTACACGTTTCCATAATGAAAGCAATTTATGATCAAAACTTGCAAATTCTTCTGCATCGCAATACCTTGCATAGCAAACAAAAAATGCGTCAACAAGACTTACATTTTCGTTTTTAAACATCGTTAATGACTCTTTCAATAATTCACCATGCTCAAACTTCACAACATTAAAAGTTAACAATTCAGAAAGAAATTCTACAATAGTATTTTTATCTTTTCCAAAATTACTCTTAAGCACCCAGTATACTTCAAAAATCACAACAGAGGAAGAAAATAAATATACTTCTCTTAAAGCAGCTTTTTCAAAAAGTTTATTAACTTCCTCAAACTGAGTGGGAATATCTTTAATAAGAAATCGAAGAAAATAATTAGTGTCAACGAAGAAACTTTTCACGATAGTATTTCTCTCGAGCTACGTCAATAAGTTTATCCAGATCCATACCTTTATATTTTTTAGCAAGTTTTAACGATCCTGCTAACTTTCTAAGTCTGGAAAGTGTGGAAATAATCTTTACTCCATCTTCCTGTTCCTCTACAAGTACTTTTTCGCCTTTTTTAAAGCCTATTTTTTTAAAAATCTCAACAGGAATTGTTAACTGTCGTTTACTGGTAATAGTCGCTGTATATGTCATAGTAAGGAAAATGTACCACAGTAAGGAAATATATGTCAAGTAAGGAAGAATTTCCTTACAAAAAAATCCGCCAAAGTAGCGGATTAATTTGTATTTTTAACAATCTAAAAGTGGTAGGAACATCTTGATTTTACATCTGTATATGAAGCTTCCTCTCTTTAATTAAAAGCCGTTTTTGTAATAAACAGATATAAAGATCCTTATATAAAGAGATTTCTAAAAAAATAGAAAGGAGGTGATCCATCCCCACCTTCCAGTAGGGATACCTTGTTACGACTTAGTCCCCATCGCCGAGTTTACCTTAATTCCGTTGACGGAGTATCGGGCACCCTCGACTTTGTTGGCTTGACGGGCGGTGTGTGCAAGACCCGAGAACGTATTCACCGCGACCTGCTGATCCGCGATTACTACCGATTCCTAGTTCATGGAGTCGAGTTGCAGACTCCAATCCCAACTGAGGCGAAATTTCAGAGATTTGCTTACTCTTACGAGCTGGCATCTCGTTGTTCTTCGCCATTGTAGGATGTGTGTGGCCCACGACATAAGCGCCGTGCTGACTTGACGTCGTCCCCACCTTCCTCCCCGCGTCAGACGCGAGGCAGTCTCGT
>MFJL01000035.1:0-3557 GCA_001779195.1 Candidatus Gottesmanbacteria bacterium RIFCSPHIGHO2_02_FULL_39_11
ACCTTCGTCTATTATCACATCTTTGCCAGCTTTCAAAATTTTGAAAGCAATGTCTTTCGCCAAAGCAGTGACATTTTTGTCGTATTCTGCAAATTTACCGCCTGAAGTTATTTTATTTCCGAAAACTCTTACCATCCATTCATCTTTAGTTATACGTATTGCCCCAGTTTCACTTTCCAGTTTTCTGGCAAAAGTAGTTTTACCTGCACCGATAAATCCACAGATAATATACGCTGTTGGTCGATTCTTACTCATTAAAGCATTATAGCAAAATGAGCTTCCTAATTTTATGTCTTTTTAGAACTCTGAAATGCTCTGCCAATCTTGGTAGATGAATTCATGAAACGAAAAATAGAGTTTGGATTTAGCTTGCAAAACATCCAAACAGTGTTTGACAGCTTCCAAATACAACCCGCTTTTGCCTAATTTGCTTCCTTACCAATTTGTTGACGGCGGATGTGAAGCATGACTGCAAATAACCCATTAGCCATAAACCATGAAATAGGATAAAGCGCAGTTACTATTGAGTATTGTTGCAGGGCTATAGTCATCAACCCCCGGGGTTGACAGTCGTTCATCGCGAGGATCCGCCCAGGGCGGAGACGTGGCGATCTCGTTATATGAGATTGCTTCGTCGTATAACTCCTCGCAATGACAGTTTAAACCTTTATGTTTTGCGTAACTCAAGATTTAATTGAGACTTATTTGTGGTATATTTCAGAGTATATCATGGCAGAAAAACGTCCCTTTAGACTTTCATCGTTGACGATTATGTTTCCTTTCCTTAATGATTGGGGGACGGTAGGAAGTCTTGTGGCTGTTGCGATTAAGACAGCGGAAAAGTATACCGATGGTTGGGAAGTAGTGATCGTTAATGATGGAAGCCGAAGACAGGATCGGCAGGCATTGGAAATGGTTATTGATACGGCAAATTCAAAAAGAATCCGGATTGTGGATCATGAGAAAAACTGGGGATACGGAGGAGCGCTTCGGGACGGATTTAACCATGCTAAAAAAGATTTTATCTTTTACACGGATTGTGATGCCCAATATGATCCGAGGGAAATGTCAGTTCTCATTGAAAACATGAAAGAGGGAGTAGGTATGGTAAACGGGTATAAAATCAAACGCAATGATCCGGTTTACCGGATTATCATGGGACGTTTTTATCATTATGTTGTAAAATTCTTGTTCCATCTTCCTATTCGGGATACAGACTGCGATTTCCGGTTGATTAGGCGGTCAGTCTTTGAAAAAGTAACATTATTTGAAAATACCGGGACGATCTGTACGGAGCTCGTAAAAAAGATCGATTATAAAGGCTTCGCAATTGTCGAAGCTCCTGTTCATCATTTCTGGCGGACATCGGGAAAAAGCCAATTTTTCAATTTCAGACGGTTATATCGTACAGCAATTAACTTGGCCAAATTATGGTGGAAACTCATCATAATGCGAAATTTCGATACATGAGAAAAAGTGGAAAGAAAAATTTGAATAAATCAAACAGCAGTATTCAAAGCAATTTTTATAATACCCATTCCGCGGACTATCTTTCTTATGAAAAAAATATTCCTTACGCCCGGTATTTAGGAAAGATAGTTTTAAACCAGTTATCCGGGAATAAAGATCAAATATTGGAGGTGGGCGCCGGGCAGGGAAGATTTACGTTTGAGATCGCATCGCGCGTTGGAAGTATTTATGCTACTGACGTTTCAGTTGAGGAATTGAAAATCTTAAAAAAGAAAATACGTTTAATAAACGTTAATAATATATCAGTTTACCATTATGATCTTTTAAATCCCGTTAACACCTTTGGAAAAGAAACATGGGACCATATTTTAGGATTTTTCATCCTCCATCATCTGCCGAAAGAGAAATTGAACGATGTTGTTTATAACCTTCAGAAAAAGCTGAGCAAGAACGGCAGGATGATTTTTATAGAACCGAATAACTTATATCCGTTTCACCTGGTGGAAATGCTCATAACTCCTGATATGGAATGGGAGATAGAAAAAGGAATCTATACGGATTATATCGGATGTTTCAAAAAGGCGTGCCGGAAAAACGGGATGAGAATAATTTCCAGCCGAAAATTCGGATTTGTTCCTCCTCCGGTTATTAATAGACTGCCCGCAAGTACTCACTTGGATTACATGGTAGAGAAAATACCCGTTGTCAGAGAAATCTTTTGTCCGTTTATTTTACTAACCGCCGAAAAAATCTGATTGCGGGGATTCTGCAAATCTTCGAATAGTCCAACGCCCGAATCAAAACCGCAGCATATCCGGGGAGAACATGAAGAAGTTGGAATTTGGACTGTCCCATTTCACGTTCTCTTGCAAACCACGTGACGGGTATTTCCCCGATCCTGTATCCGAGAAGAATCGGGTAAAGACCGGTTTCCGCATTGATTGCATAGTCGTCTGATTTAAGGGTAATCGCATCAAATACTTCTTTTTTATAAAGTTTAAAATTATTCGTTAAATCGCTTCGTTTAATACCGTAACAAATATTGATTAGGAAGTGAAAACCTCGATTGCACACTTTTTTAACGATCGGATACCGGATAAGACGGTTTTTTTCTCCATACCGGGATCCGATTAATCCGTCATAGAATCGTATCTTGGAAAAGAAATCTTCCAGATCCGGAACATTCCTGATGAAATCCGCGTCCATGGTAAGGATGTGGGTTGCATTGTGAGATCCTGCCTTTAAACCCGCGCGGAGAGCAAGGCCAACTCCATGGGGAGGTTTGCGACGGATGACCTTCACCTTCTTATATTGTTTCGCAAGTTTAGACAGGATAACAGGGGTTGTGTCAGTTGATCCGTCGTCAACAACAATCATTTCATGAATATAAGACCCATATACCAGAAGAAGCATGCGGATCATTTTTCCGATTACGGCCTCTTCGTTTCGTGCAGGGATAATAACGGATAATTTCATAATGCTTGCCCATCGAGACAGCTCATTCCTCGGTTCAGGCCTTACCCCGTACATAGGTATTACTAATTTATTTCAGGCATACGGTATTAAATTATTCTGTTTCCAATCTATCTACTGTTTTGGCTTGTGAACCTCGTCATGATTTATCCTTTCGCGTCAAACCACTAAGGTGACAGATGTTTTCTACTCCATCACTTTATACAGGATTACTCCTTCCTGTTCAAATACTTTTTTCAAAAACGGATAAGCTGAATCAGTTCCTCTTATATTGCGTTCATCAGAACCCCAATAAACATATTGAATTCCATAATTTTGGATAATTTTACGGGCTTCGGATATTGGAGTTTTTGCAGAGTAAAATATATTCACGAGCTCTTTCTTTTCAGAATAATTTTTCGTGTGAACGGGATGTCCGATAAAGCTGATCATGGGTGTATACGCCGCGATAATACTTCCGGCAAATTCATCGCTAAAAACGACCGCGCGGTCCGGCAAGAACTTATCCATAAAATGAAACGTACCCCAAACCGAATTTTGGATATAAAGGTTGGTATATATTTTTTGATGGAGCGCTTCGGTAACATCAGGAATGAGATAAAAAATGCTTGTTC
>MFJL01000035.1:3566-7407 GCA_001779195.1 Candidatus Gottesmanbacteria bacterium RIFCSPHIGHO2_02_FULL_39_11
AACGCATTTTTGATATTCCCAGTATATTTACGAATGGCAAAAGAACAAACGGCATGATTGCCCAGGAGAGTAAAAATATCCGTTTGAGATCCGGTTTTTTCAGGATGAGTAAAAGAGCAGGAATGGAACAAAGAATGGGAAAACCAAAGGATAAAAACAAATTAAAATCAAACGTTGGCTCATTCTGATTCCATTTGGCAATTTCCCACCGGTTCCATGTATCCCAGGGGAAACCGTTATAATTTTCTCTCCAAATTATTAAATAAGAAATCATCCCGATAATAAGAAGAATGGATATCATCACTGTTTTTTTATAGTTAATATGAATCGGTTGTTGATTAATCCTTTTGATTAAGAGAAGAGCTATTGTGGAGGAGGGGATGGCAAAAAGAAGCGGCATGATAGCCGGAGGAAAAAGGATTCCGGCAGTAAAAATACACAGAGCGGCAAAGATCCAGTATTTGGATCTTCCGGAGTATAAATATTCTAATATCATGACTAAACTAATAAATAGCAGGGAAAATCCGAACAGATAATGCGGCAAACCATCAATCCGTTTAATTGCTTCAAAACCTCCCCACCACGGAGTAAACAGTTTAAACGCTCCGGGATTGTTATAGAGGAATGCGGGAGGTATGGTAAGAATGATGGAGAAAAGGGATGCCCCAAATCCCGTCCATACTCCAAGGATTTTTTTCATCAAGACAAAAATGGAAACGAAAAACAGTTCCAGTGATATAATCCGGACCAGATGATAGGCAACCGGAGGCCATAAATGAAAAACAGACGCTGCTTTACCGGTCAGGATGTAATAAAAGTAAAAAATGGTTGGATTGGTAGGTTCTGTTGTAAGTGTATCCTTCATAAGCCAGGAGCCGTTTGCGCTTTGGGTTATTGCAGAAAGATAAAAATTATAATCAAACGCATGTGGAGTATGGTACAGCGGGTATCGTGTATCGCCGGGAGCAATCCTGGTTTTAATGATTAACGATAAGTTGGCTGCTAGGGCGTAAACATGGGAAATAACAATAAATAGTATGAACAGGATTATAGACCGGTGAAGAATAAATGGCTTCATGGATTTATGCATTTAACATTTAACATAGAACATAGAACAAATAGCCGAGGGAACTTTTAGCCGGCATTTGAATACTTTGCTATAATCCTAGCACATCCATGAAAAATGCTCATTTAGCGTCTAAGCTTCGCGATGCACATATTCTGATTACCGGCGGATTGGGATTTATCGGGAGCAATCTGGCGATTGAGTTGGTAAAAAGAGGGTCCAAAATACTTATTATAGACGCCTTAATTCCCGGATACGGTGGAAACCTTATCAATGTTGTTGGATATGGGGACGGATATGGATATGGGGGGATATGGATATGGGGACGGTTCTTAATATGGATATGGGGACGGTATGGATATGGATATGGGGACGGTTCTGATATGGATATGGGGACGGTTCTTAATTAGCCTCGGTTTTGATAAAACTGCAAAATAATCCCCTTTTCAGGAACAGGAAAATTGAGATAGCTGTTAGTCTAAACAGTTCTGTGCAAAATTTAGACCCTAAGCGAGCCACGAAACGCCCTGGCGCCATAGTAAGAGGGTGCACTGTTGTGATATACGAAGACAGTGCCGTAGCGGCGATCAGCAAAGAGGGCGCCGCCGAGTTTTCTAATGTCAGTTGGTGTTTTCACCCAGCTCGACGTTTTCGTATCGAAGGCACCAAGTTTCTGCAACTGGCGATATTGTTCTTCCGTTAAAAGTTCAATGCCCATGGCAGCTGCCATATCAATAGCGTTATCTTCTGGTTTAAATGCTTTCCTTCCCTCCTGCCCTTCACGGTCGTAACAAACATTTCTGCGGCCACGAGGTGTTTCCGCGCAGCAATCATAAAAAATGTATTCCTGCCTGCCGGCAGGCAGGCGCCCTGTCTTAGAATCACGACCAACAACATCCGGTTCACCGCCAGTTCTTTCCATTTCTGAAAGTGACCACAGTTTTTCAATACTCGCTTCCAGCTTTGCTTGTACTTTGGCCCATTGGCAACCTTTATGGCGGTTCATGTTTTTCTCAAAACGGGCTTTCAAGCTCTCTAGTAGTTCTTCATGTTGTTCTCTCGACAACTCCTGCCTCGCCGGCAGGCGGGCCTTTTTATTGCTATTAATGTTGTTCATACTTTTATATTATATTACCTTATACAATTTCTTTTTCTTCTTTGGCTTTGGTTCGAGAATCGTAACTCTAATATAACCACAAGTTTATCACGTATTATTCAGGCTTTCTCTGACTTTAGGCTTGCTATAGTCCTGAGCCTGCCGAAGGATAACTCAAATCAGAGAGGAAATCGAAAAAGTGAATATTCTTTAATTTACTTAATTAAACGACATTCTCCTTCAACACATTTTGGTGTACCGCTACACACTCTCATACATGCTTTTTCTGCGGGTTTTATGTATGAATCATTCATCGCTTTACAATCGCATATATTTAATCCACAGTCATTATCTTGTAGACAACTAATTTCAGGGGAATTTTTAGTTGTGGTACAAGTGCGATTACCATCAATATTGATTTTCTCCGTGTATCCTGAACAACATAACCCACCCATTTCCAATCTTCCTCCCTCACTTGTACAGGCTATATCAATTGGACCTTGTTTGTATTCAGGTTTCGGTTTTTGAACAATAACGTAAATAACTAATATTGCTGAAGTCACAACAAACAAAATAGCAATATTTATATATTTACTAAATTTCATAAATACATGGTACCCCAATTTGGGTATATTAAGTGCAAACTGGCTCCCCCGCCTGGATTCGAACCAGGAACCTTCTTCTTACAAGAACCCTTCTGTTACCAAAAGGCTTGGACTATCTCATTCCCGATTAAGTCGGGATCGGGTATATAGTCTCTACACATTTTCCGCCTCTTCGGTGGATTTAGCTCGGGATTACCCTTCATAGAACTAAGGAGGGTTTCCCCGAATTAGCCCGATTTTACACAACAGCTTTCGCTGAAGCGCTGCCTTATGACAGGAAGCCGCTCTACCGTTGAGCTACAGGGGAATGTAAAGGTACAGAGGGTATTTTACCAGTAAATAAAGCATAAATCCATCCCATTATTTTTCTATGAATTTTTGCGTTACTTAATCGTATGGAAAATACACCGTATTGATGAATATTTTTCCTTATTTTTCTTGAATCGTTCTTTGATTTGACTATATAGGATTTATAGAAGTTTGAAACAGAAATACCAGTTAAATTAGACCAATATTGTATTGCCTCAGTTACATCATTAGTATCGTGAATCCATATTATTCCTTTCATCTGATTAGGTAAGATCCCACAAAAAACTTGAAACCATAAAGTCATAAATTTAATTAACTTTGAGTCAGAATTAGCAAAGCCTACAAGCCGATCAGTTTTATTACCTTCTCCTGCATATAGAGAAATTCCTGATATGAAAAAATCTCTTTTTGATATTTGACCCAATTCTTTTTTAGATTCCAAAAATAGTTTCTCAGTATCATCAATTCTTTTTTGACGCTTCCGATTCGCGGCAATCATAGAACCTTTCTTCTGTCCGAACTTTCTTTTTTCTTGAAGTTTTTTCTCTTGATCCGCCGTAAGTCTAATATCTTCACACCATCTACTAACAGTATCTTTAGATACGCGAACTTTTTGTACAATTTCTCTGTAAGATAATCCTTTTCTTCGTAAGTTTATTACTTCTTGTTTTAAATCAAGTTTGCCATAGTATCCCATATATTTAGAATACTATTCATACCATGAAATGTAAATTATACAAATTACTGGCTTAAGTAAAGTTAAAA
>MFJL01000036.1:0-24044 GCA_001779195.1 Candidatus Gottesmanbacteria bacterium RIFCSPHIGHO2_02_FULL_39_11
GAGAAAAACCCGGCAAGATCTGATTCAACTACCAGATGATTTTCATCTTTTAGTTTTTTTGCAACCATCCGATCAAAATCGATATCAACCTGATCAGAGTAAACGCTTGCCGCATGATGAGTGGATTCATACTGATCGATAAGTTTATGTTTAATTGCGTACCCCCTCATATATTCTCCTCCTGAAAAAAATGACCAACCCTGAGGGGCAAGTACCTCTTTTAGCCGTCTATATAGGGTGGTTGATCCCACGGCAATTTTTCCTGAGATTGTGATATTGCGATAAGGAGAGTCTGACATAGGTATGTTGAATTATTTTACAGGAAAGAAATAATTGGCACAAGCGATCGGCGTTCCGTGAAAGAATCACTACAAACAGCTTTCTAGGGTTTAAATAGAGTAAAATACAATTTAAGAGGTATATCGTAAGAAGGGGTTGAACTGAATTTAGGCCGGACAGAAATTTGGAAAAAAAACAGTTTTATGGTACCATCAAATATGGTTGGCAATTCTTCAATTAATTCTTCTAATACTTCTACTTCAAAAAATTCTATAAAGACGGTTGTTCTTTGCGGAAGTTTCAAGTTTTATAAAGAGATGGAGGTAGTTGCTTCTCCTCTTCGAAAGGCTGGATTTGAAGTGATTGTCCCATTTCCCTCTCATATCAGACACGGACATAAACCGGAACTTCTTAAAAATAAAAAGTACGATAAAACCACTCTTACCCGGTGGGAGGGGGAGGGAGCTTTATTGCATCTTGAGAATATAAGAAAAGCTGATATTGTCTATTTTTTCAATAAAGGCGCTTACTTGGGTCCTGCAGTAACGGTAGAAATTGGTTTTTCCCTTGCACTGGGTAAACATATGATCTCAAAAACTAAGATTAAAGATATTACTGTTACCAATTTTATTAAAGCTGTTGTACCGAGTAGTAAACTGTTAAAATATATTAAAGAGAGCGAAAAGGAGAAAGAGAGAAAAAGAGTATGACTCATAACTTTGGCGAACTAACTGAACTTCATGTACATGTAGGATCCTCTGTGGATCCTCCCATCATGTGGGAGATTGCCCACATGCAGGGGATCAAGCTTCCCACCAAAAATTACTGGGAATTTGAAGATCTTATCGCGGTTTCCGGAATTACGACATACCAGAAGTATCTGGATCTTTTTCACTGGACTGAACTGATTCAATCTTCTCCTGAGGCCATGGAAAAAAGCGTATATTCCATAATTTCAGGAGCGTATCGAAAATGTAATATCACAACCGTTGAAATAAGATTTAATCCCATGCTTCGAAACCGGGGAGGAGAAAGAGATTTAGACCATATTATTCTTTCTGCAATTCATGGAATGGAAAAGGCTATGTTGGCATTTCCAGTTAAGGCAGGACTCATTCTTATGTTTCACCGCACTTATCCTCAGAAATTAAATGAAATTATTGCAAAAAAAGCAATCAAATATAAAAATCACGGAGTTGTGGGAGTAGATATTGGAGGTCCCATCGATAAGAATTTTAAGATGAATTCAATAAAAGACATGGTTTTAAATTGTAAAAAAGAAGGACTTGGAGTCACTATTCACACTGGAGAGGCAACGGACGCTTGCGAGGTAATGGAAGTATTAAATCTTTTAAATCCTGATCGTATCGGACATGGGATTCGTTCTATTGAGGATGAAAATGTATTAAAAGAACTGGCAAGTAGAGGAGTTGTACTCGAAGTTTGTCCTACATCTAATGTTCATACATCCGTTGTTAAAAATCTAAATGATTTTAAGCTTATTTTCTCAAAACTGAAAGAATTTAACGTCCCTTTTACCATTAATACGGATGGTCCTGAAATGCTTAAGACCAATTTAGTAAAGGAATATGAGCTTTTATTGGAAAATAATATTCTAACAAAAGAAGATTTAGAAAAATGTACGGAAGTTGCCAGGAAAGCAACGTTTATAAAATGAAAATAATGAAACACGGTCTTGCATATGATGATGTTTTACTTATTCCCGGATTTGCTGATTTTAAGCGGGAAGAAACGGATGTAAGTATAGAGTTGCCCAAAGGAATACATCTCTCCATTCCTATTTTATCCTCTCCCATGGATACAGTTACCATGTCCGGTATGGCCATAACCCTTGGAAATTTGGGAGGAATGGGATTTATTCACCGAAATATGCCGATTGAGAAAGAGGTAAATGAGATTAAAAAAGCAAAAAATAAAACAAAATTAGTTGGCGCTGCTGTCGGTGTCGGGAAAGATTTTGAAGAAAGACTAAAAGGAATTATTGATGGGGGAGCGGATGCAGTTCTTATAGACAGCGCTCACGGGTTTACCAAATATGTCATCGAAGCTACTTCCTATATAAAAGAGAAATACCCAAAAGTGCTTTTAATATCCGGAAATATCGCAACTCAAAAAGGAGCAAAAGCTCTAATTGATGCAGGAGCAGATGTTCTGAGGGTTGGAATGGGGCCGGGATCCATTTGTACTACCCGGATTGTCTCAGGAATGGGAGTTCCCCAGATTACAGCTCTTGAAGAAGCAGTAAAAGCTGCGAATGAAAAGCAAATTCCTATAATTGCTGATGGAGGGATACGGTATTCAGGGGATATCGTAAAATCTCTTGCGATTGGGGCAAATCTGGTTATGTTAGGTTCTTTACTAGGCGCAACGGATGAGGCTCCCGGGGAAATAACAGAAAGAAACGGAGAAAAATATAAAACATACCGGGGTATGGGATCAGTATCAGCTATGAAAGAAGGATCAGCAGCCCGGTACGGACAGGAATATAGAAAAGGACAGGAAAAAAAGTTAGTTCCAGAAGGAGTTGAGGGGTTAGTAAGGTACAGGGGAAGTGTAGAGGATGTGATTTCTCAGCTTGTGGGAGGACTTCGGACCGGTATGTATTATGTTGGAGCAAGAACCATACAAGAGCTTCAGGAAAAAGCTGAGTTTATACAGATCACTCAGGCGTCACTAATTGAAAGTTTTCCGCATGATATTATCAGGTTCTAGGTTCTAGGTTCTAGGTTCTAGGTTCTAGGTTTTAGGTTAAAGGTTAAGGACATTATTAATTTTTTTACCTTTCATCTTTCACCTTTAACCTTTCACCTTTAACCTTTAACCTTTCACCTTTAACCTATGATTTTAATCATCGACTTCGGGTCACAAACTACACACCTTATTGCAAGAAGAATTCAAGAAGAAGGTGTAAAAACTAAAATTGTTCTTCCTGATGAAGCTTTAAAGAACATTGAAGAACTACAACCTAGCGGAATTATTCTTTCCGGTGGACCTTCCTCTGTATATTCAACAGATGGTTTGTTAATTGATAAAAAAATATTTAAAAAAAACATTCCCATATTAGGTATCTGTTACGGACTACAGTTAATGTCTCAACTATTAGGTGGAAAAGTAGATCCGGGAACAAAGAAAGAATATGGTCCTGCTACCTTTGATATTAACCAAAAAGAAAAAAATATTTTATTTCAAACTATTCCCCAACAAACATTTGGTGTATGGATGAGTCATTTCGATGAGGTAATAGAGCCTCCAGCCGGATTTATTGTTACCGGGTCTACTCCAACAGTTAAAATTGCCTCATTTGAAGATCAGAAGCGAAAGTTTTATGGAATACAGTTTCATCCTGAAGTTCACCACACAGAATTTGGAGATGTAATTCTATTTAATTTTCTAAAAGTATGTAAGGAAAAAACTAAAGTTGAAAGAAAACTTGACAAAGTGTTAAAAAGCCGCATAAATGATCAATCAATTAAAAATATGGTACTTAAGCTTAAGGAACAGATTGGAAGCCAAAAAGCTATCTGTGCTTTATCTGGTGGAATTGATTCGGCCGTTGCTGCGGCTTTGACGTATAGAGCAATCGGGGATAACTTAACTTGTTTTTATGTAGATACCGGACTTATGCGAATGGGGGAGACAGAACAGATTAAAAAGACGTTTAATGAGAAAGTAAAACTTCCTTTAAAAGTTATTTATGCAGAAAATGAATTTTTAAAAGCATTAAAGGGAATAACAGATCCGGAACAAAAAAGAAAAATTATCGGAGAACTTTTTATCCGTATTTTTGAACGGGAAGCCCTTCGCATGGCTCAGGGTAAACCCTCAAAAGGTAAACCTATATTAATACAGGGAACCATTTATCCGGATGTGATTGAAAGCAAAGGCACAAAGCATGCTCAGACAATTAAAACACATCATAATGTAGGAGGAATACCATCGGCTCATACATTCACCATTATTGAACCCCTTAGGGAATATTATAAGGATGAGGTTCGGGAGATTGCAAAAATGTTAAATTTTCCTCCAGAAATGATATGGAGACATATCTTTCCGGGACCGGGACTTGCGGTTCGCATCATAGGAGAAGTGACAAAAGAGAAGCTTGAGATTTTAAAAAAAGCAGATGCAATAGTTATCGAAGAAATTAAAAAAGCGGGACTCTATGAAGATATCTGGATGGCATTTGCAGTTCTTGCCGGAATTAAAACAACGGGAGTGGGGGGTGATGAAAGAAAGTATGGAGAGACAATTGCTATACGGGCAATTGAATCCAAAGATACCATGACGGCAGAATGGGTAAGATTACCCTATGATCTTTTGGCTAAAATTTCAAATCGAATTGTGACAGAGGTTTTTGAAGTAACCCGGGTAGTTTATGATATCACCACTAAACCTCCGGCTACGATGGAATGGGAATAACCCCGCGAAGCAATGTCATTCCCGCGAAGGCGGGAATCTAATCCTTTAAAGATGGATTCCGGGTCTCGAAACAATCCGTACGGATTTTCCGAGTAAACAAGCCCGAAATGACAATGTGTAAGTTCCAATTATCCAATAAACAATTGTATACTAAAATAAATGCTTACGAAGAAAAAGATAGTTATTCTTTCAGTTGCCCTTTTCGCTCTGGCAGTTTCTCTGGTTGGTTTGTTTTTAACTTCCTCAAAAACATCGGAAATAACATCTTCAGAGACAGGTCCTTCTGCAACTTCCATATATCGAACCAATGAAAATCGGAATATTACCTCAACTCCTATTTTTCCTACTATTTCACTTGTTGGTGCAACTTTTATTCCTACAGTTACTCCAATAGTTCAAATACCTACTGCATCTCCCTCTGTCTTTATTTCAACTACTCTTACTCCCACTTCTACGCTTACTCCGACACCCGGTGAGATAACTCTAGGAAGGCTTTCCTACATACAGGATAAGGATATATACAACACGGATTTAAAAAGTACGAATCTCCTGGTTGCAAATGAAACAACCCCATCAGGCAGCTTAAAGTGGTCGCCTAAAGGATCATATCTTTCCTGGATAAGTGAGAGACAGGCAAGTACATCATCGGTCGTTGTGTATCACGTGGAACAGAGAAGGAAAAAAACAGTTGAAATAGGGGTGCAAAATTTCACCGATTATGCCTGGTCGCCGGACGAAAAAAAAGTTTCCATTTTATATGGAGACACTGTCGGTTCATTTAGTAAAGTATTTTTTACCGATGAGCCGACAATCTTTATGGAGTTAACCATTCCTATTTATCCAATCAGTGGATTTAAATGGTTGAAAAACGGACAGTATTTAATATGGGGAAGTAAGGGAATTTATGTGTTTAACATTGAAACGGAACAATTGGATATGCTGGTTTCGCAAGATGGTATAACATTTATTTCTATATCTCCGGATGAAACTAAACTTCTTTACTCGGTTTCCGAGAATGAAAATAATGAGTGGTATATAAAAGATTTAACCGGCAACACTTCTGCAAGTCTTATCAAACCTCAATCATTTGACTTTACCTCAGTTAATCTTCCCGCATCTTATGCCGAGAAAGGATTTGACAGTAAAGCCGTATGGTTTCCTTCCTCAGATAAAATTTTCCTGACTATAAAATATCTTCGGGAGTTTCCCATAGTCGGAATGTATGATATTTCTTCCAATTCATATTCTGTAATTTCATTTTTTAATATAAAAAACAGTGACTTTATGTCTGATCCCTATACGTTAATAGGGGAGAGGGCGGCAAGTAAAAACGGAAGCATGGAGTCTCAAATTCACCTTTTTACTATTGAAGGGCAAGCAAACTTAGGTTTAATTAAGGTCATACCTCATGCCTCCTCTCCTGCTTTTTATTTTGGAAATTAGGGTGTGCACTGCTTGAAGGATTTGTTGTAGACGCAGAGCTGGAAAATATAGTCCACAAGCTGAACAATCCAATAGGAAGCGAATATAATCACAATCCCAATAAGAGCGTTTGTTATCCTAGTGCGCGCCAGTTCTGCTTTTTTGGGATCTCCAAATGAGGTGATATACTCAAATCCCCCAAACATCAGCATGGCCAAGAGAATTGCCCCGGCTATGGGAAAAATAAGAGTAATGGCATTGGAAGGAATGGATGAGAGAGTATCAAATTTAAAGTGTGCGCTAGGTCCATTGAGGGGTCCGGAAATGGTTACATTGGAACCGGGAAATTTAATCCCTTGTGCAAGAAGTGTTTTCATATTATTTATATAGTTTAACTGAATCCTGGTAATCTTAAAATATCAACGGAGATGATTCGAAGTATAAGTAATGAAAATATAGCAAGAAGAAGTCCCATGATTGAGGAGGTGATAATTTCTCTAGCTTGTGCCACCTGCTCGGGATTTCCGGCTGAGGTCATAATAAGGAAACTTCCATACAGAAGATATAAAAATGCTACCCCTCCTATGATTCCGATACCGGTTACAAAAAGATATTTGTTTATAAACTCACCCAAATCCGTAGGCAGACACCCAATTGCGGACCAGATGCCTCCGTTATCTGCACACGTCAGACATTTACCCAAAAGCTCCGGAGTCCCCGTATTTGCAGTTTTACACAAGGTTGTAACATCGGCTGCGGGTGGACGGGAGGGAGCAGGCGTTGCATAATTGGGACAACTCCACGGACAGTAACTACATTCCCCTGAACAATTAGGGGGACTACATCTGGCAAATGGGCAGATACCGGGTGTAGGAGTAGGAGAAGGTGCTTGTCCTTTAGGATAAACTGTAAATGGAAGGCTTTTTATTAAAGAGGGGGAAGTTCCATAAATATAAATATCAATACTTTTACTTCCAGTATTTCCAGCGTATAATGGTTTAAGGACAAAAGAAACTGATTTACCATTTGTTGTGTCAGTATAGTGATTATTTCCAAACGGTGGTATACCGACACCTAAATTACCCCCGTCTGAAAGTAGATCTCTTCCATCGAAATTAAGTTGGGAGCTATGCCCAGAATCATTTAAGGATACTACAAACCTTTTATCATTCTCTTTAAGGTATTGCACATCAATGTCAACATTTTGAATAGTTACCTTCCAATATGCATCTATATCCCCCCCATTTGGTGCGGAGGTGGTACCATCTTGGGTAACTGGAGAAACGGATATGTCAGCTCCCAGCTTATTAACAATAGTATATGCCTTCGGTTGACATAAATGGTACTGTTCAAGGAAGGGGCCCACAAAATAGTTTAAATTTATTTCATATGTTCTTGGCCAAAAAGGGTTGTTCACCTCAGAAATAAAATTATTGGTAATAGTATACTCAAATTTTGAGTTCTTATTTAATGTAGTATCAACAGGTACATTAAAGTTTTGTGCACCGCCTATGTTAGCAATCTTTATTTGAAATTTATTTTTAAATATTTCAGGTTTTTCTGAGGTATCATCCGGTATATTATCCCACTCACTTTGAGATATTTTACTAAAATCGAATATGAATTTGATTGACTCTACTACTCCATTAATAGTGTTATTTCCTGACAATTTTTCAGGAGGATCTACAATCATCGAAAATCCACAACTTAAATTTAGATCTCCAATTGCATCTGCTCGAGCAGGAAATAATAAAAAGAAGGGCAATAAGAAAAAAATAATTATTAGTTTTTTTAATCTCATATTATCCCACCCCGGGAATTCTGAGGCAGCATCCACAAATAATATGATTAATTAAGTTGAGATTTTTATCTTTAACGTTTGACATAATAATGAGCTTCATGCTATATTGTCTTTAACTTGCCTCGCATACATGTATGCGAGGTAGTTTTTTGTTTCCGAATCATTGACTTTTTGGTATATCAGTGATATCATAACTTTATCACGATGAGGGGACACACCTAAGGTTCCGTCCGAAGGTTAATGCCCCTCTTTTTTTTGAAAAAGTTTCCTTTTTAATCCATTCATAAAATCAATATTTTCAGAAAACTTTCTTAGAAGCGCGGAGTATTTGTATAGATTTGGAACAAGTAGCTTTTGAAACTTATTCTTCTTTATTAAGTACTCTACTAAACAGTAAAAATCTCCATCTCCAGTGACGATTACTGCTTTATGATAATTGGGAAATTCAATCATCGTGTGGAGGACAAGTTCAGCATCTACGTTACCTTTGGGTTTTACTTCTGTTTTTGATTCCAGAACAGGTTTGAAAATCAAAGTATACCCTGATTTTTTTAGATAATCATACAGCGTTTGATATTTTGGAATATAGCCAATAAAGAGAAATGTTTTTCTTACTTTATATTTATCTTTCAGATATATCCGGAATCTTGCAAAGTCCAAATTCCATCCCAACTCTTTAATTCCAAGATTTAAGTTCTGGCTATCAATAAATGCATATACATTTTTTTGTTTTTGTTTCATACTATTTTTACCTCACTCCGGGAATTCGTAAGACATCAAAGCCTACAACTTTCAGGATAAATACGGAGAAGAGGATAAGGAGAAGTCCTACAATTGCTGAGAAAATGAGGTCTTTCCCGGTTTGAATGCGGGTGGGATTTCCGCTGCTGGTGAGGACAATAACTGCTCCAATTAACACGGCAAGAAAAGCAAATCCTCCGGCAACTCCAAATACTACCCCCATAGCGGATTGCATAAAAGGAGCACCTGACTTGTCAGTTGATAGGCATCCCAAAACGGTAAAATATGTCCCCTTTTTCTCAAGTCCATTGACATCATATAAGCATGAATTACACTCATTCCAATTTCCGGGTTTGCCATTAATATTGGTACTGTCAGGCGGACACCACCCGCATAAATCGCAGGCCGCTCCTATAAAAGTAGGAACCGGACTGGGAGTTCCGGATACAGGCGGAACTGTCGCTTGCTGTGCGGTTACGTTGAAATCATATATTCCCTGTGATTTTACGCTTACATCCGGTGCCTGGTTAGGAATTCCGGCCTCTATAACCTTTTTTTGATTGAAGAAAACCCGTGCAGAAATTGCAGGATTTTCGTTTATCATTGTCAAATTTACATTTGCAAAAGAAATTCCAGCTCCCTGGGGAATACTAATGGATGGTTGTTGCTGTGGAATACTGCACATGAGAGTTAATGTATTTGTCGATGGGTTAACGCTTTTAAATTCGACTGAAAAAGGACTGATGCAGTGACTTTGGTCTTTATTAAAAGAGAACCTACTGCTTGCACTTATTTCTACCTGCGCTCCGCTTATGGTAAATGATCTAGCTGAGGTTTTAATTACATTTATAGGAATATCAAAGGGCTGATCTAATGATATAGTTCCCGAGGTGATAGCAGGTACGATATCTGTATCGGCACTTACCTGAGCGCGATTTCGGTTATCCAGGGAGCCTTTTGGGGTTGAAAGGATGACAACTCCTGATATTAAAAGTATTCCCAAAAATATCAGAAGAAGCTTTATCTTATTTAATTTAAGTTTGGAAGAGTAAGATTTTGTATGAGGCATTAGTTTCAGTTTATATAGAAGCGAAATACAAGGCAAGAGGTGTTTCACATAGTATAATAAAGATAATGCTTAAAAAAATCAGCGTTGGATTATTGTTATCTGTTATCTGTTATCTGTTATTGGTTAATATTAGTTTTGTCCATGCAGATGAGCTTTCAGATATTGAGAGTGAATTGGGGGATCTAAAAAAAGCGCTTCAAATGTCCGTCTCTGCTACTACTCCTCTTGAGAAAGATTTAAATCGTATCCAGCAACAGTTAAATGCTATCAAAGCCAAAACCGCTCAAGTGGAAGCAGATATTACAAAAAAACAGATAGAGGTTACTGAAGGAGAGCACCTGTTGGGATTGGCTCAGGAGTTATTAAATGAAAAGGTGAAAAGCTGGTATAAGTCCCATCAGGAATTTGAATCACTTGGCATCTCTTTTCTTTTTAAAAGAAACATACAGGATGCAATCCGGAGTCTCGGATATCAGAAGAAAATTGTTGAAAATGACAGGGATACCATTGTTAAAACGGTTTTGTATATCAAAGATTTAGAAGATAAAAAAGTCCAGTTGGAGAGTGAAAAGGTAAGACTAACTGCCATTAAAGAAGAGACGGATAAACAAGCAGGGTTTTTGCAGGGAGAAATAGGAAAAGCAAAATCATATCAGGCGACTTTATCCCGGAAAATTGCAGAGCTTTCAGCAAAACAGCAGGCTTTGGTTGCTGCCAAACTGGCAAGTCTAAACCTTCCAACTTCCCTGGGTGCTGGACCTCTCTATTGTACGGATGATCGAAAACTTGATCCTGGGTTTGGGTCTGCTTTTGCTTTTTTTACATACGGAATTCCCCACCGGGTAGGACTTAATCAATATGGAGCATTGGGACGTGCAAAAGCAGGTCAAAACTATAAAGATATTTTGCAGGCTTATTTTTCCGGAGTTTCATTTGAAAAAAGAGATCCAAATACGACTATTAAAGTTGAAGGATACGGAGATAAAAAGCTGGATGAGTACATGCTTGGAATTTATGAGATGCCGGGGAACTGGCCTCTTGAGGCATTAAAAGCTCAAGTCGTTGCCGCCCGTTCCTACGCACTCGCTTATACCAATAACGGGGCAAATCAGATTTGTACGACGCAATCCTGCCAGGTTTATAAAGGCGGGAATAAAGGGGGAGACTGGGAAAGGGCTGTCAAAGAAACGGAAGGAGAAGTATTGGTTGCCGGAGGAAACGTGGTAAAAGCCTGGTATGCTTCAACATTTGGTGGATATAGCTTTGCCTCAGAAGATGTCTGGGGAAGCAGTACCTCATGGACGAAGAGGATGCGGGATGCAAGCGGGGATGTGGGCAGTTTTTCTGATCTTTCAGACCGTGCCTTTGACAAAGAGTCTCCCTGTTTTTATGCCGCTCAGGGATTTAGAACTGAATATAATAAATCCGCTTGGTTAAAGAGAGAGGAAGTTGCCGATATTGTCAATGTACTTCTACTGGCTAAAAAAGATTCAGGGACTACAAATCACCTTTCCCAGCCGGATAAGCCAAATCCGGATAACGAGGAGACATGGAATCCGGGGCGTGTGAAAGATGAACTTAAAAGTCGTGGAGTAACTCCGTATAATACCGTTTCTGATATATCTGTTGATTGGGATAAAGGAAGTGGCCGCACAACCTCTGTAATGATAAAAGGAGACGGCGGGGAGAATAATTTTGACGGAGGTGAATTTAAGAACTTTTTTAATGTACGGGCTCCTGCCAATATCCAAATTGTAGGGCCGTTGTATAATGTAGAGAGGAGATAGGTTATAGGGGATAGGTTAAAGGTGAAAGAAATAAAAAAATTAGATAGATTCTTTAACCTAGAACCTTTAACCTAGAACCTTTAACCTAGAACCTAATCTTATGCCAGACATTTTTAGCACACATCCAACTACTTCAGGATCTTCTCCATCTGTAAGTCCAACCAAATCCGGAATAATAAATAAAATGGTAGGAACGTATATTTTTATGCCGGAGGGAGTCCGCTTTGAAACTCAGGAACCCGGGGAAACAATTATTCTTCTTCTTCGTGCACACTTTATAACCAATTTCACCTGGATTGTCCTTAGCATTGTTCTTATCTTATTTCCCATTTTTCTTTTTCCGTTTCTTGTCACTGCAAATTTATTGCCTGACTGGATACCTCCCGTATTTATAACGGTTCTTTTTTTGGGATGGTACCTGATTACTCTCTCTTACATACTCATCAATTTTCTTTTGTGGTATTTTACGGTGTCTATTGTAACCAATGAACGGGTAATTGACATCGATTTTGTAAATATTTTAAATAAAAAATTTGCGGCTTCCAGAATTTCCAAAATTGAAGACGTGACAGAACGGACGAGAGGATTTATTCGAACCCTATTTAATTACGGAGATGTAATTGTGCAGACAGCAGGGACTGAGGAAGCGTTTCAGTTTTTAGCAGTTCCCCGTCCCGTTCAGGTTGTGCATATCATCAATCAGCTTATGGATAGAGTAGATGAGGGAGGGAACGGTTAATGTTTGATTTTATCTTTACGTTTTTAGGAATCACTCCGTTATTTTTACTTAAAATTGTGTTCCTGAGCCTATTTTTTTTCTATATTATTTTTTCTATTATTTTATTCCGTCAAACTAAAATGATGATACGGGTAGTTGAGGCTGGGATTTCACCGGTTATTTTAACCGTCACCTTTATCCATCTTCTTGCCTCAATTGGATTATTTTTATTTGTTTTCTTTTTTTTCTAATCGATTACAATGATGGTTAGTTATGAAAGGGCTGATTTTTTATCCATTGTCATCTGACTTACCTCTGACTTCTTTATATAAAGTAAAAATAACCTCAAAAGGCTTTATTTTTCTCAAAATACGGGAGAATGAAAAAGTTGAGAATCTGGACCCTGTGTGGGACTACTTTGAAAAAGAAACAAACGGAGAAATTACTCCCTCATTTTTATCCTCTTTTATAAAAGAATTAGGACAACTTTTTCCCATTGAAGAAGTATTAGTGGGACTCATTATTGAGAAAAAGATGTACTTGGCAAGACAGGGGGACATAGTATGTTTTCTAAAAAGAGGAGAAAAATTCGGGCCGATATTAATAGAAGGAAATGTTTCCTATGGTGAAGTAAAAATGAACGATAAACTTTTTATCTCTTCGAAAGAAAAAACCGAAGGTATTGGAAAAAACATAATTGAGCACATGTTAAAGTCTGAGGATTTGGGGAAAAACGATGAGGGCATTTTTCTGAAAATTGAACAGGAAAACGAAAAAACCTCGTTACCCCGTGTTTCCGAAAGCAAGCTGCCAGGAATCAAAGAAAAAGCATCTCATTTTTTCTCTGTGATAAAAGAAAAAGCATTTTTAAATAACTCATCAGATGCCCAAATGGATCCTAAGAAGATCAGGAAAAAGAAAATTTTATTCTTGGTTTCTTTTGTTCTTACTCTGATTCTTATTGCGAGTTTATTTGTAACCATTCGCGAGACGAGAAATAAACAACGGGAAAAGATTTTAAATACGACACTTATAACGGTTAAAGATCAGTATGATGAAGCTGCAAATTTAGTCGATCTGAATCCTCCCCGGGCGCGGGAGCTTTTAGCAAGTGCTAAGCTTGAAATTAGTCCCTTACTTAACCAATTCCCAAAGGACTCAGATGAATATAAAAAAGCTTATGATTGGATGTTAAAAATTACAGACGAGGAGTTGGCAGCCTACAAAATTTATAAGCTAAGTACCGTTCCTCTGTTTTTTGATATCACGTTTATAAAGCCTGAAGGGGAGGGGAAAATAATTTCTGTATTTGAAAATACCGCAGCAATTTTAGATACCAAAAATCAGGTTATCTATACTCTCACTTTTAATAATAAACAGGCAAATCTACTTGCGGGAAGTACAATCGTCAAAGATGCAAAAGGAATAACTATCTATGACAAAAATATTTATATTGCAAACTCTCTCGGACTTGTCTCAATTAATATTACTTCCGGCAAATCAACCGTTGTTTTTCCGCGCGATGAAAAATGGGGAGACATAGTCTCACTTAGTGCTTATGGAGGAAATATTTATCTTTTGGATAGTGCAAAAAACATGGTTTGGAAATATACGGCTGCTGAACAGGGATTTTATCCAATAGACACCTACCTTAGCACCGATACACAGGAGGATTTTTCAGATGCATTTTCCCTCATAATTGACGGAGATGTGTGGGTAGTAAGTGGTAAGGGAATTTATAAATTTACCCGGGGAGTCCCCCAGAATTTTACCTATAGAGAATTTTCTGATTCCATCTCAAGTTACGGGGGATTATCTGCCGTTGAGGAGAATAATAATCTCTACGTATTGGATAAATCCCTTTCTCGGATTGTTGTTTTTAACAAAGAGGGTACCTATCAGTCTCAATATCAGTGGGAAAATCTCAATAACGCAAGCACTCTCTATGCCAGTGAAAAGGATAAAAAAATATATGTAGTTGTTGGAAGCAAGATATATGGGGTGGAGATGAAATAGACGTATTTAATATGGTATAATATACGCCTCGGGGATGAATTGAATCGACGAGGTTGCACCTTAAAATCTGCAAGCCGAAGTGATTATCTTCGTAAAAAGAATCAAAAAACAACTGTCAGTAAAACTTCTGACACTCTGGAAGATCTAGTCGCACGCGGTGAGGAACTCCTTGCTAAAGTACGATTAGCCAGAGAAGCACAAGCTAATTACGCATTCGCGTAAAAAGCCAAATGCCATCGATAGAATCTTTTTCTTAGGTGAAGACCTATCGGTGTAAACAAAGCCTAAGTGCTCCCGCCTATGTGACTAATCGGCGGGAAAAGACTAAGTCTCACCTTTTGTGTTGATTGTTTGTTGGGATACGCAAGAGGGACACTATTACAACAAACTACGCTTGTAGACGATTTTAATCTGTTTCTTCGGACTCCGGGTCACTCCCGGACATCTCCACAGCTGACAAAAAGGCAGTCATCCGTTGCAAATTATAGAAGGCGCGGTGGTTGCGGATGGGATTTTATCTCACTTTTCCCCGTAATATCCTCTCCGTATCCCGGTCTATGTCACGGCGTTTGATTTTCTCTTTCTTCTGATACTCTTTTTTACCGCGAGCTAAGGCGATTTTGAGCTTAATGAGGTCTTTTTTGGTATACCAAGCCAAAGGGATTAGAGTCATTGAAGAGCCCTGAATTTTTGACCGTATGGAGATAATTTCTTTTTTGTGGAGAAGAAGCCGCCTGCTTCTTTTCGGATCATATCCTTCCTGGTGTGCAAACTCATACGGATAGATTTGAGCATTAAGAAGATATAGGTTATTTCCCACAAGCTTTACAAAAGATCCCTCCAAAGAGGCATGGTTAAGCTTAATGGATTTTACCTCAGGACCAATTAAGGCCACTCCGGCCTCAAATTCATCCAGAATCTCGTAATCATGATATGCACTTTTATGGTCTATTTTCATACATCCTCTTTATTTTACCCTGTTATGACAGTCTTGAATAGGGAAGACAGAAAATATAAAATAGAGCTATGGAAGAGCCTGTAAATAAAAACGATGAAGTAAAAAAAGAAAAGGTCCCTCTCAGAAAAAAGGGGGGAGAAATTGTAGTGGGATTTGTTGACTTTGTAAGAGAACAGGGGGTTATCGGTCTTGCGGTCGGATTTATCCTGGGGGGATCAATATCTAAAGTCGTAACTTCATTAGTGACAGATATTATTAATCCCATTCTGGGGATTGTACTGGGGGCTGCCGGGGATTTGAAAGATTATTCTCTAAAAATCGGGAGTGTCAACATCAAGTGGGGAGATTTTTTGGCAAACGTGATCGACTTTCTGGTTATCGCAACGGTTATTTACTTTGGGGTAAAGCTTCTGAGGCTTGATCGCTTGGATAAACCGAAGAAGAAATAGAAAGCAGTTAAATGGTGTAGTAAACGACGGTATTTCCTTCCCTCTCTTCTATTTTAGGAATTGTAATTTTTTCTATTTCTTTCGTGGAATGGACCTGAGTTCCCCCGTCTGCAACCGCTCCAACCGATTCCAGTCGCAATGTCCGCAAGGGCTTGTCTGAGGGAAGCCCCGGTTGGAGATAAATGGACTTTTTTTCCAGGTTTTCCCGTATCTCTTTTCCGAGTATTCCCTGATACACAATAAAAAGTTTTTTTATCATGATCTCCTTTTATGGGGAAAAGAGGGGAGGGACTGCATCCTAAGATATGCATGGCAAAATCCACAATATGGCCTGCGGAGTGCCGTTTCATGTTTTTATATCTTCTATCCCAGTTGATGATGCCGTGAAGAGACAATCCTACAGAAGGTGCCGTAGAAGAGGAAACAAAATGCCAAATCTCATGGTCCTTGTTCATGACCTGATATACATTTCCCGTCCAGCCGGATGAAGTTAAAGTCCCCTGGTCGGTTGCCTGGCCACCTCCCATATTGAAATAATTTATTTCTTTAATTGAGTTTGTTTTTCTTGGTTACTTTTTTCTTAAGCTCATTAGTTCCATAATATCTTTTATATTTCCCCATCTTTTTACTTTGTACAAGGTTCATCTTTTCCAAGATTTTTAAATCTGATATAGCAGTGGTTCTACTAGTTCCACATAGCACTTCATAAGATGATGGATTAATATATGCATTTTCGCCTTGAGATAATAAATAACGCAAACTCTGAATTTGTCTGTGATTTAAGTTAAGTTTTGAATAAAAAGAGGTTTCTAGCATTTTACTTTCCTCAATTTTTCTTTTCAAATAATCTTTGAAATTTTTTAATGCCTGCATGAGCTTCCGCATGTGAAAGTCGTAAAAATAGGTTAAATCATAATCATCCTGTTCACTATATACGTATGCCATCCCATATTGCAGAGGAGCTTCTTTGATTACAAGAGATATTGGTAGATACTGCATCGCCCAATAGCCTTCCCGCAGTAAGTACCAATAAAAAATTGTTCTAGCAAGGCGTCCATTTCCATCATAGAACGGATGCAATATTGCAATCCAAAAATGTAGAAAAATAGCTTTAATAATAGGATGGATAAATCCGCTATTATCCTCATTGTTTGCGAATAGAATAAGTCTTTTTATTTCTAGAGATACAAAGTCTGCCTTAGGTGGAATATAGTATATGTAATTCATCTGGTCATTAATCGTAATATCATCGGAGTCTCGTCTAAATCTACCTTCTTTATCCTGATTTATTAATGTATCTTTAGTTATCAGTTTATGAAGTTCAAATAACACTTCAATAGATAACTTTTTATTTTTATATTCCTGATTTATCGCCTGCATCGTTTTGTAATTATTTACAATCATTCTTTCTGATTCATTTGTAGGTTTACGTTTTTCAGAAAGGATTTTTTTTGCCATATTGGTTGTCGTTATGGCTCCTTCTAGTTGACTCGAGGCAATTGCTTCTTCCATAATGCTTTTGGTTAGAAACTTTTTTTTCTGTTCCGGGTCTAATGGATCAATAATATCAACTGGTAACTTACTGCTTCCGAGTTGCATATCAATCTTATGAAGAAACTCGTCAGTATAATTTAAGTGAAACCAGGTGTAAAAGTTACCGCTTTCCGCTTTGATAGCGGTTTTTTGGGAATTGTATTTTCTAATCTCTTTTACAAACTGCCAAAATGCTACAGGGGGAATATTTTTAGGTATTCTGGGGGAATATTTGATTTTATCCCAATACAAATAAGCTGGCTCATTCACCATGTAAATAGCCTCTATTACATTAGGAAGTATTCTTGTTGACGCATCTCTTATTGGAGATGTTTGATCTAGAGAAGAAAAGTCGGCTTTTTCGAGCTTATAGGGTTGTAACATGTTAAGTATATGTTAAAATGTATTAAATTTAACATATACTATCATAGTGAAAATAACACGTCAAGTACATGTTAAAATATGTTAAATCTAACATGATATGAGGCTATATGAATTGCTTTAATGCCTGAAAATCCTTTTCAAGGGTATTGTATGTATTCCCGTTGTAAAGGGCGACTGCCGGGTGATAGAGAGCTAAAACTTTTACGTCTCCAAAGGAGAGTTTTCCGGATAGAAGTCTTCCATGAAGTATGCTTATCGACTGGGTTTGTTCAGGAACATTTAATTGCTCCAAAATAAATTTCATAGAAAAACGTCCTAACGTTGCTATAACTTTAGGCTGAATTATCTCAAGCTGTTCAATTAGAAATGGAGAGTAAAGCTCAATTTCAGAAGGTGTAGGGTCGCGGTTATCAGGTGGCCGGTCTTTGACAATATTACTAACATAAACATCTTTTCTGTCAATTCCAACCGTAGCTAAAAGCTTATCCAGTACTTTTCCTGCAGCCCCGCAGAAAGGACGGGCGGTTTCCGCTTCATTTTTTCCGGGTGCTTCCCCGATAAAAACAATCTTTGCATCGTGATTCCCTTCACCGATTACCGGAAAATAATGGTTGGCAACTCGATATTCATACAGAGGAGATTCTTTGAGGTTTAAAACCCGGTCCCGTATCGATTTTAGCCTCTTATCTTTGTCCGTCATAGAAGATATACTATCATAAATAAATTCGAAATTCTAAGCACTAATTTCTTATTTTTGATGTTTTGATGTTAGAAATGGGAAGTGGGATACTGATGTGAGATATCTAGAATTCTTGATATCAAATAATCCAACTTCTCACTTCAAGAACCCACTTCTCATATCTCACTTCAAGATATCTTAGGCAAATTTAGAATTTTTTAAAATATGGGTCCTATTTTTAAAATCATTTCCTACACACGACGGTTTAAATGGTGGTATATCGGGATGGGGATTTTTATTATCACCGTTTCTTTACTTGGTCTTGCGGTTCCACTTCTTACCAAGCAGATTGTTGATCTTATCGTTTCTAAGGTGACTGGAACACCGGTTGAATTTAGCAAATTTATTTTCCTATTAAGTTTGATTGTCGCGGCTGATCTTTCTACTACCGTTCTTACTGCCTTTGGCCAGTGGATTGGAGATATGCTTTCGGTGCGGTTACAAACGTTTCTCTCAAAAACTTTTTACGAACATTTATTAGCTTTGGACATCGGATATTACGACAATGAAATAACCGGAAGAATTGTAAACAAAATGTATCGGGGAATCACCTCAATTACAGACTTTATTCAGAGCATGCTGAATAACTTTCTCCCTTTTTTCCTCACCGCCCTTGTCACCATAATATTACTGGCAAAATATTCTCTTCTTCTTGCAATATTCCTGACTTTATTATTTCCCATTTATATTCTAATCTCTCATAAATCTACTCTTGCCTGGAAAAAATATGAAGAGAAGAAAAATAAAGTTAACGATGACTCTCAGGGAAGAGTTTTTGAAAGCATAGTGGGAATCAGAGTTGTCAAATCTTTTGCGGCAGAGGTAATTGAGCTTGCTTCTTTTGTCCGTGCCCGCAAGCTGATTGAAGGATGGACCCTTGCCCAGTCCAAAGAATGGCATGTATATGATTTTGCCCGGCGTTTGGTTTTGAATGTAATTCTGTTTGGAGCTTTTGCATATATTGTTTATTGGACGTTTAACCGGCGGTACACCATAGGGGAGATGACTCTTCTTATGCAACTGATACAACAGGCCAGGTTTCCTCTTTTTGCCATGTCATTTATCTTAGGACAGATTCAGCAGGCAAGTGCCGGATCAAAAGATTTTTTCGAAATTCTGGATACCGTATCTAAAATAAAAGATAAACCGGGTGCTAAAAAGTTGGTCATAAGTGGCAAAGCAAAATCTGCTCAACATCTTATCGAGTTTAAAGATGTGGATTTTTCTTATGATAAGGTTCATAGGGTCTTAAAAAATATTTCATTTAAGATAGGAAGAAATGAAAAAATGGCTTTAGTAGGGGAAAGCGGGGAGGGTAAGTCGACAATTGTAAATCTGCTGCTAAGATATTACGAGCTTAAAAGCGGAGCTATTTATATTAGCGATGTGGATATAAGAGATATTACTCAATCCTCCCTTCATTCAAATATGGCGGTTGTCTTTCAGGACTCACTTCTATTTTCAGGGACTATTATGGAAAATATCAGATACGGAAAGCCAGGTGCGCGGGATGAGGAAGTAATTGAAGCATCCGTTGCCGCAAATGCCCATGAGTTTATAGAGAAATTGCCGGATAGATACCGCAGTATAATTGGCGAAAGGGGGGTAAAACTTTCAGGTGGACAAAAACAGAGAATCTCAATTGCTCGGGCAATCTTGAAAAATGCACCCATTATTATTTTGGATGAGGCAACCTCAGCGCTTGACAGTAAATCAGAGCTACTGGTCCAGAAGGGACTGGATAAACTTCTTCAAAACCGGACCTCAATTATTATTGCCCACAGGCTGTCAACCATAGCCAGCGCCAACCACATCTTAGTTGTTTCAAAAGGGGTTGTAGGGCAGTACGGGGTTCCTGCGGAGCTTTTAAAAGACAAAAGGGGATTGTATGCTCAAATGGTTGCGCTTCAGCAAAGTCTTCTCTCAGCAACCCCTGAAGAGCGGGAGAAAAAGCTCAAGGAATTTGATCTGGTGGGGTAAGAAAGTTATCTAAGGGATTTAAAGATAACACCTTGCACCTGTCTTTCTTCTCCAACTTTTAGATATCCGCTGTTTTCCTCTGTTGCGTTATCACTACCATCCTTATACCATGCAGCATAATCATTGGGATTTCCCCCATACTTCTTTGCGTACTCCCTCCGATTTTCTGGGGGAACATCCATGAAAACTCCTGTTACAAGGTCAGGAATTTGTAATAGATATCCATCCCCGCGACGGTTTGCGGTATGTTTAAGAGGAAATCGGACTCGGTCTTTACCGCTAGAACAGTTAGGATCAAACCACCCCTTTTTTTATCATAATTCCTGCTACTATCCCGAAGAGAAGGATCAGCTTCCGATATTTTAATTGTCATACCGGCTATTCTCTCTCTGCTTTATTTGTCAAGCGGGGGCGGTCCTGATATACTTTTTATATGTCAAGACAGAAAAGTCTCCCAACAAAACTTCCGAGAGAGTTTCACCGGTTCTTTTGGGATGTAGAGGCAAGTCAAGTAAATCCAAGCAAGTTACCTTACTACGTCGTCAACCGGCTTTTGGATAAAGGAAATCTTGATGCTGCCCGGTGGGTGCTTTCTAGTTTTCCCAAGGAGACAATTGTCGAAACCTTCCGGAAAGTGAAAGATTTTTCCCCCTGGAACGGCGTTTTTTGGGCAAATTACCTGGAAATTCCACGGAAGGAGGTACGATGTTTGGATCCGTCTTACCTGACAATGCGCAGAAAGCTCTGGCAGTACTAGGGGAAAGCAACCATTTAAAAAATGCCTATTTGGCCGGAGGGTCTGCGCTAGCACTCCATTTTGGCCACAGATACTCTATAGACTTTGATTTTTTTTCTTCAGAGCTTTTCGATCCTATGAAGCTTCGGGATTCTCTCAAAGCTATAGGCATCTTTCAAGCGGAACTGGTAAAGGGAATTTCACTTATTGGCGTATTCAATGGAGTCAAAATGAGTTATTTCCAATACGACTACCCCCTCATTGCCCCAACTACAGTATACTGCGACGTGGCTATCGCTCATCCTTACGACATTTCCGCTATGAAGCTTGTGGCCATCACGGACAGGGGGACCAAAAAAGATTATATAGATCTTTATGAGCT
This sequence comes from Candidatus Gottesmanbacteria bacterium RIFCSPHIGHO2_02_FULL_39_11, assembly GCA_001779195.1. GTDB lineage: Bacteria > Patescibacteriota > Microgenomatia > 2-02-FULL-39-11 > 2-02-FULL-39-11 > 2-02-FULL-39-11. Next base: position 21,435 of record MFJL01000036.1, read on the forward strand.
GATAAAACAAGGCATTGATACGGAAACAATGATAGACTGCTACGAAAAGAAATACGGCAAATGGGAGGAAAACCGATTCACGATCATCAAATCTCTAAGCTATTTCGACGAAGCGGAGGAGACAGATATGCCCCATATGATTAGAAGTGTTGCGTGGGAAGATATCAAACAATTCTTGACTTCTGAATCCCTCCGTCTTTCGAAAAAATATCTTTCTCAACCATCAACCTGATAATGAAACTTTTAACCACGTGAATTTTTTTGTGAAGGAATTTGATCTGGTGGGGTGAAAGATTTTACCTAATAGATTCAACAATAATGCCTTGGACCTTTGCATTTTCACCTAGTTTAATGAAACCGCTTGTATCATTGGTATGATCGTACCATTTTGCAGCATAATCGTCCGGCTTTCCTCCATATTTCCCCGCAAGTTGTTCTCTTCTTTCCTTAGAAAAGTCACAAACGACTACATTTTCTGCTAGATTTTTTATTTTGAACATAATGCACTCGGGTTGCTCTGGGTATTGTCCCGAAGTGAATACAAAAGGAAATTGAGCCCCTTTAAAATGGTCTTGATCACTTGCGATACCATCCAAGTAACCACCCCCATCAGGCCATCCCGACCAGCCTCCTTCATTGTAACGTCCCGGTAATAAACGCCGTCCCAGATCGCTTTCTGATATTCGGATTGTCATACCGGCTATTCTCTCTCTGCTTTATTTGTCAAGTCCGGACAGTAGGCTGATCGGATAAGGGCTTTCCCTATGATATAATACAACTCCTCATGATGAAAGTAGCCTTTGGTATTTTAATAGTGTGTATTCTTTTTTTAACTGCTTCAAGGTTTTCTTATGCGGTAAACCAATCTCTTGTTATTTCCACTCCTACCCCTTCTATTGACTACACTCTTCCATACCCTGGATTGCTACCGTCTCATCCATTGTATTTTATGAAAAACCTTCGGGATCGTATTCTTCTTGCAATGACCCGCGATCCTCTCAAAAAGAGCGAGTATCTTCTCCTTTTTTCAGACAAGCATCTGGCAATGGGGAAAGTACTTTTAAAGGATAAGAAAAAAGAGCTGGCAGGAGAAACGCTAATTAAAGGAGAGAGATATCTCCTTTCATCCCTGGACCGACTTTCCGAGTCTAAAGGAAGGGGTATATTCCCTCCAGGGTATATTCAAAAAATAGGACTCTCTGCCAAAAAACATCAGGAAGTTATAACTAATCTTATTTTCCAGGTTTCGGATCCGGCATCTCTTGATAAGTTAAAAGAAGCGCTTTTAATCAACAGTAAAGCGTCTGTAAAAGCATCACAGTTGGGGGTGCCTCAAAAATAATTGAGTAAGTTTAATCTCTTATTTTTTATGCAGGTAGTTTTACTTTCGCCTCTGTTTCTATTTTTCCCGCATATGAGGCTGTTGAAATATTTGATATAGTTTGATATAATATATAAGGCTTGACACCCTATATACAGGGTCTTAGGATGACTAAGCACACTAGATTCTGTAATATGAAATGCCCATATTGTGATAACACCGAGACAGATGTTATTGAGACACGAGACAGCGAGGATCTGACAACCACGCGCCGCCGGCGTTCGTGCGGCAAGTGTGTAAAAAGGTTTACAACATACGAGAGAATTGAATCAGTACCTCTTATTGTTGTCAAAAAAGACGGCCGCAAAGAACATTTTAATCGGGATAAATTGAAAATGGGTATTTTAAAAGCAGGAGAAAAAACAGCAGTAGGAATTTCTGAAGCTGAAAAAATACTTACTGAGGTAGAACGGGAACTAAGAGGCGAGGACGGAGTTGAAATTGACAGCAAAAAAATAGGGCAGATGGTTGCAACAAAGCTTAAAAAAATAGATAAAATCGCCTATATCCGGTTTGCTTCAGTATTTCGCAGGTTTGTGGATGTAGAGGATTTTGAAAGGGAGCTGAATAAATTAGCTTGAGACTGAAATGGAAGAGAGATGTGATTTTGATCCGATTTCTAACTTCTGTATTACATTTTATTTAACTGGTTATTATAAATATTTATTACATTAAAAAAAGGAACTGCTCTTATGACTCTTACCGGAATTCGTCAACAAGTTTTTTCTGATCGATATGCTTTAAAAGATAAAGAAGGAAAGCCAATCGAGCAGACTCCTGAGGAGATGTGGAGACGGATTGCCCGTGGGGTTTCGGGAAATGAGAAGAGTGTAAAACAGAAAAAGATTTGGGAAGAGAAGTTTTATGAGGCCATGACGGATTTTAAATTTGTGCCGGGAGGAAGAATATTATCTGGAGCGGGAACCGGATATAAAGTCACCTACTATAATTGTTTTGTCATCCCTTCCCCTAAAGATTCACGGGACGGAATTTTGGAAAGCCTAAAACAAATGGTCGAGATTATGGCCAGAGGTGGGGGAGTGGGGATTAATCTCTCATCCCTTCGGCCGCGTGGTGCCCGAGTTACAAAAGTAAACGGATTTTCCTCAGGTCCCTGTAACTGGGCAGAACTATTTTCAGTTGCAACTAAAGATATTATTCAGCAAGGGGGCACACGCCGTGGAGCTTTAATGCTTATGCTGTGGGACTGGCATCAGGATATTGAGGAA